>JBKHCS010000046.1:0-22018 GCA_046541715.1 Spirochaetaceae bacterium
CCGTCTATGGACGCGCGGAGGTCGCGGATCTCTAACTGCATGTCGTTGCTCCTTAAAGAGGCTTAAATCGGGTAACCGAGCTCCAGCCGTGCTTCCTCGCTCATAAAGTCCATGCTCCAGGGAGGATTCCAGACGAGATTCGGTTCTATGTTTTCGATGCCGGTGTCCTCCTGGAGAACCCGGACAATATCGTTCCTGATGACGTCGCCGAGGGGACACGCCGGAGTGGTCAAGGTGAAGTCCACTTCGATGCTGTCTTCCTTCGGCTCTATGCGATAGACAAGCCCGACATCGACGATATTCAATCCGATTTCCGGATCTATCACTCGCTTCAATGAATCGAGGCATGCTCCTTTGCTTACCATATACATACTCCCCACGTATTGTTAGTAAGCTACTAATAGAGGCGTCTCCAAGCAAGCGCTCGATCGACGCGCCGGTAGCGTTGTACAATCGAGTGGGAGTGTAGCAGCGATGCCGGAAAGTATCCAGAAGTTACGGGCGGCTATTTTTGTTAGCCACCCCAATCAGGAGAGCCTCGTAACCGCCTGCTGCCGAGAAATCGCCCGTCGTCTCCAGGATACCGGGGCCGGTGTTGAGGTCTTTGACCTCTACGAGGACCGTTTCGACCCGACACTGACTCTCGAAGAGGTTCGCCGGAGGGCGTCCTTCGATCCTCTGGTGGTACGCTATCAAGAAGCGATCCGAAATAGCTCTCTCCTGGTCTTCGGACACCCGGATTGGTGGGGAGGGGCTCCGGCTATTCTCAAGGGATTCGTTGACCGTGTCTTCCAAGCCGGAGTAGCTTTTACCTACGACGGCCCGGAGTTCGGCCGGCAGACTCTTCGACCCCTGTTGACCGGCAAGAGTGCCCTGGTGGTTGCGACCACCGACCGCCCGGCCCCGCCGGCCTCAGAACCGATAGCCCGGTTCTGGCGGGAAGGCGTGTTTGCCTACTGCGGCATCGAGACGGCCACGGTCAGCCTCTTCTATGGGACCCGGGATAGCCGGCTTCGGGGCCGTAAGGCCTGGATAGCCGAGGCCGTCGTCGAGGCCGAGCGCCTCCTTGAAGGAGAACGAAAGTGAAGGAGCTACTCATCTATCGCCACGCCAAAACGGAGAAGGCTGCGAACGGTACGGCGGATTTCGACCGGGAGCTGGCCCCCCGGGGCTTGCGGCAGTCCGTGGAGATGGCCGGTAAGCTCCGGGATAAGGGTATTCAGCCGGACTTGATCGTTTCCTCCCCGGCCGTACGAGCCCGGCGGACGGCGGAAGTCACCCTGAAGACCCTCGGTTCCTCCTTGACCCCCCTCGAGGAGCCGGATCTCTACGGAAGCGACGCCGGCGATTACCTGAAAGTGATAGCTCGAAGCGGGAACGGGGCGGCCCGTCTCGCCGTCGTAGGCCACAACCCCTCCTGCGAAGAGCTCCTAGAGCTCCTGACGGGAGAAGCGTTCCATCTCGGCACCGCGTCGATAGCCTGGATCCGGTTGCCTATCGACAGCTGGAAGGATTTCTCACGGGAAACGCGGGGCACCCTCGTCGAGCACTTAAAAGCGGAAACGGTATGAGAGGAGCAGCCCGGCGACGGTTCAAGCGAACCCTTCGACATCCCCAACGTCTCCAGGAGATTCTAACCGTCTTGGTAAAGTACGGCTTCTCGGACTGGATAGAGCAGTTGGGGCTCGACCGAGTCTTTCGGAGTCTGAAGACCGCAGAGGGGTGGAAACGGGACACGGCCCCGGGAATGGAACGGCGGGCCAAGATGATCCGCCTCGCCTTCGAAGAGCTCGGCCCGACCTTTATCAAGCTCGGGCAAATCGCCAGCGGCAGGACGGATCTCCTTCCCATCGAGGTAACCCGGGAACTGACCAACCTTCAGGACAACGTTGCCCCCTTTCCCTACGCGGATGTCGAAAAGACTCTGAACCGCGACTTAGAAGGATCCCTCGCGGACCATTTCTCCTCCTTCGAAAGGATTCCCACCGCCTCGGCGTCGATCGCCCAGGTGCACCGGGGGACGCTCCTCGACGGACGAGAGGTCGCGGTAAAGGTGCAGCGCCCGGGCATCGAAGAGCTGATCGATACCGACACCGACATTCTGCTCCTCTTAGCGAGCCTCGCCGAGCGGACCGTCCGGAGAGCCCGTCTCTTTAGCCCCGTCGAGCTCGTCGAGGAGTTCCGCCGGACCATCGTGGAAGAGCTCGACTTCGAGCGTGAGCGGCACAACCTCGAACTCTTTCGGGAGCAGTACAAACACAGCAGGAAGCTCTACGTCCCCTACACCGTCCCGAAGCTCTCGACCCACCGCATTCTGGTGATGGAATACGTCGAAGGTGAGCGCCTCGCGGAGGTTATCGCCGCAGAGAACCAGGAGGAACGCAAGGAGCGGATCGCTTCCCGGGGCGTCGATATCGTTCTCGAACAGGTTATGGCCAACGGTGTCTTCCACGCGGACCCCCACCCGGGAAACATCCTGATTCTCGAAGACCATCGCATCTGCTTTCTCGACTACGGTATCGTCGGGAGTCTCAAACCCCGGCAACGCAAGCTCTTGGTCGAGGCCATCCTGGGAACCGTGCAGCACGACGCCGACCGGGTCACCGAGGCGATGCTCCGCCTGACCGGTCAACGTCTCGGGAGCCATCGCCTCGACCTCCTCCGGGACGACGTAGATCTCCTTATCGAGGAGTACGCAGACGCGGCCTTCGGCGAAATCGATATCAACCGCTTCTTCATGGAGCTTCTCCGGCTGGTGGTTCGATACGACCTCAAGGTCCCGGCGAATCTAATGCTGGTCATGAAGACTTTGGTCGCGGCGGAGGGGATGGGGGTTCAGCTTTCCCCGGATTTCAACTTTGTCGAGGTGGTTCGTCCCTTCGCCTACAAGCTGCTCCTCCGGCGGATTACCCCTCAGAAGGTTCAAGAGGAGCTCATAGGGCTCACGCAGGACTATTCCGAGCTCACTCGAGCGCTCCCGGGAGACATCCGGAAGATTCTCCGGCAGGCGAAGAGCGGTAAGCTGCGCCTCGGGTTTCGGGTGATGGGTCTCGAGCCGCTCCGCCACACCCTCGACACGATCAGCTACCGCCTGGTCTTCGGGCTTGTGGTCGCGGCGCTTCTGGTAAGCTCCGGGCTGATCATTCAGGCGAACGTCCCGCCCCTCTGGAATAACGTCTCCGTCCTCGGTATGGCCGGATTCGCCGTCGCCGGATTCGTCACGCTCTGGTTTTTGGTGTCTCTGGCATTGGAGCTCTGGCGACACCGGTAGCTCGGGTCGGCGATCGCTTAGGGGGCTATGCCGCCGTCTCGGAGGCGCACGAGGCGCTGGGAAAGGAGCCGGGCGAGAAAGAGCGCATAGTGCGGCTTCTGCTTTATCGCCGCGATAAACTCGCGCTTGGAGACCCGCAAGAGCACGCTCTGCCCCATCGAACGGACCGTGGCCGAGCGCCGATTGTTCAAGAGAAAGGACATCTCTCCGACAAAAATGTCATCCGGCGTGAGGACCGAAATCCGCCTGTCCTGGTAGAGAACCTCGAAGCTGCCGGAGACGATGTAGTAGAGGTGGCTCGACTTCTCACCTTCGGTAAAGACGACCTCTTTGTCCTTGAAGACGACTTCCCGGCGGTCGGTGAACATCTCCGGAACGGCGTTCGTCTCGCTCCGGGGATGCTCGAGCTCGAAGTAGACCTCGTTGCCTTTGTCGTTGTAGGTCAAATTGGTCAGGTAGTGGCCGGCCATCAGGATTCCCCGACCGTGGCTCTCGTCCAGGCCGTCGGTTCCGGTGGCGGTGTTGTACCTCCGCCAGTCGAAGCCCTCCCCCTCGTCACGCACACGGAAGGTCGAGATGTTCGGCCGGATGCGGTAGAACAGATGAACCTTTTTCTTGCTAATCTCCGGATCCTGGTTCCGTTCCCGGATTAGGTCCATCGAGTCGCCCCCCTTCGCGAGATAGGCGCTCTTTTCCTCGTAGGTTATCCGGCAGTTTCCGTGCTCTATCGCGTTTACCAGGAGTTCCATGATCGCCACGTAGAAGCGCTCCTTCTGCTCGTGGGAGACGAGGTTCGCGTTAAAGAGAAAGTTCGCCAGAAGGTTGGAGTAGGTGGTCAGATCGAAGGGATCGTTGTCCAGGACAAAGGAGCCCGAGAGGTTCTGACTCAACAACGCGTGGAGATCCCGCTGATAGAGGATATTCCGGTTGTGGGAGAGAATCCGCAGGAGGCGGGGCATATAGAAGTCGATTCGAGCGTATTCGAGGATGGAAATCAGGTTGACGTCCCGGATAGCCGAGGGAACTACGCCGACCCGTTCCTGGTCGTAGACCAGGATTACACCGCCGAAGTGGAGCCAGGGGTCGTTCTTGAGCTCCATAAACAGCTGCCGAATCCGTAACACCGGGTCCGAAACGTCGAGGACGACCAGATCCGGAAGCTCGTAATTGAGGTACTGGGCGAAGGACTCGTCGTCCTCGAAAAGATCCACCTCGAAATCTTCGTGGAACGCCTCGCATGCGTGCTTGAGATTGGTGCTTAGTTGCTTGTTGCTGCTAAGGACTCCGATTACTCGGGTTTCCATGTTCACCTTTTTACTTATCGGCGCAAATCTTAGCGGTCGATAATCGCTCCCCCTAGACGTATTTTCGGATAATCGACCGAACCGAACCGGCGTAGCCGCCGCCGAAGAGGTTCAGATGGTTCATCATGTGATAGAGATTATACAAATCTCGACGTTCTTGGTATCCCGGATCGAGCCCGCCTGCCTCCCGGTATGCTTCGTAGAAGGGACTCCCGAAGCGGCCGAAGAGCTCGGTCATCGCGAGGTCCGCCTCCGGGTGGCCGAAATAGGCCGCCGGGTCGATGATGACGGCGTCCCCCCCGGGACCGACCATGTAGTTTCCGCTCCAGAGGTCGCCGTGAAGGAGGGCCCGCTTCTCCGGCTCGACCAGAAGAGACTCCAACCGATCGACAATCTTCCGGACACCGCGACTCATATCGGAGTCCGCGAGACCCCGCTTTTCCGCGAGCTCGATCTGAAAGAGCAACCGTCTTTCTCCGAAGAAGGTTATCCAGCTCTCGCACCAGCCGTTCTTCTGGGGCGTGGCCCCGATAAAATTGTCCACCTCGAATCCGAAGGGGCCCGGTGGGCTCCCCCGGTGGAGCGCCGCCATCGCGGTGCCGAACTCCTCCCAGAAGCGCGGCTTCCGGGAGCCTTCGGACAGGTATTCCAACAGGAGGTATTGATTCTCCTCGTCTTCCCAGTGGGCCAGCGGCTGCGGAACGCGGATTTGACCGACGGCCTCGAGGGCGGCGAGACCCATCGCCTCGGCGGCCATCATCCCCGTCGGGTCTCTACCGTGCTCCTTCAGAAAGAGCCGCTCGCCGTTGGAGAGCTCGAGGAGGCCCGCTCGGTTGATGCATCCACCGGCGATGGTCTTTCTCCGGTCGACGGAGACTCCGGAGCCGTAGAGCCGTTCTACGGCGTCGTGAAGACCGGCGGCGGACTCAATCACTCGCCGTCGCTCCAACCGGGTCCCGTTCCCCGGCGATAAGGCCGGCGCAGGTCCGGTGGACAATCTCGAAAACGCGCTCGAAGCCTTTCATCCCACCGTACCAGGGATCCGGAACCTCGAGGTCGCCCTTCGCTTCGGGGTCGTACTCCCGGAACATGCGGATCTTCGCCTGGTGGTCCGGCTCCCGGGCCATTCTCATCAAGTCCCGGTAGTTGCTCTGATCCATCGCCAAAATAAGGTCGTAGTCTTCGAAGTCCTGGAGGCTCATCTGCCGAGCACGGTGGGAGAGGCGGATTCCCCGGCTTGCCGCGGTTTCCCGCATCCGTGGGTCTACTTGCTCTCCGACGTGGTAGCCGGTGGTTCCCCGGGATTCAAAGTGGATCGTTCCATCCCCCGGAACCTCCCCGATGAGGTGCTCCGAGACTCCCTGGGCCAAGGGGCTTCGACAGATATTTCCACTGCAGACGTAGAGAACCCGCAAGGGTCGTTTTCCGTTCATGGGGGGCAATGTACCAGAGTATCCCGGATTATTGAAGAACGGCGGCAGCCGGACGGGCGTGAAGAAACAGCGGTTCCTCCACCGAAGCGATAATAATGCTCTCCCCTCGCAGGAGGATCGTCCAGCTACCGCCGTCGGGGATCTCGATTTGCAATTCCCGGGTCTCCGAAGGCTGGGCAGCCGCGAGGGCCCGGAAGACCGGGGCAAAGTCTACCGCGGCGACCCGGGATTCGGTCTGCTCGTCGTCGGTCGACTCGTCGGAGTCGGACCAGAAGACGAAGAATACGTGCCCGTAGAGCCGGGAGCGCTCTATTTCGACGCGCCGGGCGTCGGTTTCGAGGTGCCGCACCCTGTAGGTGGTTTCCTCGGCCTCGAGGAGGAGCCGATCCTCAACGCTGCCGCCGGAGACCAGGTCTACCGCCATCGGAACATCGAGGGGACCGAAGGCCTCGATAAGCAACAACAGGCCGTATACAAAGGTTGGAATTGCCATTCTGCTTTGAGAGTCGGCAAAAAAAGAGCCGCCCCTTACCGGAGGCGGCTCTTTGTCGCGTTTCGCGGTTGCTCTTAGTCGCCCTTCACCTTGATCGTCCTGGGCTTCGCTTCCTCGGCCTTGTGCAGTTCGAGGGTCAGAATGCCGTTCTTAAAGCGGGCTTCGATTCGCTCCCGGTCTACGTCTCGAGGGATGGCGAAACTGCGCTCGTAGTTGCGCCGGCTCCGCTCGCGAAGAACGAACTTCTCGTCCTGGTGGTCTCGGTTAGGAACCGTTCCCCGGATGGTAAGCAGGTCGCTCTCGACGCGGATCTCTACGTCGGCATCCGAAAGGCCGGGCATCTCCGCCTCCAGAACGTACCGGTCTCCAAGCTCTCGGACGTCGACCGCAAATCGGTGTTGATCCCAACCGGGAAGGGTCGAGAAAACGTCGTCCATCCACCGCTCGAGCCCATTCTCGAGGCCGTTTCCATTGGTTCGAACCAAGTATCGCATATTGCACCTCCATACAGTGTAACTATGCGAATCATTTAGCAAAGGACGTGCCAAGACTTTCAGGTGAGTCGGATATTCTTATATAGTATTACTTATAAATGAATTAGAAAGCCGTCGCCCCGGTGGCTACCGGCGGTGAAATGCCCGGGGCTCCGAGAACGGATCAATAGAATCCATCCATGGGTTAGGCCCCGAGACTACTGTATCATTTTGCTACAATCTCGCGGCTGTCTCGCCGGGAGGGTGATCAAGATGCCTCAGCCGGCGAGCTTTTTGACGACCGTCAGGAGCTTGTCCGCGTCGAAAGGCTTCACGATCCACCCCGTGGCCCCGGCGGCCTTGCCCTCCTCCATCTTGGAGCCCTGCGACTCGGTGGTGAGGACAATGATCGGGGTAAACTTGTAGTCACCCAGCGCCCGAACCCGTTTAACCAGCGTTATTCCGTCCATGTTGGGCATGTTGACATCGGTAATGATCAGGCTGAAGGCCGTTCCGTCGAGTTTGGTAAGGGCTTCCTCTCCGTCACCCGCCTGGACTACGACGTATCCGGCCTGATCGAGGACAAACGAGACGCTCTGCCGAATAGCCGCAGAGTCGTCTACCACCAGTACGTTCTTGCTCATCCGACCTCCTGATCTTTATTATATTTAACATCTCTAAATTGATCAACCGACCTCTCCGATATTTTACAAGCGGTCAATATAAAACTATGATGTGAGCAGCATGGTTCTCTGCTGCGGCGAAGCCTTAATCGATTTTATCAAACCCTCGGGGGATGACGACTGTTACCACGCCGCCCCCGGCGGAAGCCCCTTCAACACGGCGATCGCCGCCGCTCGCCTCGGCGTTCCGACGGGGTTCTATTCCCGTATATCCGAGGACATGTTCGGTGAACGCCTCGTCGAGCATCTCCGAGAGAACGGGGTGGACATGTCCTACGTCACGCGATCGAAGGATCCCTCCACCCTGGCCTTCGTCGACAAGAGTGGTCACGACGTCTCTTACGCGTTCTTCGCCAAAGGCAGCGCCGACCGCTCGATCTCTACGGCGGATCTCCCGGCCTTCCTCCCGGAATCGATTCGGGCGCTCGCCCTCGGCTCCTTGGCTACCATCCTCGAGCCGGTAGCGGATAGCCTCCTCGCGTTGATCAAACGGGAGTACGGAGGGCGGCTTGTATCCTTCGATCCGAACATTCGGGAGCGAATGATACAGGACCGGCAGGCATACGTGAATCGCTTCTTCGAAATCGTGCGCCACTCTCACGTGATCAAGGCTTCTGATCAGGACTTGGGGTGGATCTTTCCGACGAGCAGCATCGAGGAAGCCGCCTCTTCTCTCCTCGCCCGAGGCCCCGAGCTCGTCTTGGTAACCCAAGGGGCCGCCGGGAGCCTCGCATTTACGACCGACGAAAGCGTCGGGGTGCCGGCTCCCAGAACCGACGTCGTCGATACCGTCGGAGCCGGGGACACCTTCCACGGTGCCGTCTTGGCGTGGCTCTACCGGGAGGAGGCTCTCGCACCGGGGATTCCCGGATCCCTCGGAGAAGAGGACCTCGGCCGGCTTTTGGCTTTCGCCGTCCAGGCATCCGCCGTCACCTGTTCCCGGGCAGGTGCCGATCCACCAAGAATCGAGGAGCTCACCTAGGCGAGGCGCCCGAGGCGCCGGAGCCGACCGGGCCTAACAGTAGCTTCCTACGATTTCGGCCAACAGACGGTAGGTAGGGTCGATAGACGGCAAATGGAGCCGTTCGTCCGGGGAATGGGCCTGTTCGATCCGGGGTCCGAAGGAGATCATTTCCATTCCCGGGTACTTGTTTCCGATAACCCCCGCCTCGAGCCCGGCGTGGATTACCTCGACCTTCGGTTCGGTCCCGAAGAGCCGATGGTAGGCGTCCGTGCTCCGGCGGATAATCTCGGCATCGAAGTTCGGCTCCCAGGAGGCGTACTCGCCGTCGGATGCGACGGCGGCCCCGTTCGCCTCGGCGATCGCGTAGAGTTTTTCCGTGAGCGCCTCGAGGTGAGCCTTCGAAGAGCTCCGCTGGCTCACAAGCATTTTGATCCCTTCGTCCTCGGTAGAAAGGGTCGCCAGGTTGGCGGAGGTCTCGACCAACCCCGTAATGGTATCAGAATAGCGGTAGACCCCATTCGGTATCGTCACCAGCATATCCGAGAGTGCCGCAGTCGCCTCCCGGGTGTAGAGCTCCTGCGGAAGGGCTCCCTCCTTCGTCGCCCGGACGGTCACCTGCGGATCCGTCGCGGCGAGCTCCCTCCGGAAGGCATCGTTTAACCGGTCGATCTCGGCCCCTAACTGCTTTTCCGCGGCGCGGTCGATAACCACGATCGCTTCGGCGTCCCGGGGAATCGCATTATGGGCGTTGCCCCCGGAGACCCGGGCGACCCGGAGACTCCCGGCCTTCCGAAGGCGCCTTAGGCTCCTTCCGAGGAGAACGTTCGCGTTTCCCCGCTGCAGCTTGATGTCGGCCCCCGAATGGCCCCCGGCGAGACCGGTGACCTCGATTCTCCAGGGAGTGTCTCCGGGGGCCAGGGGCCCCGTCTCCTTCGGCAGCGTAATCGTGCTGCTCCGTCCGCCGGCACACCCGACGACGAAGCTCCCGAGCTCCTCGGAATCGAGGTTTAGGAGCACCTTCCCCGAAAGAAGGGACCCATCGAGATTGGATGCCCCCGTCAAGCCCGTCTCTTCGTCGACGGTAAAGAGGAGCTCCAACGGGGGGTGTTTCGCCTCCTCGTCCTCGGCAAAGGCGAGAGCCAAGGCGATCGCGATGCCGTTGTCGGCCCCGAGGGTGGTATCCCGGGCGGTAAGCCATTCTCCGGCGTATTCGAGAACCAGCGGCTCGGTTTCGAAGTCGTGGGTAGAGGTCGGACGTTTCTCGCAAACCATATCCAGATGCCCCTGAAGGACGATAGTCGACCCCGACTCGCAGCCGGGAGTCGCAGGAACGCGGAGCAGCACGTTTCCGGCGCCGTCGACTTGGACGGCGTAACCGGCCTTTTGTGCAAAGCCGAGAACCCATTCCCGAATCTTCTCCTCTTTCTTCGAGGGCCTGGGAACCCGGGAGAGCTCTTCGAATATTTCTAGAACGCGCTTCATACTACCTCCGGACCGTTCGTCTACAGGGGATACGGTCTAATTGTACGGCTGAAGGGGGGCAATGGAAACCGAATAACGGTAGCAATCTCTGAAGCGCCGAGGAAAGTAGGCCCGTCCTTCTAGACGATGGACGATCGGCACACCGACGATCCGCTCCTCGACGCGGCACGGACCCACCTGGGGGTAGACTATCTGTTTCCCTATCAGCGGCTGGTCATACAGGCAACCCTCGAGGCGTACGAGGGTACGACGGGGGAAGAAACGCCTCGGCAGATTATTCTTCTGCCGACCGGTGCCGGCAAGAGCCTCTGCTTCTTTCTCCCGGCGGCCCTCCTTCCGGGTCTTACCGTAGTTGTCTACCCCCTCAAGGCCCTAATCCGGGACCAACAACGACGCCTCTCTTCGACGGGAATCCGCGCAGGGTCTCTCTCGGGAGACCAGACCCAAGAAGGGCGGGAGCAGCTCCTCCGGGCCCTCCACCGAAAGCAGATCGACATGCTCTTGACCAACCCGGAGACGCTTTCCCAACCCCGGATTCGGGAGACCCTCCGGAAGCACGCCGTAACCCATCTGGTTGTCGACGAGGCGCACTGCGTCGTCGATTGGGGAAAAACGTTTCGTCCGGCCTACCTGACCCTCTCCGAGACGATCCGTTGCCTCGAACCCCGCCTCGTCTCCGCCTACACCGCTACCGCTTCCCCGGAGGTTCTTGCCGGCATTCGGTCGACGCTCTTCGGAAGAGAGGCGACCCACCTTGTCCGGGGAAACCCGGACCGTCCGAACATCCACTACTCGGTCCTCCCGGTGCTCTCGAAGTCCCGGGCCCTGGCGACGCTACTGGCGAGTTCTCCGGCTCCGAAGATCTGGGCTCCAGGACTGTCTTCCCTGCGGCCGACGGTCGTCTTTACCCGAACCCGACTCGACGCGGAGCTTACCTGCCGGACCCTCCGGGCGAGCATGCGGGACCCCTCGGTGCGTTTCTACCACGCCGGGCTCTCGGCTGCCGAGCGGGAGGCGACGGAAGCCTGGTTCAACGAGGTTTCCGGCGGGGTTCTTGTTGCAACCTGCGCCTATGGTATGGGTGTGGACAAGAAAGGCATCCGCGGCGTGATCCACCGGGACCTTCCCGACACGGTGGAGCGCTATCTTCAGGAGGCAGGCCGGGCCGGTCGGGACGGGGAGCCGGCAGCGGCAATCCTTCTTACCTCTCCGGAAGACCGGCTCTCAAGGGATCACCACCGGGACATGGCGGCCTATCCGGAGTCGAGGACATGCCGCCGGGAGTACCTCTTGTCCCTTCTCGGGGCCGACCTGGAGGCCTGCACCGGGTGCGACCGGTGTGACGGCACCGCCCGGGACCGATCGTCGCTCCTCGGGGCGTTGGAACGGGTAATCGCCGAGAATCGGCGGCGTCTTTCGGCGGAAGAGCTGGAGGCGATTCTCGCCGGGAGACTCCGGCGCCTCACGGATATCTACGGGCTTCTGTCGCGGTGGCAGCCGGAGGAGCGGGAAGAAGCGATGGCTGCCCTCCTCCGGTCCGGCTCGGTCCGGGTAATCGAAAAAGGGCCCTGGAAAGGGCGCCTTACCCGTCGGCCGGCACCAGACAGAGAACGTCGCCCCCGAGAAACCCGGTGGTCCTGAAGAGGGCCTCGTTTACGAGACGCCCCGCCTCCAGAGAATCTTGAACGAAGCGGCTCAGGAAGGCGTCGGAGTAGCGCCCTCGGATTCGCGGGACAATGCGGCTGTTCAAGTAGGGCCCGAGGTTTTCGATGGGTTGCTGCAGCAGGTATGCCTGAAACTCATTGACCATCAGGTACTCATCCGCCGGGTCGTAGGTCATGGACGAGAGAAAGAGGCGCCAGGCGTCCCGGAATTCCGGAGACTGGGCGTTCCACACCTCCCATACGGCGTCCACGAAGGCCGGTTCGGAGTAGAACACGCCGTGGGTCGCCTCGTGGGTCAACAGGAGCCTCCGGAGAATCGGGTTCGACTCCTGAGAGACCGAGAGAATACCCCCGGCCCCGGCAAGGTAATCGTCGTCCGAAGTGCCGCCGGCCGGTTCCTCGGCACGGAGAATAATCCCCTCCTCGAGGGCAAGAAGCTTTAGAGCCTCTTCCTCCGGGGATATATCCGAAGCGGCGGAAAAGAAACCGGCAAGACCCTCCGGAGCGTAGTTGTGGGCGTTCCAGCCGTGCCGGTCGGCGAGCTCGGCGAAGGAGGCAACCCGGCCCCGGAAGCCGCGCTTCTCGACGAAAAACGCGAGCCGTTTCAGATAGCTCGATTGAACCCGGTACGAAGCAAAATCCATCAGAAGCACATCGGGATAGAGGCTCCACCGAAAAAGCGTATAGTCCTCCTGGAGTGTCTCGGGACGATAGTCGAGAACCGTCCCGAGCTCCGCGGTCACCGCCTGACCCTCGGAAGGTGCGACCCAGACGACCTCGTCGAGCCGTGCCGGAGAGCCGCGAGAGAGAAATCGCAGCTGTCCCGGGGAGAAGCCGACAACCCAGGGATAGAGTTGGACCCGCCGCTCCCCGGGGCGGAGCCGCAGAGTAAAGACCCTCCGGTTCCCGGCCTCATCGGAGAGCTCTACCCCGGCGGTCACCGGCTCCCCGTCGAACTCCTCGAAAGCGGCGGGGTCCGCAGTGTACGCCACAACGAGGTGCGCGCCGGACTCCGGTCGCGGCGGCAACTCGATACCCCAGGCCTGAAGCTCGACATCCCGACTCACCCGGCTTCCGGCGGTCAAGACAAGACGCTCCCCGGCAAAAGAGACACCCCGCCAGGGCTCCACCAGGGCGACTCCGGTAAGGGTAAACTCGGAACCCTCCGCGTCCCGGCCGATTCGCAGCCCTTCGAAGGCACGGGAATCGGTTAAGGGTACGACGAGCTCCGTTTCTCCGGAGGCGCCGGCAGCGGAAGCGCTTCCCGGAGGGAAGGCAATTCTACCGGGAACCGTCGTTTCCGGTCCCGCCGGGAGCACCTCGAGGTAAGCACCGGAGGCGTCTCCGGCGTAGCTTACCTTGAGGTAGCGATCCACCGGGAGGTCCGCCTCTTCCCCGGAGACCTCGAGCCGTATCTGGTAGCCCTCCCCTTCGTCGAAGGCCGGCGGCACAACCCCCTCTTCGGCCCGGCGCCTCCCCGGCTCCTCCGTTAGAGGCAGAAGGCGATCATCAACGTTGAGCCCGAAGGAGACGAGATCGGCAGTGCACCCCGACAGTGCGATCAGAGCGCTTGTAAGGAAAACTGAAAGGCGGCGCATTAGAGGGCTATCAAGCTTTGTGCGAGGAGTGTAGCCACTTCGAGCTTCCGGTCCCGGGTAAGCTCCCTCTCCGTCCGAAGAAAGCTATCGAAACGACCGTGGAACGAATCCGGCAGAGCCGGCAGCTTGGGTACCTCCTCGAGAAAGCTCCGGGGTGCCGGCTCGAACTGCCGGTTGACCGCAAAGAGCACACTCGCCACCGATCGAATAAAGCCGGAAGCGGACACCAGATAGAACAGGGGATCCTCCCGGATGACTGCGGCGTGAAGGTCCCCGAGATAGTGCTCCATCCGAGCCTGGAAGAGACTCCGTAGGGTGTCCCAAAAACCGTCGGTAAAGGCGTCGAGATCCTTGCGAACCTCGGTAAGCCAGTCGGACTTCTGCTTGAGGATGGTGGAGTGCTTCATGCGGTAGAACATGTATGTCCCCGAATCGCGGTAGAATCCTCGGTTGCCTTCGATGGTCCGGACGATTTCGTCGAAACGGTGAATGTTCTTGTATTCGATCCGAACCGGAATGTCATGGAGGAGGAAACGGTCCTTTTGGGTAACGTAGATAGACTCGAAGGCTACCGCGTCGTGGAATTCCCGACGACGCTCTTCCTCCCCCGGAACATCCCCACGGTGATAGGCGTCGAGACTTACGAAGAAGTATGGATCGTTCGTGTCGCTGCCGGACTCCACGAGGGTGATCGTGTCCATCGACGGCCATGCGTCGAGGCGCTCCGCTATCGAGGCGACCGCGTCCTCGGTTCTTCCTTTCATTGTGACTCCTTTCGTGTGCCTGGTACTATACCATGATGGGACCCGATGGATAACCGAAACCCGCCAAGCTACCAGCTCGTTGCCGCCTTGCTCCCGGAGAATCTCACCGCCATTGTGATGGAAACCCAAGGCGTCCTGTTTCGCGAAGGTGGCCTGCCCTTTGCCCAGGCGCTCCCGCCCTTTGTCCCCCTACGGTGGTGCACCGACACTCCGGAGCGCCTGTCGAAGCTCCTTACGCATTCCGAGCGCCCGGAGACCGGGGCGCTCCCCCTGAGCATCGGAGGCTGGATCGGCGTCGAATCGGAGGGCGCGGCGCCATTCGTCGTCGCTGCGGCCCTCGAGGTGCACCCTTCGGATGGTATCGAGAAGCTTGTTGATTTCTTCGCCCGCCGCTCCCCGCAGGGTCCCCACCTCTTCGACGGCTATCTCGGCTCCCTGGTCCTCGCCGTCGCCCCTCAGGGGACGCACCGGGAAGGCGCCCTGCCGTCCCCTCGGCGGTTAACCGCGAAGGTTCTCCGCCTCGGACTCCTTCGAATTACCCTGAAGGAGGAGATGGTGTATTGGGAAGAGTACGAGCTAGGTTGGCTGTCGGGGAGCCGTAACCGCTGACGCCTTTACTACTCTGTTGCGCCCGGCTTCCTTCGCCCGGTAGAGGGCACGGTCGGCCTCTTCGGCAAGAAGGCGGGCTGTATCGAAATCGTGGAAGCTCGCGACCCCGCAGCTGAAGGTCACGAAGAAGCTTTCTTCTTCGTTGACCTGACGGATCTGCGAAAAGCGATCCCTCACCTCGTCGATGACCCGGGCGGCGTTCACGAGGTCGGTATTGAACAGCACGACGCCGAACTCCTCCCCTCCGTACCGACCGACGATGTCTGTCTTTCGGAGGCGCTCGGAAAGGAGGCGGGAGAGGGTCTTGAGGACCCGGTCTCCGGCTAAATGGCCATAGGTGTCGTTTACACTCTTAAAATGGTCGAGGTCGACCATTGCAAAGCAGACGTCGGTTCCCATTCGCCGGGCCCGCTGGACTTCGGTGGACAGCTTTTCCCGGAGGCTGGAATGGTTCAAGAGGCCGGTGAGAGAATCCCGCTCCATAAAAAAGCGCATGTCCCGGGTCCGCTGGGCCCGCATCCTGATCGACGTAACGAGATGATTCGGGTCGATCGGCTTTACGAAGAAGTCGTCCGCCCCTTCCCGGATCGCCTCGAGCTGTTTCCTGGCGTCGTTTTCGACCGAAAGAAAGACGATCGGGATCCCGACGTAGGCGTCCTGTTGGCGGATCATCCGGGCGAGCTCCACGCCGTCGCACTCGGGCATGTAGATGTCGAGGATGATGAGCTCCGGCTTCGACTCGACCATTACCTGAAAGAGGTTTCGCGGGTCGGTCACCACGGACGTAATCATGCCCGCGTTCTGGAGAACCATTGCGACGTAGGAGATAAACTCCGGATCGTCGTCGACCAAGACCACATGGTAGGGCACCCGGGCCATCGGATGGCAGACGGTCTCGATCTTGTCGACGAGGTGGGTAATCTCGACCGGCTCCGCGATAAAGGCGTCCCCGCCGCAGCGAACGGCCCGGAGGCGCCAGTCGTAATTGTCCTCTTCGCAGAGCACGATAAGGGAGAAGAGCTCCTTGAACTCGTCGCTCAATCGACGCAGGGGGCACTCGCTGGAACCGGAAGGCAGAAAGGTCGCATCGACTACGGCGGCAACCCGAAAATGATTCTTTAAGAGCTTCTCGATTTCGTCGGGTCGGCTTACGACGTGGACGGTAAAGCCGAAAAAACCGAGTTGGTCCGAGTAGTCCTGGCACCGCGTCTCGTCTTTCAGAAGCAGGCAGACGATTCGCTCGGACTCCTCGGCACCGTCGTCCGGAGCCTCTTCGAGGGTGTCGAACTCCGAGCCGTCGGGACTCGGAGTTACTTGCGCCGCGTTCCAAAGGGCGTCGAGGTGGCCCCGGAGCTCCGTCGCGGCGGAGCTCTTGAGAGCCGCGCCGTTCTCGATGCTCGCTACGACGATATCCTCTACCTTCTTGGCGAGGGTCGACAGATGATGCAACCCGAAGGTGGCGCCGGAGCCGGCAAGACGATGCGATTGATACCGGAGCTCCTGGAGGGCTTCGAAATCGTCTTTCTGGATGGAGAGCCGCTCAAGGCTCCTCTCCAATTCCGAAAGTCGATCCGGGAGCTCCGCCCGAAACCGCCGACCAAGGCGTTCTATGCGTTCCCTAACGGTCTGTGAAAGAAGGGCCATACCTCTATTTTCGGCATTATAGCGCTAAAATATCTAAAGCTTCAATAACTATTCAGGGAACATGTAAGAAGCGTAATCACAGAGTTGACGCACGGGACACCGTCCGCATTCCGGCTTTCTGCTAAAGCATACTTGCCGGCCGTGGTTGTTCGCCGCCATGGAGAAAGCAAACCGTTCCTCCCCGGGAACGAGAAGCTCGACGTCTCTTTCGACCTTCTCCGGCGTCCCGCCTCGGGACAGGCCAATCCGGGATACGACACGCCGAAAGTGGGTGTCGACGATAATCGCCGGCAGACCGAAGACCACCCCCCGAACGACGTGGGCGGTCTTCCTGCCGACCCCGGGAAGCGAGACGAGGTCCTCCATGGCTTCGGGGATTTCGCCGCCGTGTTTCTCGGCGAGGATAGCCGCCGTCCGGCGAATGTTCTTCGCCTTGCTCCGAAAGAAACCCGTCGAGTGGACAATTGCCTCGATTTCTTCGAGGGGGGCCGACGCCAACGCCCCGGGGGTGGGGTACCGGGAGAAGAGGGTCGGGGTTACCTGATTTACCTGATTGTCGGTGGTCTGCGCGGAAAGAATCACCGCTATGAGAAGCTCGAAAGGGTTCGAGAACCGCAGGAGGGGTGTGGTGTCGGGATATCGGTTCCGGAGGAGCCGGGAGACTTCCCGGGCTCGAAGGGAGCTACCGTCGCTTTCGGAAGGTCCGGTAGCCATCGACAAGCACCTTGAAACTCGTTTCCTCCGGGACCGGGTCGTACCCCGGCTGAAAGAAAATACCCGTGCACCTGAGAATCCGGGCGCCGGCGAGAATGGTCCCCGAAACAACGCCGTGACGGGCGATCGCCTTCCGGGCGTAGGAGGAACAGGTAGGATAGTAGATGCACCGCCGGGGAAGCCACGGGGAGACGACTTTCTGATAGAGAATAATCGGGACCGACCAGAGAAAGCGGAGCGACAAGAGGACGCGGCTTCTGAGGGTCACCGGACACCCTCCTTGGAAAACAGAAAGGGATGAGGGAGGAGCTCCGAAAAATGATAGTGGGCCTGAAAGCCCCCTTCGTTGGCCAGGTGGACCCGGGTTTCCTGGCCGGCAAACTCGGCGATGACCTGGAGGCAGTGGGCGCAGGGGAACGCGGGGTGCTCACCGTTCGAGACGACCACAACTTCGGTAATCTCAGATGCCCCGAGGGCAGCGACCATCGACAGAATCGCGTTCCGCTCGGCGCAGATGGACGCGCCGAAGCTGGAGTTCTCGACGTTGCACCCGGCAAAGATCCGGTCGGATCCCCGGACGCACACCGCCGCGCCGACGGGGAAGGAGCTAAAGGGACAGTAGGCGTTCTTCTGGGCCGCCTGGGCCGCTTCGAGGGCCTCTTCAAGTTTCGACATTTCGCTGAATCCTATCATAGAAGGCGGCCGCCGCTAATCCCCGGCGGCCGGTACCGGCGCCGCCCGGGGGTCCGGGCGGTCCGGACCGTCGTCAAGCCGCCGCCCTTCTAGAGAGCTCCCGGGGGGAGAAGCACATTCCTTCGAGGATCGAGAAGAACCAGTCGGCAAAGAACGCCAGATATGCCGCCGCGAGGGCACCTTGAACAACGAAGGATAGGTTGTTCCGGACCAGCCCGGCGATAATGACGACACCGAGGCCCCCGGCACCGACGACCGCGCCGATCGTCGCCGTCCCGACGTTGATAACCACTGCGGTGCGGATGCCTGCGGTAATGACCCGGGCGGCGAGGGGGAGCTCCGAGAGCAGAAGAATTTGTCGGCGATTCATGCCGATTCCCCGGGAAGCCTCGGTCAGCTCCCGGGGAATCGACTCCATCCCGGCGATCGTGTTGTTGACAATCGGCAGGATGCTGTAGACGAAGAGTGCCGCCACCGTCGGGACCGCCCCGAAACCCAAGATCGGTACGCTCAAGGCCAGAACGGCGACCGGGGGGAAGGTCTGCGCCAGGGAAGTCAGGTCCCGGACGACCGAAAGGAATTGCCTCCCCGGGGGGCGGGTAACGAATATCCCGAGACCGACCCCGACTAGGGTAGCCATGCTGCTTGATATCAACACCAGGACCGCGTGCTCCAGCAGAAGGTCTCCGAGGCCCGCCCGGGGGTAGACCACCTGACCGGTTTCGGGAAATAACGCGCCGAGGGCGGCCCCGAGTCCCTTCTCCCAGAGAAAGAAGGCCCCAACACCAAGAAAGAGCCCCAGGGTGACCAGCCGTCGGCGAAGGGCGGTGTCCACTACCGGTGCCATCCTTTCTGGTTGACCTCTTCGATGTCCGGGAGGCGAATCTCTCCGACGACCCGATCTTCGTCGTCCACCACAGGTATCGCCGGTAGCCCCTGTCCGAGGAGCCGGGAAAGAGCGTCCCGAAGACTCGAAGCCGTTGTAACCGCCACGTCTTTGGAGCGGAGGGGCACGACCGAGGCCGGAGAGCCGTTCTTCTCCAGGATGCCCGCGAGTCCCTGGGAATCATTACAGACCCAGACGACCTCCTGCGCATCGAATTCGGTTTCGAGAGCCGCGCTTTCGTCGATCGTCCGGGCCTCCCGGAGATAATCGCCGACCTGAAAGCAGGCAAGCCGCTTGAGAGCCCGGTCGTTGCCGATAAACTCCCGAACAAAGGAGGAAACCGGCTGGGCGAGGATCCGTTCCGGAGTGTCGTTTTGGACGACTTCTCCGGAGCGCATAAGGATGATCCGGTCCCCAAGACGGATGGCCTCGTCGAGATCGTGCGTAACGAAGACCACGGTCTTCCGGAGGCGACGCTGGAGCGCCGAGAACTCCCGCTGGAGCACCTCGCGGGTCAAAGGGTCGACGGCGCCGAAGGGCTCGTCCATCAGCAGAATCGGCGGGTCCGACGCAAGAGCCCGGGCCACCCCAACCCGCTGCGCCTCCCCACCGGAGAGCTCGTGGGGATACTTGTCCCGGTAGTCCTCCGGAGGTAGGCCGACCAACGTCAAGAGCTCGTCCGCCCGGGCCCCCCTTCTTTCTTTCTCCCACCCGACGAGCCGGGGGACAATGCCGACGTTCTCCCGGACCGTCATGTGGGGAAAGAGACCGACACTCTGGATGACGTAGCCGATGCCCCGGCGGAGCTCCTGGATATCGCTCTGTTTTACCGGAGTACCGTTGACTAGGACCGTGCCGTCGGTGGCCTCGATCATCCGGTTGATCATTCTCAAGGACGTCGTCTTGCCGCACCCCGAGGGCCCGATCAACACACAGACCTCCCCCGGGTTCACGGTAAAGCTAACCCCTCGTACGGCCTCGACGACACCAAAGTTCTTCCGGACGTTTCGGAACTCAATCATTTCGGATCCCCTTCGGGGTCAGGCGCCGAATAAGGAGGGCGAAGACCCGGTCGAAACCGACCGCCAGGAGGATGATCGGTACGACACCCATGACGATAAGGTCCGGGGCCGCCTGACCGAGCCCCTGAAAGACAAAGACACCAAGGCCGCCGGCACCGATAAGGGCTGCGACCGCCGTATTCCCTATCGCCTGGACAAAGGAGGTGCGGATACCGCTCAAGACCACCGGCGTCGCGATAGGTAGCTCTACAAGGCGAAAAAGCTGCCGGCGGCTCATCCCGAGGCCCCGACCGGCGTCGACCGCGGCATAGGGAACCACCGCCAGGCTGGTGTAGGTGTTCCGGACGATCGGCAAGAGGGCGTAGAGCGTCAGCGCGATAATCGCCGGTGCCTCGCCTATGCCCTGGATACCCATCTGCCGCAGCACCGGGAACCGCCGGGACAAGTACGCCAGCGGGGCGATCATCAGGCCGAAGAGGGCGAGACTCGGGATAACCTGAACGCCGTTGACCACCGCGAAGAGTGACTTGGTGAGCCTCCGGTATCTCCAGGCGAGGGTTCCCGTGGGTACGCCGATTACGATCGCCCCGCCGACGGCTACGCAGGCAAGAACGATGTGACTGACGAGCTCTCCGGCAAACCGGTCCCGGCGGTTCGCGTACTCCTTGATCATCGCGAGATCCTCGAAAAAACCTCCGGCGAGAAGCAGAACCAGAACGGCAATGGGGAGCGCCGCCGCGGATAGGCGAATCGACCTCGGGACGGTCGACTCCTTCAAGGTGCCGTGGAGCACGACGATCGCCCCGGCGACAAAGAGCCAGAACCCACCCCCGGGGCTGACCCGCCCGAAGGGAAGCTCCTCCCCGACGAGAGCCTGTCCCGCCGAGGAAAGAAGCCAGAAGACGCCACAGAGGGCCAGCGAGGCAGTCATTCCCCGTACCAGGACGACTTCCCGCCGGGTGGTCAGGCTGAGGACGATAAGGAGCCCGGAGGCGAGGATGATACCTGCCGCGAGGGGTCCGGGTATCTGCCAAGGGTAGAGGGCTTCCCCGACCGCCACGCGGTTTTCCTTCAGCACCACGAAGGGCAACAAGAAGGTTACCGCGATAATCAATGCCCCGGTCAGGGGCACAACGGGGCGGTCACCGGCGCCCCCGAGCGTTTCCATGACCCTGGTGCTTAGTTGAGAAACCCGTTTTCTTCGAGATATTCCCGCGCCACGGCGGAGGGGTCCCTACCCTCGACGGCAATCTGAGAGTTCAGCTGTTGAAGGGTCTCGAGGTCCAGGGAGGCAAAGACCGGATTCAGAATCTCTTCGATCTCAGGATAATCGGAAAGAATCTCTTCTCTCACGATCGGCGCCGGCTCGTAGACCGGCATGACGCCCAGGGAGTCTTCGAGGACCTTGAGCCCCAGGGCCGGCAGCTGACCGTCGGTGCCGTAGGCCATCGCACCGTTCACCCCGTCGGTTTGCCGGGACGCCGCCTGAGTGGTCGTTGCGGTGTTGCCCCCGGAGAAGGTAAGGAGCTGATCGTCGTCGAGGTCGAAGTCGTAGGTTTCTTCGAAGGCGGGAAGCGCATCTTCCCGAGTCACAAACTCCTCCGAGGCGGCGAGCTTGAACTGTCCATCGTTTCGGACGTAGCGCCCGAGGTCCTCCAGGGTATCGAGACTCTCTTCGTCGGCCAGGTCCTGACGGACCGCGATGGCCCAGGTGTTATTGGCCGGTGCGGGCTCAAGCCAAACGATGTTGTTTTCCGCCATGTCCAGCTCCCGGATCGTCTCGAGTCCCGCTTGCCGGTCCTTCCAGACGTCCCCGGGAGAATCCGGGAAGAAGAAGGCGCCGTTTCCGGTGTATTCCGGATAGATGTCGATTTCGTCGCTGGTAATGGCACGCCGAATGACGTCGGTAGGCCCAAACTCGGTATTGTCAACCACTTCGAATCCGTTCGTGGAGAGTAGTTGGACGATCATCTTTCCCAAAAGGGCGCCTTCGGTATCGATCTTCGATGCAACGACAACCGGCCCCTTCAGGGACTCCTCGGCCTCTTGCTCTCCCGCTGCAAAAGCAAATGGCAGCACGGTGGCGATCAAAAGAGCGGCAATGATGGGTTTCTTCATATTTATACTCCTAGCCGTCATGGCGAATACGTTAAAGGTAGGTGGCGGCTAGCGTATCGTCAACCCGGGTATCACCCAAAAGAAAAGGCGGCGGACCCCGGAAGGAGCCGCGCCGCCTGTTTGCCTTGGGTCTGGGTCGGTCTAATACTCCTCGAACTCTTCGTCTCCGAGGTCGAGGGCTACCCGGGATTCCGCCGAATCGA
>JBKHCS010000047.1:0-21939 GCA_046541715.1 Spirochaetaceae bacterium
ATTGCCCCGCAAGCTTTTAGGAAGGATTGATCAACACGCTTGTTGATACTTCCGACAAGATCGACGGCCTGCTTCGCGTTGCCCTTCCGGTCTGATCCGCCGGCGTCGCCCGGCGGCGTCAGCTACTCTTCCCGCCCATCTCCCGCTTTATCGCCTCGAGAACAGCCGCCGGAACCCGCCTGTTTCCCCGGACATCCCCAATAGACATCGCTCCGGTGACCACCGCGAAGAGGTCGTTGTTCGCCACCACCGTGTTGGGCGGGAGGTCGAGTTCCCGGGCGTAGCGCTCCCGGATATCGAAGATCCGTTCGAACTCCGTTCTTTGGGCGCTGCTCAGGCGTTTGAACCTTCCGGAGCGTAGCACTCCGGCCTTCCGGTCGACATCCGGAAGTTGGTCCTGTCGCTTTAAGTTCTCCAGAATATAGAGGTCGATCTTGCCCTCCCCCGAGAGTCGCCTGAGAAGCGCGTCTTTCAGGTCAAAGAGATGCCGGACGTCCTGAAGGGCGTAGTCGATAGCGCCGGGGTCGATGGGACGCCGGGTCCAATTGTACTGCTGAAAGCGTTTCTTGCTGCCGGATTCCTGGATTCCGAGGGCGCTCTCGAGAACCGACTTGAGATCTTGCTTCGGAAACTCGAGGAGCTCTACAGCCGGCTTCAGATCCAGGATCGAGTTCATGACGATCCCATGGGTCTTCGCCATGAGCACCCGGTCGCTCGCCGAATCGTAGGTAATCTTTAACAGGTCCCGGTCTTCGAGAAGCCGCTTGAGAAGGTCTCCTGAGACCGCGAGAGGATCCACGACCGCTTCCTCGGAACCGTCGAAGAGCTGCAGGAGGCAGAAGCGCTCCCCGTAGACATGGAGGTTGAACTCCCCCTCTATATCCAGGGCGATCGATCGGACGCCCCGCTCTTTGAGTCTCTCGAGGTACCGTTGGAACTCGCTGTTGTCGCGTATGTAGGTGTAGCTGCTCATAACGTGTGTTCACCATACCAGCATCGCCGGCCTTCCGGTAGGTCCGGGGGCCGGAGTAGGGGTTCCCCCGGGGGCACCTGTTCCCCCGGGAGGACGGTTGCTATAATAGGGACCTCAACGGAGGGCATTAATGCAGACACTCGGTTTCGGACTCATAGGCTGCGGCGACATATCTCAAAAAAGGGTCGCCCCGGCCTTGAGAGACTTGGACAACTGCGAGCTTATCGCCGTGACTCGGGCGAAGGCGGAATTGGCCGAGGAGTCCGCCCGGGAATTCGGCGCCCGTAGGTGGTACAAGACGGTCCCGGAGCTTCTCGAAGATGCCGAAGTCGAGGCGGTGTACATAGCCACCCCCCACAACCAGCACGCCGAACAGGCAATCGCCTCCGCCGAAGCGGGGAAACATGTTCTCTGTGAGAAACCGCTGGCGCTAAACGCCCCGGACGGCCGCCGAATCATCGACGCCTGCACCAAGAACGGGGTGAAACTCGGAGTCGCATACTATCGTCATCATTACCCCGTAATCGGTCGCGTCAAGGAAATCGTCAAGTCCGGCGAAATCGGGAAGGTGACGATGGTCCAGATAAACGCCTTCGAGAGCCACCAGTTTCCCCCGGGGCATCCGAAATACTGGACGGCCGTCAAAGAGTTCGCCGGAGGCGGCCCGATGATGAACTTCGGGTGCCACCGCATCGAGGTAATCGTCGACATTCTGGGTCCGGTTACCGCGGTGGCGTCACAATTGACCAACCCGCTCTATCAAAGGGACGTGGAAGACAATGCAGCCGCGCTCCTTAGGTTCGAGGACGGTGCAATCGGGGTCCTGAGCATCAGCAAGGCGGTCCGAGAACCGGCCGACACGCTGGATGTTTACGGCAGTAAGGGTTCGGTGCACGTTCCCGTACTGAACAAAGGCGCCCTCCGCGTTTGGACCGCCGACGGGGAACGCAACGAAGACCATCCACCCCACCGGAACTTTCATCAGCCGTTAATAGACGATTTCGCCCGAGCCGTAGTGGAAGATAGAGAGCCGGACGTCAACGGCGAGGTCGCCCTCCGGGTTCAAGAGATCCTCGACCAAGTATACGGATAGAGTCGGATAGAAGCCGGGACAAAACCCCGGCCTCCCCGGGGTCGCCCGGTGAGCTATCCTACTCCGAAGCGGCGTGGGTCCAGACGATCTTGACCGGTGGACTGTCGGGTGCTCTCCGGACGGAGTGAAGGGCTTCTTTCGGGGCGAGAAAGGCGGTTCCCGGCCGGATGCTGAACTCTTCGTCCCCAACAGTTGCGTCCCCCCACCCTTCTACAACGTAGAAGCCTTCCTGGAAGGGGTGCTTTCCAGGAGGTCCGTACTCCGTGGATTCGTAAAACGAAACGCCGATCGCATATTCGTTGACGGCTCCGTGCCTATCGTCGATAAGCTTTACGCTCGAGTGTCCCGCCCCTTGCTTGCGCTCGAGATCTTCTTCGTGGACGTACAGACTCATGTTTCGCTCCTGTGTTACCGTGGCTACGTGTATTTCGGAATCGATCAATTATACGCCCGGCACCGGGGGTTGCGCATCCCGAAACAGGATGTTTGTTGCGCTTTTCTGGTGATGTTGTGTCGTAATCGATGGAATAGTATACTTTTAGTAGCTGTATAAGCCATTTATAGATCCAATAATCGGGTTAAAGGCTCAGAATTAACCTTTCCGAAGTAACAAAGGAGACCAATGAGATGACAATAGGTATTAGCGCCGACACGCAACAGCACCTTCCGGAGCTGGTAAAGGACTATCTCGTCGACCACGAGCACAAGGTCTTAAGCTTCGCCGCTCTTGCGCAAGCGGATTCCGACTGGGACTACATCGACGCCGCCTCCGCTCTGGCCGAGGCCGTATCTTCCGGCAAATGTGAGCAGGGTATACTATTCTGCAACACGGGAACCGGCGTTTCCATCATCGCAAACAAGGTTCCCGGTGTTCGAGCGACCTTGTGCGTCGACGAGTTTTCGGCAGAAATTGCCCGAATCGCGAACGATGCTAACGTATTGATTCTCTCGATGCGACTTACCGGCGATATGTTGGCCCGGCAGATCCTGGACAGATGGTTTGCGACGGACCCTGCGACGGCAAACGAGCGCCGCCTCAACTTGCACAAAAAGACCCACGAGTTTGATGAACGGTACCGCAAGCCCCGTTAGGTCCAGAGGAGCGACGATGAGCAAGCCACGAAACATTCTCTTTATCACGACCGACCAGCAGAGGCGGGACACCCTCCCGGCCTACGGCGTGGAATGGATGCAGACACCGAATCTCGACCGGCTGACCCGAGAGGGGATGACCTTCGACAACTGCACGGCGATGTCCCCAGTCTGCCAGCCTGCCCGTGGCGCGTTCATCATGGGGCAATACCCCCACGTTACCGGCGTGGGCGATAATTTCCGTTGGATTCGTCCCGAGTCACCGACGATTGCCCGGCTCTTCAACGAGGCAGGGTGGTACACGGCGGCAATAGGAAAGATGCATTTCCACCCTTGGGACAACCCGGAAGGTTTTCAGTACCGCGTTATCGCCGAAGATAAACGCCACATCTTTCTTAGAGACGACTGGACCAAAGCCCTGGAAAAGGCCGGATACACCCGGGACCATCCGGCGACCGTACCAGGATACCGGAAGGATCTCGGAGCGATTATCAGTCCCTATCCCGAGCACTTGCACATCGATTCGTTTATCGGCACCGAAGGGGTCCGATGGATCGAGGACCACGCTGAGACACCTTTTTTCGCATGGATTTCCTTTAACAGCCCCCACGATCCCTACGATCCACCAGAGCGGCTGGCGGAGCTCTACAAGAACGCTCCGATTCCCGAGGCCGTGGGCTCCTCCGCCGAATGGAAGAGCAAACCGAAGTTTCAACACGAAGTCGTCGAGTTCTACAATTCGAACCCCCTCTTCCTAACCAACTATTACGACATGACCCCCGCTCAAATCCGGAAGATGCGGGAGTACTACTTCGCAACGGTAACCCTGATCGACGAACAGGTTGGGAGAATTCTCGAGGCCCTTGAGCGAACGAATCAATTGGAGAACACGTTAATCGTCTACTCCTCGGACCACGGAGACAATCTGGGGGACCACGGGCTACCGTTCAAATCCAACTACTACGAAGGGGCCCTTCGCGTCCCGCTAATAGTCCGTGGCCCGGGCGTACGAGCAGGCAAAAGAAACGGCTCGATGGTAAACTGGGTCGATCTCCACGCGACATTCTTGACCGTCGCAGGGGTCCCGGTGCCGGACCATGTCCAGGGGACCGATATTTCGGCCACCTTCGAAAGTCCGGACCTTGTCTTGAAGGACGTCGCATTCTCCGAGCTCGAGGGGTCCGCGATGGTGCGGACGAACCGTTACAAACTGGTAATGTGCGACGACGGCAGCGGTGAGCTCTACGATCTAACGGAGGTCCCCCTGGAGGTCAACAACCATTTCGGCGAGAAGTCGTTTCGGGATGTGCAGGCTAATCTGACGAACATGTTGACGCGGCACCTTCTCGCCCACAGCAACGTAAGACGTTTCGGCGGGGGCAAACACGAGTCTGATCCCGAGCGCTTGAAGGCCTTCCGTGAGATTGAAGAAAAAGTAAAAGACGGAGCGTTCGTCGGACTCGATTAATTCGGTCTCTATTCTCGCCAGTCGATAACAACTCCGAGAATCTCTTCCGCCCAATTCGCAAGCTGACCGTAAACTGCCGGGGCCTCCGACGGTGAGATTCGGTTACTCACAAGCTCCTTTACCCGGATTCGCCCGCCTTCTATCATGCGAAGGACGACCAAGGTATCGTCCCTCAGAGTCCAGTAGCCGGGGGAGGAGTCTTCCGGTGGTCTGACATGATTGTGGGCGCCGATAATGGCAAGACCCTTCTTATGCACGTCCTGGTAGAAGTCGACCGCCTCCGTAAGTCCGCGAGTTGACGCAAGAAGAACAACACGGCCGCGGTAGCCGGCAGCACGAATGGCGCTGTTGACCCCTTCCGGGGTACCGGTGCAGTCGAACACCACGTCGGACAGATTCTCCGGCGCCCCACCGGCCGAAGGATCCAACACGACATCCGCCCCAAGGGTGGCGGCGAGCTCTCGTCGCGCTCGGGAGAAATCCGTGCCGATAACCGGCATCGCTCCGGCAGCCCTGGCGATCTGAACCGTGAGTATTCCAACCAGACCGAGCCCGAGAACGGCGGCTGACTCGCCGAGCTCGATCGCAGACTTGCGCACCCCCTGAAGCCCGATGCAGCAGAGCCGGGAGAATACCGCCGCTTCGACTTCGATGGTTTCAGACAGGGGGAAGACTCGCTTGACCGACAGGGTTGAATGAGTGCCGTGGCCACCGTCGCAGAGAACTCGATCCCCGACTTCGAGCCCTTCCACCCCGGGGCCGACTTCGGCAACCCGGCCGACGGCGCTATACCCTGGGTACATGGGAAAAGTATTCGGCGTTCCCGGCATACCGAGCAACCATGCGCGCTCGGTACCCGGACTGATGAGCGAGACGGCCGTGCGAACGACTATTTCCCCCGGTTCCGGTGGCCTCACCGTAAAAGTTTCCAGCTCTACTTCCTTGGCCCGGGGCCAGACAATCCGAGTACCGTCCATGCTATTCACCTCCGTCTCTTCGTCTCCATGCGCTAATCACTCCTGAGGGCGCCCTAAGGGAGCACCACGGTTCGGACCGTCGCCTCTTCGAGTCGCTCGTCGTCAACCTCCACCCCTAATCCCGGCTTATCCGGGAAATAGATCTTGCCATCCTCCGTCGGAAACTCTTCCTTTACCACGGCGTTACACACGTAGTTGGCCGCGGTAATCTGTTCGCAGGGGCAGTTCCCCGGCAGCACTCCCGAGAGTATCTCGCATGCGGCGTTTCCAATCCCGAGATAGATCGTCGACCCGATCAAGCACTCGATGCCGCCGACCGCGGCAAGATTTGCCAAACGAAGGGCACCGTTGAACCCGGATGTCCAGTTGGCGTGGATGTTGATCTGCTGGCAACACCGGGCGTTGACGATATCGAGAACGTCGCCGAGGGTTCTTGCACTCTGGTCCAGCATCAACCGAACCGGAGTACATTCTTGGATCGAGCGATAGGTCTCAAGGTTCCCGCGAACAGGATCTTCGCAGACCTCGAGCCCCACCCGGTGCAGGTCGTTTAGGTACTCGATTACCTCGGACGGCGTCATTTCGAGTCCGTAATTCGGATCGATGTAGATGGAGACGCCCGGGTCCGTGGTCTCGCGAATCCGGGATATTACCTCTCTGTCGTGGTCGAGAATACCCGACGGCTTGAGCTTGAAGAACCGGTAGCCATACTCGGCAAAGCGTGAGCGAGCCTGTTCTACCATCTCTTCCACCGACGCGGTGTAGATAACCGGCATTCCCCAGACATACTTTTTTCGGAGGCCGCCGAGCATCGTGTACGCCGGCAGATTGTAGATTTTCCCCACCAGATCGTAGAGGGCGAATTCCAGGGCGTCTACCAACCCACTTCCGTCGTAGCCTTCCCAGGCCGCGGGAACCAGCGTCCGGAGACTTCGAGCGTCTTGGCCGATAAGCCGATCGCAGGCCTCGACGAGGAGGATCCACTCGTCGAGATTGGACCAACCGTGGAAGTCGGTCTTTGCGTTAAGGGATGTCGGATAGAACTCGCCGAATCCGGAGACTTGTCCGTTCGATAGCTCGAGAATAACGAGCTCCCGGTCCGGCAGCTGCCCTCCGGAGGTAAAGCGCCCCCGGTACTTGATATCCGGTTTGCAAACCCGGATCACGATCGACGTAATCCTGCTCGAGGTAGGTATAGAACCGCGACGGACCATCATAACCGAATCTGCGCGCTACCGCGTTTCGCCGATTCGTAGGCCGTCGTAATGAGCTCCACCGACCGCCGGGCTTCTTCTCCGGAGACCAACGGTTCGCCGTCGTTCAGAATTGCGTGAACGAAATCTTCGACAACCCGGCCGTGGCCCATGTCCTCCGAGGTAACGACGGTACCGGCTCGATCTCCCGGCGCCCCCTCCTTCTGTGTAGTTTCCGCCGAGCTCTCTTCCGTATATCGAAGGAGGTCAGCTCTGAGACGTTCCTCCTCCGGGGTCGGATCCAGCAGGTCGAGACGAATGACTCTTTTCGAGTCGAAAGAAATGGTTCCCCGAGATCCGAAGATCTCGATGTGCGGGGGCACACCGGGGTATGCAAGGGTCGTAGACTCTATGGTACCCTTCGCCCCGGATTCGTATTCCATTAGAATAAACGCCAGGGTCTCCACATCGATTCTTTCCCGCCCCGCGGTCTCCGCCATCGCGATAACGGACTTGACCTTCCCCATGTTCCAGAGCAACAGATCGACGGTATGACTGCCCTGATTCATTAAACAGCCACCACCGTCAATTTCCATGGTTCCACGCCACCCGGCGGAATCGTAGTATTCCTGAGTCCGGTACGCCTTGTGGTACGCGCACCCTGAGTAGATATGACCGAGGGCGCCGGCGTCTATCAGCCGCTTAACTCGTTGAGGTACGTCTCGAAACCTAGCCTGAAAGGTACACCCCAGCTTAACGTTGTTCTTTCGCGCAGCCTCGATCATCTGGTCGATGCCTTCGACGGTAGTGTGCATCGGCTTCTCTACGAGGACATGCACGCCGGCTTCCGCAGCCTGGAGCGCAGGATCGAGGTGAAGACCGCTCGGAGTGATGATGCTGACGGCATCGATGAGTCCTGAATCCAGCATTTCCTCGAGAGACGTGAAGCAGGGAATCTTGTGCCGCTGTTCGAGTTCTTGTTTCTGCTCCTCCCGGCGGACACAGATTGCCGCAAGTTCCGCGCTTTGCGTCTTTCGAATACCCGTTGTATGGGAAGGCGCGATAGCGCCGGCTCCCACCAGACCGAATCGTACGGTTTCCATCAAGCCGCCCCCTCATCGTTTGGACCCTGCCGGGTCACAGTCTTAGTGCTTCCAATTCGCGTTGTCAATGGCAACCTCCGAATATTCCATTGACACCCAAAGAGAATTGCAGGTATAATTTAGGTCCAATTAGGTTTAATTCAACCTATATTGGGCACAATCTAGGTTTAATTGAGTCTAGTTCTCAATAAACCATGCGTCCTTAAGGAGGTTCTTATGTTTCGTAACAGCACAATACGGCAGGTAGTTCACATCGCCTTGCTGATCGTCTTGCTCGCCGTCTCTCCGGCGGTCTTTGCCGGCGGGAGTGGTGAAGCCGGTGAGGAAGGTCCGATGGTTCTAACCTATGCGGAGAATACTTCGGATGTCGATCCCATTACTCAGGGAGCAAAGCATTTCGGCGAGCTCGTGTTTGAGTACACCGACGGCCGGTACGCGGTCGAGGTTCTCGCCGGTGGCCAGCTTGGACAACCCAAGGCCACGCAATTGGCGGTCCAGACCGGCACGTTGGAGATGGCCAGAACAAACACCTTCTTTATGCAGGAGTTTGGTGCCGAAGTAATGGGGCTGATCGGATTACCCTTTATATTCCAGGACTCCGACCACGCGTGGAATGTCATGAAAGGACCGATCGGCGAAGAGATTATCGAAGAGATCAACGGCCTGGATCTAGGCATCACGGTTCTAGGCTTCTACATCGCCCCTCCGCGGAGCTTCTTCTTTACCGACGCGGTGGTCACATCCACCAGCGACATGCGAGGTCTGAATATCCGGGTTCCCGCAGGACCATTGGCCGACGCGGTTACGGCCTTCGGCGGATCCGCAACGCCGGTAGACTTCAGCGAATTGTACTCGGCACTCCAGACCGGTGTCGTCGACGGCGCGGAACAGCCGGTAAAGGGCTTTTTCAACGAAGGGTTCTATGAAATTTCGAAAAATTTTACCTTCACGAACCATCAGGTCGATCCGGCCCCCGTTTTCATCAACACCGAGTTGTGGGAATCCATGACCGCGGCCGACCAGGAGGCCTTCAAACGGGCCTTTTCCGAGAGCCAGGATTTCTATCGGGAATTGGAGGAGACGGAACGGGCGCAGTACATGATAGAGCTCGAAAGGGATCACGGAGTAACCTTCTACGAGGTCGATGATCCTAACGAATGGGTTTCTGCGGTTCAGCACCTCTACGACGAGGCAAGCGTCGGGTACGAGGACTTGCTCGCGCGTATTCAGGCTGCGGCAGAATAGGCCCATTTCCTACCATGGCCTCTCCGGTCCGTCGTGGGCGGCGGTTAGGTCGGCATTGGGGACCCTCGGATCTACTGGGTCCGGGGGTCACCCTCTTGCATCGCAGCACTCGTAATCGCACACTGCTCTTCGAATCGGTAGTCAATTTCGCCAGAGGGGGGCCCACATGATCCCGTCCGGAGTACGACGGTTCGCCGTCGATTTTCAAGAAGCCCTGAACACGATTGTAGTTCTGGTTGCAAAGCTATTTCTGATAGCGATGGTTATCATCGTTTCGTATCTCGTCTTCATGAGATACGTAATGAAGTTGACCCCGCAATGGGGACACGAAGTGGCCCTGGGCTGTATGGTCTGGTTCTCCCTTCTTTCGGCAACCATGGCGACAAAGGAAGACCGGCACATAACAATCCGGATTATGGACCTGATAGCCCCGCCCGCTGTCATACGGGGCTTACGGATTCTGGCCGGCTTCATAATCGTGGGGTTTCTGCTGTTCATGATTTTCTCCGGCATCCCCTTGGCTCGCCTTGGTGCGAGAATGCGGATGCCCGGAAGCGGCATACGCATGTCCTACATATTCGCGGCGGTTCCGGTTTCCGGGGCTTCGATGCTCTTGATGTTCATCGCTCGGTTAATAGCCGGGGAAGACGCCGAGGGAGTGGCCGAAGGAGAGACAGCAGATGAATGACCCGATTGCAGTCACGATTCTTCTTGGGCTTTTCTTTACCCTCCTCATCCTCCGGGTTCCGATAGCCTTCGCCATCGGAGCGTCGACGGCACTAACCATGTTCTATCTCGGTCGGCCACTGGTGATGCTCCTGCAGCACATGGTCGACGGTGTCCAAGTCTTTGCCTTGATGGCGGTCCCGTTCTTCATACTGGCCGGGGAGATCATGGGCTCCGGAGGAATCACGAACCGACTTATCACGCTGGCCAACGCGTTGGTCGGATGGCTTCGCGGTGGACTAGCCCACGCGAATATTGTCGCCAGCATGTTTTTCGGTGGAATCTCCGGCTCCTCCGCAGCGGACACCGCCTCGATCGGCGCGGTCCTTATCCCGATCATGAAAAAGAACGGCTACGATGGGGACTTTTCCACGGCGGTCACAATCACGAGCTCGGTTCAAGGAATCCTGATCCCGCCGAGCCATAACATGGTTATCTACGCGATTGCCGCAGGGGGCGTATCCATCGGGCGACTGTTCCTCGCGGGTGTCGTCCCGGGTGTTCTCCTGGGCCTTTCGTTGATGGTCTATTCCTACATCGTCTCGGTTGTGAGAAATTACCCGGTCAACGACCGTTTTAACGTTAAGGAGGCCATTCGCGCTTTCGGTGACGCCTTGTGGGGCTTGGGAACCGTCTTCATCGTAGTAGGTGGGGTTGTCAGCGGTATCTTTACCGCAACCGAGTCCGCGGCAATAGCGGTCATTTACGCGAGCTTTGTAACCTTCGTCATCTATCGGGAGATTCCGTTCCGGGAGTTTTGGAGCATCTTGGGCCGCTCCTTGCGGACCCTTTCCATTGTAATGCTCATCGTCGGTACCGCCCGGGGAATGGGATGGATGGTTGCGTATCTGCGGATTCCGAGAATGCTCGCCGAGACGGTATTCTCCTTCGCTTCGACGCCTTTCCAAGTACTCCTCATCATGAACGTACTCCTTCTGGCCTTGGGAACGGTCATGACGATGGTACCCCTTATCCTCATCATGACGCCCATCCTGCTACCCATCGTCAGCGCCGTGGGAATTAGCCCCGTTCACTTCGGGGTCATCATGATTCTGAACCTGGGTATCGGCCTGTGTACGCCGCCGATCGGAACGACCCTCTTTATCGGTAGCGCGGTTGGAGAGGTGTCGATGGAGAAGTTGACTAAGTCGATCCTGCCGTTCTACGGGGTTATGGTCGCGGTACTGATGTTGATAACCTACGTCCCGGCGTCGGTAATGACGCTTCCGAATCTGCTGATGCCGACCCTGTAACGACCGTCCTATTGGATTTACGGAAGCCGAGAAATCCCGGCTTCCGTCGCCATGGTATCGAGGTTTTCCCGCAGCGGGGCATCGAGGGCAACGCCCTTAGCCCGCGCCTCCCCCAACGAGGCAAAGCCCCGGTCCCCGGGAAGCCGAATCGCCGCGACGTCCGGAAGATGCCGCACGCCCCTTATTCTGCGGACAAGACGCCCGATCTCGGCTTGGTAGCGCTCCTGTCCCCCGAAGGCTTGCGGATCGATAACCGTGAGGTTGAAGGACTGGCTTTGGGGCAGCTCCGGGTTGTTGCAGTCGCCTCCCGCCACGGCGGTCAAAGCCTCGCACCACAACGACAGGGCGTACCCCTTGTGCCCGAAATGCGGGCCGCCGGTAAAGAGAATCGAGCCGCCCTCGGGGACCACCCGGGGATCGTCGGTCAAGGCGCCGTCTGCGTCCATAAAGATCTCCGCGTCCGCCTTGCTGCCGGCGGAAATCAGACTCTTTACCTTTCCCATCGACACCGTGGCGGTAGAAAAGTCCGCAATAATCGGCGTCCCCCCGGTAGGAATCGCCAACGCCACGGGGTTCGTGGAAAATGTCGCGTCGATGCCTCCAACGGGAGCGCAATCCTCGCATGCGGAACTCTGGGCCCAGGCCTGTGCGAGGAGCCCATTCTCGGCAATTGGGATCAGATACGGTCCGACGGCTCCCACCCAGTGAGACTTCTTCACCGCTATCATCGAGATGCCGTGCTCCCGCGCCTTGGAGGTGGCCATCTCAACGGCCATCCGCATAACCACCTGCCCCGGAACCCGCGCCCCGGTCAGATGTCCCACGGCGCCGCGATCCCCGAGGAGATCAGGCTCCGCGCCGGGGTCAATTCGATCGGCGTCGATTGCGCGACGAATGTAGCCCCACTGGCTCAGGCCGTGGGTTGTAATTCCAAAGGCCTGCGTTAATACGGCTATCTCGGCAATCGATTCCGCGGCGGAGTCGGAGAAGCCCCGCGCCAGGAAGTAGCTGCGACCGAAATCGATGAGGTCCTGCATTCGTACTGTCGACATGACTATTCCTCTCCCTTACTCCCGGCAAACTCACAAAGCGCAAAGAAAGCACCGCCCTCGGCAACGGCAAACGGTGCCAGTGTAGTGAACTCGAACTCGAGACACGCAAAGGATGAGCTCAGGGAGTTTCTCTGTGTGTAGAGACGAAGCGGCGCGGTGAATAGCTCGCCGGCGCGTACGAGATTGGTATGCACGAACAGACGATCCGGATTGAACAAGTTCACGACCTGCGCAAGGGCGTTGCCGAGGAGCTCGCTCGTCTCGTGGATGAGGGCGACGCTGACCTTGTCCTGCTTTAGCGCGCAGTCGATAATGTGGTTTACGCCGTCCTCGTATTTGGGCCCTTTGAGTTTCTCGGGGTCGATGTTGCTCACATAACCCTTGGCAAGCTCTTCTGCCGCGCGCTCACAGATTCCCTTGTACGAGACGAGAGTTCGCAAGCAGCCGACATTCCCGCAGTAGCACGGCTTGTCGTTCCCCGGAACGGGGACGTGCCCTATTTGCCCTGCCATCCCGGTTGAGCTCCGAAAGAAATTCCCGTCGATAAAAAGCCCGACACCGAGACCGTAACCGTGGTACAGGTTTACGGTAACCCCTTTAAGGTCGAAGACCGCGGGGCCTTTCTCTCGGTAGAGAATGAGGATCCGCGACTGGGCGACGAATACTGGGATGGACAGTTCCTGACTCAACGGCGTCTTTACGTCGAGCTCGATCTCCTCGCCGCTGTACAAGACTCGATGAATCAGCCCTTCGGTATAGTCGATAATGCCATGGAGGCTAATTCCCAGCGCAGATATTCGCGAACGTTCGACCTTACTGTCCTCGATCGTCGTGGTGACGTTGCGCAACACGCTCCCAACCACGTCTTCGGCTGCGTAACTCGGCGGGTATTCTGCCGCATGGATAACATCTCCGGCAAAATCCATAATGACGATCCGGTCGTAGACGACGTGCAACTCGGCGCCGACAAAATAGACCAGGTCCGGCACAACCGAATACATGAAGGGGCGCCTTCCCTTGGCGGACACTTCGGCTTCCCGAATCCGGAGGTAACCCCGTGCGTGGAGCCCCTTGAGGAGGGAATCGGTCTTAGAAAGACCGAACCCAATACGCTCGGCAATTGCGCTTCTCGTCAAATCGGGATTTCGTAACAGAGTTCGAATGACGCCCCACTCTTCAGCGGAGAGCTCGTCGAGGTGTGGGATCACGGACTCGAGTTCAACTGACATAACCCCGGTGTCCTTTTCTACTGTTGGTATTCGTCCCACGTTCCAAGCAGTTTCCCCGACACGGAGGTCTGCGTCGTCGATTCTGATTGTTCAGAAAACGGGAACGGATTCACTTTTTGTCATAGAGGTGATACCCTCTTTTCCGCCCAAGGGTGCCGGTACGATCGGACGATAAGAGTAAGAAAGCGGCCGGTCGCGGCTTCTGGTGGCTATCCCCGGAACATAGAAGTATAATCGGAAATTTCGGCTCCCACAAGCCTAAATACCGTCTTTTTTTCCTGACATACTCTGGAACTAAGTCCTAATCCTCGGGAAAATGCCGTATTGTTGGGGCAAAGACGGGGGAAACGGCTTCGGCAGAGAAGTCAAAGTACCGGAAAGGTGGACCCGCCGTGTGTCACAACTGACACGGTCAACGGTGCCGAGACTTCTGCCTTGTGGCGCTCGACCACTTCCTCTAGGGACTCGTATACGGAGATCCCCATTCTCTCCATCAACCGGCGATCGAGACGATCCGAGACGATTCCTAAGCGAACCCGAGACATGATGGTTCTGGTCCGCATGAGTGCGCTCGAAGCCCCGATTACGTCGTCGACGGCACCGCTCTTCGCCGCCCGGAGAAGCTCTTCCCGGTCCTTGAGGGCCCATTCGTAGAAATCGGGAAGGTCCTTGTGGGGTCCGATACCTTCGGGACACGAGGCAACCGCGACAACTTCGCCCCCGTCCTCGGCAACAAGCTCCCCCGAGTGAAACGCCTTCCCCGCTTGCCAGAGATCCGTTTCCGCAGGGTATGCGTTGCTTATGACCAAGCCGGCCCTCCGGCGCGCCGGGGACCCATACACTTCTTTCGCCCTGATGATTGCAAGCCGCTGCGCTTCCACGAAGTCGCCGCAGAGAACGGCGTAAATCTCCCCCTCCGGTGTGTAGACGGAATTTACCACGAAGTCGAGACCTATTTCCCCCACGAGAGACTCCATGAGCTCCCGGGAGGAGGTCATGTCTTGACCGAACATGTTCTTTTGAAATTCGTGAGAGGAGAGGTGAAAACCCCGAACGGTCTCTTCCCCCGTAACACCGGGAATCATTATCTTGGCTCCGCCGCTCCACCCGGAAACCGGGTTTGGAACCACGCTCCCTACACCAATCCGGACCGAGGCTTCCGCAACCCGACGATCGAGCCACAACGGATGGTCACCGAAAGAGCCGATACGAACGAGGCCGCGCTTATCACGAAACTCGGAGTTATAGACCTCGACCCGCTTCTTTGCTTCGGACCCAACCTTGGCTTCTATTTCAGCGTCCGTCATTGGGCGATGGGTCCCGAGGGCCATCACGACAAAAATATCTTTATCGGGAACCCCGGCGTTGTTGAGGCGGTTCAGGATCAGCGGGAGTATTTCGTCCGTCGGCGAGTACCGCGTCAGGTCTTCGCAGATAACGCAGGTCCGACCGGGTCTTTCGCCCAAGACGGCGCTTACGATCCCTTCGAGGGTCGAGCCGCCGGTGGGCGCGTCCAAGGCCGACTCGATTAGCTCCATCCGCGGCGGAATGGTCACGCGTCGGGGAGAAACGACCTCGACGTCCCAGTCGTCCGGCAGCTCTAACTCCCGGCTACCGTAGTTAGACGGAAGTGTGACCTTCATCCGATCATCCAAGGCTTCCGGAGATCTTTCCGAGAACATCCATCATCACATCGATACTCTTTTGGGGATCCGGAAGCCCCTTTTGTTGCCTCCAGATCCCTTTGAGACGGTCAAGCGTGGTCTCCGACAGTAGCGGATCGTGCCCTGTCGCGACATTCTCCCGAAACTCCTGAAGCGCCCCGGCCGCCACCGCGGTAACAAAGGCGTCGGCATTACCGTGCTTCTTGACGGCGGAGGAAGGGATCTCCGGCAGGACGTCTTCCGTAGCGTAGGTGGCGAGGACGGAGTACTCCTTGGCAGCCTGTGGAACCACGTCGATAACGGCGTCGGCCTCCATAAAGAGTGCGACGTTGCAGCTGTACGCTTCGGCGGGTACGTCCTCCGCCATCCCGTAGTACTGAGGCCAATCAAGCATCTGTTGCGCAATATTCTCGGCGTTCATCGGCACCCGTATTATCCCCGGCGGATTATCGAGGGGCGTCTCGGCTCCGTGAAAACCCCAGTGCCCATCCATTCCGATACCTTTCACCTCCACAACGTGGTGGCCCTTTGACCTGAGTCGTTTTCCAACCTCCGCTGCGTAAGACCCTGATACTGCGTCGTCTTTCTCGCGATCGCCGGTTAGCTCGAGGGGCCGCCAAAGGGGCTTCACCCCCGAAATCTTCGTCAAGGGAGCGATAACCCTATCTTCGAGAAGATACCGGAAGGTCACCGGAAAACGGGCATTGTCTCTCGCTATGGGATAGTCGTCGAACTGAAAGATCTCGATCCCGTCCAACGCCTCTGCCACCTGGGAATCGTTCCGGGCCATGCCACAGAGAGAGTCGTAGAATGCAAAGCCGCTCGGGGCCGCCATGAGCCAGAGAACCGGCGTCCGGCGTCTGTGTATGGCATCGAGAATCTCTTGAACGACTCGTTCCGCAGCGAGATGCCCCATCTGCGCTTCGTCGTCGCAAACGTGAATCCGGACGTCTGCAGCCTTTAGTATTTCCACTGATGTGCTCCGCCTGCGGAGAGCAGGGCTTCCGCGTTCTGGTAATAGATCTTGTCTCTAATTGATTCCGAGATATCGAGTTGGTCGAGGAACTGTCTCAAGTCGGTCGAGTAATTATCCCGGCCATAGAGAAACCGATCCTGAAACCGGTCGAGGAGCTCTCGGGTGAAACCGATGTCGCGTTGCAGGGCGTTCAAGGCCGACATTGCCGACAGGTCGGCGTGGAGGTTAGGGTAGCGTTCGAGAAGCTCGATAGCCTTTCCCCCCGGTACGATAGGACCGTCAGGATAGTACATCGAAAGATGCTTTCCGTCGGCACTCAAATGGCCCCAGAATCCCGGCGCGTGACCGATAAAGACCGTTTCCGGAACCTGCTCCAGCGCTCGCTCGAGAGATTCGATCCCTCCGCCGAACCAGTAGTTGCGCCGGGGGTAGGATCCTTCCCGGACGGGTATCGGATAGTCGATGTGCACTACCACCGGCAATCGATACCGCCCGCAGAGGCGGTAGAGCTCTATTGCGTCGGGATTGTCGTACATCATCCTCAACTTGAGCTCTCCGCATACCCGGACGCCGTAAGAATTGTATGCGACTTCCAACCGGTCCAACGCGTCGGGTCTTCTGGGATCGGGGCAGTACCCGGCGACAAAGCGCGACGGATACCGCCTAACGGCGTCCACGACCTGCATAAAGGGCATATCCTGCAAACTCGGGTGGAAGACCCGTTTGTACATATCGGGGTTGATCTCGTCCTGCGGGGCTTCCCAGGTAAGGAGCCAGGTCATCTCGATACCGTTTTCGTCCATATTTTTGACTGCAGCATCGGCGTGGAAACCGTGGAAATCCACGTGGTTATGGGAATCGATTATCTTCATACAGCTATTTTCATGGTTTTGGCTCCACCGCTTCAGCGGAAGGTTTCCGCGACTTTCCGAAAGGCGGCCCCGTACTCCTCGACGAGGGAGCCGTCGTCACCGGGGAACGTCGGGAGGGACAGGATTCTCTCGACCGCCCGTCTGGTTACCGGGAGAGCGTCGGGATCGCTACCCCGTTCAACGAAATACGGCTGCATGTGTAACAGCGGATATCGGTCTCCGCGAACCCGGGCGCCCTCTGCACGGAGAATTTCGATAAGTCGCTCCAGGGGTACACCCGTTTGAGTCTCGTCGTAGACGACGTTGTTCTCGTAGTAGACACGATTAACGTCGGCGGGGACCTCCGGGACCGCGAAGCCGGGTAACTCTCTTAGCACGGCGTGAAGCGTCTCGATATTCCTGTTCCGCCGGGCGTTGCGGCGGTCGAGGTGTCGAAGCTGCACCCTCGCTATTGCGGCGTGAAGAGGAGACATTCGGTATTTGAAGCCCCCACTCGTATGCCGGTACTTCTTGTACGGCTCCGGCAGTTGGCCGGTCTCCCGGTAATGCCCCAAAACGACGGCCCGCCGGTATAGCTCCTCATCCGAGGTCAACAGCATACCACCCTCCCCGGCCGGCATGTTCTTTGACGCCTGAAAACTAAACGCTGAGATAGCGGTAAGGGACCCGGCTTTCTTGCCGCGGTACTCCGCACCGTGAGCGTGAGCCGCGTCTTCGACCACGGGAATCCCGTGCTCGGCGGCAACCGCGTTGATCGAGTCCATGTCGCAGGGGAGTCCCCACAGATGCACGACGACGATCGCCTTTGTCTTGCCGGTGATTCGGCTCTTGAGGTCCTCGACATCGATGTTGAGGGTCCGGGGGTCGATCTCGACGAACACCACCTTGGCACCCAGCACGGCAGCCGGCATTACGGTGGCCCAATAGGTGTACGATGTGCACAATACCTCGTCTCCGGGGCCGACCCCAAGGGCGTGGAAAGCCGAGTGGAGAGCGGCCGTGCCGTTTACCTCGGCCAACGCATGAGGAACCCCGATGTAGCTTCCAAGCTCCGATTCCAGCTTTCGCGGTTCGTCGGACACCGAGATGTCTCCCGCCCGAACAAGGGCGGACACCGCCTCCAGTTCTTCGTCGGTCATTCGGGGCCAGCGAAGCGCTTCATCTTGATTCCGCGTTATCGCCTTCGCCCCACCGTCTATCGCCAATCGGCTCATGTTTCCCGTCTCTCCTTACGCTTTCGCTTTCTGCAAATCCTATCGCTGGGGGTTCTTAATGTCAACGAATACACAATTCACGTTTTTTTGTCCGCTTATATTGTTGTATAGCCTCCCATTTTGAACAATAATCTCCTAGATACAATTCTAGAAGGCTATTCAAAATGATGAATCTATACTGGGGCGACCTCCACAACCATCACGATGTCGGCTATGGGCAAGGCTCTCTAGAGCGGGCGACCGCGATCGCCGAAGCCTCCCTCGATGTTCACGCCCTCACTCCGCACGGATGGTGGCCCGATGTACCGGACGACCAATCTGCGATCAAGCAGTACCACGAAAAAGGGTTTGAGAGGGTCGTCGCTCGGTGGAACGAAGTGGTAAGTCTGTCGAAGCAGTTGGACAAGCCCGGTAGGTTCGTCAGTCTCCTGGGGTTCGAGTGGCATTCGCTGCAATGGGGCGATTACTGCGCGCTGTTGCCCCCCGGCGTCGAGGAGATATCCCGCCCCCACTCGATAGAAGCGCTCCACGATTTCGCAAGAACCCATGGCGCCCTTCTGGTGCCCCATCACTGTGCCTACGCGGTCGGAGCCCGGGGAACCTCCTGGCCCGATGTCGATAGCTCTCTCTCTCCGGTCGCCGAGGTATTCTCGGAACATGGCAATTCGTTGGAGGCTACGAGCCTCCACGGGATGTACGGCCACTCGATGGGATCCTCGGAGTTCCGTCAGTCGGTGGAGCACCAGCTAAAATCCGGTCGCATCGTCGGTTTCGTCGGTGGGACCGATAATCACTACGGACACCCCGGGGCTTACGGAGAGGGATTGACCGGCGTATACGCCCCTTCCCTAACCCGAGAATCCATCTTCGGAGCACTCCGGGCAAGACATTGTTACGCGGTTACCGGAGATCGAATTCGTCTGCAACTGTCCTCCGGCTCCGCAATGATGGGTGATGTCCTACCTTCGTCCGGGGAACGGACTTTCCGCCTGGCCGTCGACGGTCTGGCGCCTTTGGAATCGGTGACGATAGTCAAGAACGGCTTCCCGGCGGCGGTCTTCAGCCCTTCGCCTGTTATTTCCGGGGAGCCCGGCACGTCCGGCAAGCACTTCGTTCAACGCCTGGAATGGGGGTGGGGTGGGCTCCACGCGACGAACGCGACGGAATGGCGGCTGCGTCTTACCGTGACCGAGGGCCGAGTAACCGAGGCGATTCCCTGTTTTGTGAGCGGTCCGGACACAACGGAGAGGACCAACACCGTGAACATCGGAAGGGGCGGCGGTGAGGTAACGGTACACTCCGTCACGACCCGTTCGAATACCATGCCGGTACAGTCGGTGGTCCTCCGAATAGAAGGCGGACCGAAGACCCAGTGCAGGCTATTGGTATCGGGTACCTTCGAAGGGACGGTATACGAGACAGAACGCCGCTACAGCGTGGAAGACGGCCTCTTCGATGACATTCACCTGAGCCTCTGCGCGTCTTTCACGTCACCGAGGCTCAAGATACACCGACTCTTGACGGCGTCTGAGCTGTCGTTCGTCCAAGATTGGCGCGACGAGGCCCCGACAGCGCGCGATTTCTACTACGTAAAGGTAATGCAACGAAACGGGCACTGCGCTTGGAGCTCTCCAATATGGTTTGCCCCGACAAAGGAGAATTGCCGATGAGCAACGCACCAGAGACATTTGCCGGCCTAAGGGATTTCTACCTCGATCATCTGGTGAACCACGTAATGCCCTTCTGGGATCGTCACACGATCGATTGGGAACACGGAGGAATATTCACCGGGATCCGGGATGACGGAAGCATCGTCACCCGGAACAAGTATCTCTGGTCCAACGCCCGGGCAATCTACACCTACGCCGCTCTCTACAACCGGGTCGAAAAACGGGCTGTTTGGCTTGAGACCGCTCGAAACATCAAGGACTTCTGCCTTGAGCACGGCCAGGTGAGCCCCGGAATCTGGGGCTTTCTCTGCTCGGAAGACGGAAAGATGATAGAGGGAGAAAAATCGCTCGTGGTTGACCTGTTCGCGATTATGGGTCTGAGCGAGTACTATCGCGCCACGGGGGATCAGAAGTGTCTCGAGGCCGCAATGCAGACTTTCGATACCGTGCGGGACAGACTTTCCCGTCCCGGCAGCTACGGGACGCACCCGTATCTCTTACCCGAGGGCATGAAGGCCCATCGCTACTACATGCAATCGGCACTCGCCTTTTTTCTTCTGGGAACTGCATCGGGAAACGAAACGGTCGTCTCCGAATCCGTCCGAATGGCGGAGGAGGTAATGCAGAACTTCCGGCGTCCCGAACGGAAGGTCCTCGTCGAATACGTAACCCTCGACAACGAGTTTTCCGACACCCCGGCAGGACGAACGATGGTGCCGGGACACGCTATCGAGTCGATGTGGTTCGTTATGCAGATATACCGCCATACGGGAAATAAGAAGCGGCTCCGTGAGGCAGCGGAGACGATCCAATGGGCGACGGAACGAGGTTGGGACAAGGAGTTCGGTGGCCTCTACTTGGCGATCGACATCGACAGCAAGGTGCCGTTGTTTTGGAACAACGCAGACACTAAAATCTGGTGGGTCTTTTCCGAAGCGCTCTACGCCCTGCTCCTTGCCTACGAAGAGACGTCGGAAGAGTGGGCGATGGATTGGTTTCGCCGGGTCCACGACTGGAGCTTCGCCCACTTTCCCGACCGGGAACACGGCGACTGGACCCAAAAGCTTGACCGCAAGGGAAACAAGATCGACACCGTCGTCGCCCTCCCGGTAAAGGACCCGTTTCACCTTCCTCGGGCGCTGATCTACTGCGTCGACGTGCTGTCGCGGTTGGCGGAGTCGGGATAGAACCGGAGGACCCGGGCCCCGGCAATCTGTGGTGATCGGTATAGGTTCGAAGTTGTTTAAGGAGCGGTTAATGCAGTACATGATTTCTCAGGACGTTCATAGCCTCGGCAAAGCAGCCGCAGAAAAGGGCGGCTCTCTTATCAAAGAAGCTATTCGTCGGAAGGGAAGCGCCACGATCGTGCTTGCGACGGGCATGAGCCAGGTGGCCACGTTGAAGGCGCTTATTGAGACGAGGGATATCGACTGGTCGGTGGTTACCGCTTTCCATCTTGATGAGTATGTCGGGATCGATGCGAATCATCCGGCGAGTTTTCGACGCTATTTGCGGGAGCGATTCGTCGAGAAAGCTCCGGGGCTGCGAGCATTCCATTTCGTCGACGGCTCTTCCCCCGACCCAGCCGAGGAGTGCGCCCGATTGAATCGCCTCATCGCCGAACATCCGGTTGACGTGGCCTTTATCGGCATCGGCGAAAACGCCCACCTCGCGTTTAACGACCCTCCGGCCGATTTCGAGACCACGGTCCCCTTTATCGTCGTCGAATTGACGGATAGCTGCCGTCGGCAGCAGGTGGGAGAGGGGTGGTTCGACTCCGAGGCCGACGTGCCGACCCACGCGATCTCCATGTCGATTCAACAGATTATGGACGCGGGACATCTTATCGTTTCGGCTCCGGATAGAAGGAAGGCCGATGCCGTTCGATGCGCGATTGAGGGTCCGATCGTAAACAGCTGCCCGGCGTCGATCCTTCAGCAGCACGACTCGTGTTACCTTTTCTTGGATCCGGAATCGGCGAGCTCTTTGTCGGACTAGACATCCCAGCTCGTTGCACTTGGATCGGTTGGGTCCTATCATTTAGGGGAGGGCCATCCGTAGAACAAAGCAACCGAATCCTGCCGATGCAACAAACCCTCGCCGACGAAGGGGTCGCCGCCCTACTTCTGACCGACACCA
>JBKHCS010000178.1:0-4039 GCA_046541715.1 Spirochaetaceae bacterium
AAGGTCCCCGGAGAGAGCTACCTTGTCGCCGCCGCTGGTATCCTTGAGCATAAAGAAATTCTCGAATCGTTCGGCCAAGGAGGCCGCGGTAGCCGGGGTCATCTCGTTCTGCGTTACCTGAGGCAGCTGATAGAGTGCCGTCGGGAAACCGAGGTCCAACACCCGCGACAGCGCGGCGGAAATTTCCTCTTGGGTCAACTCGGCGCCTCCCGGGGGACAGACGACGAACCCCCGTACGCCGAGCTTCCGAAATGCGTCCTCCCAGGAGAGGGCGCCTGCCCGGTCGAGAAGCCTGCTGACGGTTCCTTCGATAGCCGCGACCATCTGTTCGGTCGTGGTCTTGAGGATACCGACCAAGAGCAGCTGCTTCGTTTCCTTCGTCTTGTCGAGGACGATCTCCAGCAGGGAGAGGATTTCCTCGTCGGACATATCCCATCCCTCGCCGGTGGACCCGGGAACCAAGAGGCCCCGGACATTTCGCGAGAGAACGTCGAGGTGCCGATGGGTGCGCCCCCTGTCGACGCTCTTCGGTCCCTTGAAGTGGGTGATCGCCGGACACCAGAGCCGGGGAATGGTCCCACCGAAAAGGTCGGTGGTAATTTGTTGACGGGTCATAGTGGATAGCAGCCTACGCCAAGCGCCTGCGGGCGTCAACGAAGGAATCTGTGGGTATCTACAAGGTTGTTGATACCGTACTAAACGCTCAACCGCCGGCTCCGGGCGGTAACCGGCCAGGTGCCCTCGATAGATCCATCGGGGCCCACTACCACCACCTCGTCGTAGAGGGCCGTCGTCGGACAGATATGAGCCGGGGCAACCAAGAGCGCGGTCCCGATGGCCGGGGCGCCGGACGCTTTCTCGCCCGGACCGTTGCCGGCCCCGGCCTGGTTTGCGCCCCCGGGTCCCGAAGGAAGCTCCCAGACCCAGTGCTCCTCGTTCTGCAGGACCGGTACCGCCTCTTCATAGCCAAGTATGATGCCCCGCTGTCCCTTCGGATCCGTGGCAATGGCCTTGGTGCCCACATCGACGGTAAAGCGGGTAGCGGAGGGACGGCTGACGACCCGGCCCAGGACGAGCCCCGCCGGAAGGAAGGGGAGGTCCGGCATCGCCTTTTGATACCCCCAGTCGTGGATTGTCGACGTCCCGGGGGAGAGCTCTGCGTCGGGGAATCGGGTGTAGCAAGGAAAGGTAGGGGTCCCCCCCATCACCATCCGGGGAACCTCGAATCCCTCGGTCGCCAACCGGTCGGCGAGGGCCGCGACCGCGTCGTACCCGACTTTCGCCGCGGCCATGCGCTCGGCAAAGTCGCTCTGATGGTTCTGCCCGTCGTAGTAGTGGAGACCCCCAAAGGAGAGCCCCACCGCTTCGGCGACAAACCGGACGATCGCCGGGGCGTCGTCGAAGGCGACCCCGGTGCGGTGGAGACCCGGGTCGAGGTCTATCAACACCTCGACGGTGCGTTCTCGGGTCCCGTGCCCGCCGGCCTGCGCCCCGGCCAACGCCCGGGAAAGGGTAGCGAGGGTTTCCACATCGTCTCCGAGAACCTTTAGATGCAGCTGGGGGTACCTGGTGATGAGGTCGACGACCCGGGCGGCGTTCGGCCCTACGATCGGATAGGCAAGCAAGACGTCGGTCACACCCCCGGCGGCGAGCATCTCCGCCTCGGCGACGGTGGCGCACTTGAACATCGACACCCCGCGACTCCGCAGGAGGTCGACAACGCCCATCGTTTTGAAGGTCTTAATGTGGGGACGAAGGCGCCGGGGGGCGTCGTCGGCCCCCCCGGCAATCTGTATCATCTTGTCGATGTTCTCTTCGATGTGACGGCGAAAATAGAGGAGTGCGGGGGACGGGATAGACCCGGGGGCTTTGATAGGGTAGTCGGAAAGCCGCATTGCCATAGTGTGAGTCTACCCTAGCTGCCGTCGTCGTGGCATACTTTTGCCATGAACATCTACGACCGTCTAAAAGAGTTGTCGATCTCCCTTCCCGAAGCACCGGATGCGATGGGTCTCTACGTCCCGGTCAAACAGGTCGGGAACTTGGTTTTTTCCTCCGGACAAGGCCCCCTGGAGAAGGGAAAGCCCGTCTACGCCGGGAAGGTCGGCGCCGAGCGCACCCTCGAGGAGGGGCAGGCGGCTGCCCGGATCTGCGTCCTGAACATCCTCGCTCAAGTCGAGAAGCACCTCGGGGACCTCAACCGGGTTAAGAACGTCGTCAAGCTTCTCGGTTTCGTCGCGAGTGCTCCGGGATTCAACGATCAGCCGAAGGTAATCAACGGAGGGTCCCAGCTCCTTATCGACGTGTTCGGCGAGGCGGGGCGCCACGCCAGGTCCGCCGTCGGCACCAACGAGCTGCCCGGGGACATCACCGTCGAGATTGAGGCGATTTTCGAGGTCGAGTAGGCTCGGCCGGACGAAGCTCAGTCCCCCTCGCCGTAGAACCAGCGGCGGGTGCTTTCTTCTGCGAAGACCAGCTCCTGACGCTCCGGGTCGAACTCTTTTCGAAAGGTCTCTTCGACCCACTGCAGGGCCCGGCGCCGACTGCGGAACTTCATGTATCGCTCCCGGCCGCGGTTTCCCGGGGCAGGCCGATTGCCGGCGGCCGCCACGCCTGCCGCCTCTTCCCGCATCGAGACATGGACGTGAGCCCCATGCCCGATGAAGCGCTCGACACGGACGACTACCGTCCCGTCTGAGCCCATTCGACGAAATCGTAGGGATAGATGACCGGTAGCTCGCTGGCTCTATCTAAGGCTTCCCGGATCGACGAGTCCATCTCCCACTCCAGGGTGCGCAGGGCGGTTTCCAGGTGTTCCATGGTTCGCACGCCGATGATGGGCGCCGTTACCCCGGGGCGGTCGAGAAGCCACCGGAGCGATACCTCGACGGCGTGGCGGCCGGTGTCCTTCGCCGCTGCGTGAAGCGCATCCAAGACCGTCCAGGTGCCCTCGTTGTCCATGTTGTCCCATTTTTCGAACCAGCCCTCTTTCTCGGCTTGCTCGACCCTGCTTCCGGACGGGGGTCCCTCCATGCCCCGGTAGTACTTGCCGCTGAGCCAGCCTCCCTTAAGGGGGCTCCAGGGAATGACGCCGATTCCTTCCTCGATAGCAACCGGCAGGACTTCCCACTCGGGGCCCCGGGCCAGGAGGCTGTACTGCGGCTGGATACTCCGAAAGGGTTCGAGGCCTTCGGCCCTTTGTGTGTCGACGGCCTTTTGAAGCTGCCACCCCGTAAAGTTGCTTGCCCCGATAAAGCGCACCAGGCCCCGGCGAACCAGATCGTCCAGGGTTCGCAGGTACTCACCGAGATCGGTACCCCGGTCCCAGCAATGCACCTGATAGAGGTCGATGTAATCGGTGCCGAGTCGCCGGAGCGACGCCTCCACCGCCTGCAAGATCTGTTTTCTCGAGAGGCCGGTATCGTTCGGCCCCTCTCCCATCGGAAAGCGGACCTTGGTGGCAATGACCAGATCGTCCCGCCTCTGGGTCTTTATCCAGCGACCGAGGATCTCCTCGGAGATGCCTCGCATGTAGACGTTGGCCGAATCGATAAAGTTGCCGCCGGCTTCTGCGAATCTGTCGAGGATCCGATGACTCTCGTCCTCGTCGGTTTCTCTGCCGAAGGTCATACTCCCGAGACAGAGCGCGCTGACTTTCATTCCGGTTCGACCGAGGTACCGGTAACTCATTCCCGTTGACATAACGCCTCCTTTGACTAAGCGTGCTGCTCCGGCTCGTCCGGGAGTGCTACTTCCCGGATGAGTAGCGCCGAGTAGAGGAGAATCTCCGCCATCAGACGCATGAAGACCAAGAATACGATCGCCCAGGCGAGGACTCCGTACGCGACAAAACGGGACCCGGCGACCCGGACCGTCGCTCCCCCGAGGGTAAAGACAACCTGCCAGACCATGGCCGCTCCGAGGGCAATAAGGGCGGTGCGGCCGGTTCTCAAAGGACCGCCGGCTGCGACGCGGAAGATTGCGTAGAAGGCCCCCGCGGCGAAGACCGCGGAAACCCCCCGTCCTCCGAGAAAGACTA
>JBKHCS010000179.1:0-3999 GCA_046541715.1 Spirochaetaceae bacterium
TTGACCCGTTCATCATCGATTTCGGAAGGCCGGAGGTCAAGAAGTCGCCGTCCCCGGATCCCGGGGGAAGGTTATCACCACCGCGGTCCCCTTCTCCGATATCACCTCGACGGTCCCCCGGATCTGCTCCGTAAGGCCGTAGACAATCTGCATTCCGAGGGAGTTGGAAGTCGCCGGGTCGAATCCCGCGGGGAGCCCGATGCCGTCGTCCCGGACCGAGAGCTCAACGAGGTCTTGCGGCAGGATTCGAGTACGAATCCGGATGGAACCCGTTCCCGAGGGGAAGGCATACTTGAGGGCGTTGGTCACCAACTCGGTAACGATTAAGGCGACCGGGACGGCGATGTTGATATCCACAGGAGCGTCGGCGATCTCCCGAAGAATCCGGACCGCGCTTCCGACCTGGTAGGTTCCCGATAGCTCGTCGACTACCCGCTCTACGAAGGCACTAAAGTCGATGCTGTTCTGGGTTTCTGATTGGTAGAGAAACTGGTGCACCAGGGACATCGACTCGATCCGGTCCGCCACGACTTCTACCGATTCCCGAACCGATTCGTCGGCAACACCATCGAACTGTAGGCGCAAGAGACTCACCGCCATACTCAGGTTGTTCTTTATCCGGTGATGGATTTCCCGTAACAGAAGCTCCTTCTCCTGGATCGTCTTGCTCAAGTGCTCCTCGAGCTTTTTGAGCTCAGTCACGTCCCGGCCGACTTCTATGACGTAGCGAATTTTTCCGGTGGGGTCGGTAATGGGGAAGCCGGATATATCGAACCACCGCTCGGGCTCTGTGGCGTTCGGATAGGGAATCAGGTGGCGCCGCTCCGCCCTGCTCTCGAAGGCGTCGCGGGCGGGACATGTTTCGCAGGGTAAACCGCGCCCGAAGTAGACCTCGTGACACTTCCTTCCCTCGGCGGTTTCCGAATTGGCAAGCGTGCCCCGGGCCTGTGCAAGCTGCATGGCTGCCGGGTTCGCCCGGACGACGTTGTAGTCTCTATCGACGACGGTCATGAAATCGCCGCTCTGGTCGATGATAGACGCCAAGAAAGCTTGGCTTACCTGAAGCTCCGCGGTTTGTTCTCGGACCCGCTCTTCGAGCTGGGTCTGATACTCCAGATTTTCGAGGCGCATGGTGAGCGCGCCGGCGAAGTTGTGGACCCCGGTTTCGAAAGCGTCGAACTTTTTGCGGTCTTCCAATTCGAGGGTCACGAAGCAGTAACATTTTCTGGCCGTTCGAAGCTCTAAAGCGTAGATAGCGTCCCCGTCTTCCGGGGGATCCTGCCCCGGGGCGGAGAAGGTACACTCCCGGACTCCGGGAAGACTCCGGAGAGCCGCGGCGACAAAGCCTTTCAACTTGTCTGGATCGGTATAGAGGCTTATGAGTGTTCCCGCGGTCAACAGATCGTGGAGAACCGCCGCGGTATTCTTCCGGTCGCTACGAATCGCCCTACTCCGAGACGACGTAATACGGGTTCTTCACCAATTGCCCGTTCATGACCATGTAAGGATGAACCTGCAGCGCCTTGAAGACAAGTTCCCCGTCGAACCTATTGGCGTCGTACTGGCACATCGCCGTTATGGGGTGCGTCTTGACGACGGTGTTGATCGCCGCCTCGTATTCCATCAGCCGTTCGCTGCCCGGATACCCCTTGAGGGCCCAAGACATCTCTCCGGTTGCCCGGGCCATCGGGTAGCCTTCTGACTTGGCAGTGGCATAGGAGTCCTTTAGTTTTTCGCACATCCGGTCCGGATCGAAGGTACCGTCGGGGCAATAGGTGCCGGTAGCGTCGGCAACCGAAAAATCCCGGTGTTCGAGGGCCGGCAACACGTCCACACCGAGGGTCCCGAGCCAGTCGACGACCTCCCTGGGCTCGGCGGTATCCGCGAAGTAGTGCACCCGCTCGCCCTCAAGAAGCCCGCTCTCGACGAACTTGGAAACGATAGCTTTGCGATCTGCTTCGTCGCGGAAAACGAAGCAGATGTGTGCCCCTTCGCAAAACCGTTCCCGAGAGAAACCGACGCTGATGGTAGCGGTGGTGCCGCACATAGCCGCCTCCTTTATGTCTAAATTATACAATAAAACTATTTTATGCGCAACCGCGCGGAACCCCAAGGAGGGCGCTTACTCCGGGTACAACAGCATCCGGACCGCCCGCCAGATTCGATACCCCCGGTAGCTGTCCGGGTCCGGCTGATGCCCCCGAAGGTCACCAATCCTGCCGTCGAGCCTGTCCTTGAGTCGAGGTCGAAAACCCGCTTAGAAGTCGTCGACGGCAACACGGGCGAAGAAGGGAAAGAAAACGCTCATCTCCGGATGAGGCGGTGGTTGGTCGCTGGTCATCCCAGGCTGATACCCCTCGCGCCGAAAGGCCTCGGCGATCTTGGGATCCCGGGTTGCCACGTGAATCGGCACGGATAATGTCGCCTCCCGTTCCCGGATCGGTCGCTGCGCCTGGTGATCGCCGAATATCACGATGATCGGGTTATCCTCGAGCGCCATGTGACGGTCGATGTAATCGGTGATCACACGGAAGACGTAGGACTGGGCGTCTACGTAGCCCTCTTCGAGCTCGGTGCCCCCGGTCCAGCTGTTGTCGTAGGTCCGAATCTCGTCACTTCGCTCCACGTAGATGCTTCCGTCGCCGAGATCCGTCCAGTCCTCGATGTAGGGAGGTATCCTATTGAAGGGAGTGTGGCTGCTCACCAGCTGAAAGTGCACAAAGAGCGGCCGGCCTTCAGCGGCTTCGCCGGGGCCACTCACCTCGGTAATTCGCCGATGAGCCGTCCATATCGCAAACTGATCGGTTACCGGAACGTAGGAGAACCAAGGACCGACGAAGTCGAAGGCGCCGTCGTAGGCGGTAAGCGATTCCTCCAGGCGGTAGATATCCCAGCCTTCGGGCCAGGCCCCGTGAACCGTACCCGGTCGGACGCTCATGGTGTAGTAGCCGCCGCGTTGAAGCATCCCCGGGAGGGTCGGCAGGTCCGCTCCGTAAAGCTGCTCGAAGCGCGCCTGGGAGTCGATCCACTGTCCGGTAAAGAAGGTTGCTTCGGCGAGCCAGGAGAACCCCCCGGCGACCGGCGAGCGGAGGTAGCTGGTGAGGACCGTGTATCCTTTCTCCTCTAAAACCCCCTCCAGGCGCCGGAAGCTCGGCTCCAACTGCCCGGCGAGCTCCGGTCGGCTATGCGCCGCGTAGCCATACGCTTCGATGGTAAAGAGGTAGATATCCCGGTCCAGGATTCCGGGAAACTGGTAGGCCGGGAGCTCCGCCTCGTCTGCGGTCCGGGCTTCGCTTTGGGCATCGCCGGGGGCCTCGGCCACCTCGATGTCGTAAAACTCCCCACGGCCGCTCTCGGTCCAGGACACAAGGGTATGTGCGGCGAGGGACTTAGGCGGTGGCGCGAGAAAAAAGAAGGGTACGGATACGACCGTCATGACCGCGAGGGAGACGATTGCGCCCCGGCGCTTCCGCGGATCGCCGTCGACGGACCTGGTCAGCAGGCGGACCGAAGCCCAGACCAACCCGATTCCCAGGCCGATAAAGAGGAGAAACAACACGGCAATCGCCGGGGGCGTTAGGAGACCCACCAGGGACCCGATGTCGCCGAGGTACAAGAGAAGGAGACTGCGAATAGCGGGAATGTCCATCCGGGGCACGAAGGACCGAGCGTAGATCCACTGAAAGAGCGCTTCCGCCAGGGAGAAGCCGATCATTACGCCAACAATCGTACCGGCACCCACAAGCGCCAGGATCTTTCGGCCCCGTGTCCCGGGATTGGTCCCGGGGCCCGGGACGAAAACAGCGATAACGAGGAGCACCCAGAGCAGCAAGAGGGCCTCGGGGATCGGCACCAGGGAGCGCACCACTATTCCGGAGGGAAACCAGCTGTAGAAACTCAAGAGAAAATTGGCCGTGAGAAAAAGGAAGATGAGTGCCGCAAGAACCCTGAAAAGCTTCAAGAACGAAAACGTACCTTCGAGAACGCCTCAGGGCAAGG
>JBKHCS010000048.1:0-21584 GCA_046541715.1 Spirochaetaceae bacterium
GTTCAGAACCGCCCAGGCGTCGGCCAGCTTCTCGGCAATCTGGAACTGAAGCCCCCGGAATCCCGCAAGAGCCGCATCGTACTGCTCCCGGACCCGGGCGAGTCCTGCGTCACGGGCTTCCCGGATGCGGCTAGTGAGGGCGGCCTCGTAGGCGTGGCTGAGCTCCCGGACTCGGAGGCCGACGGAGTCGTACTGTCCCCGGAGCTCCTTCAAGAGGGCCACCAGCGACTCGAGCCTCCCGGCGGCCCGTTCCTCTGCCCGGCGGCTGAAGGCTTCCTCCAGCTCGCCGATGAGGGCGTTGACCGGGACGATCTTCTCCACCCTAAAGGCGTTGGCCCCGGCGAATACGAAGCCGTGGCGAAGGTTTCCCTTCCGGGCGTTGTTCAGCGCTATCGAGATACAGTAGTTCGCATCGTCCGCTTTGCAGGTCGCTAGACACTGCCAGGCGCACTTGAAGGGAGGACGCCGGCCCTCTTCGGCGGCTACGATAAAGTCGTTGCGGATGGCCCGGCCGGGCATCCCGACGGGGCTATGGATAAGGCCGATCTGATCCTCGGTGGCGTCGACGTAGGCTTGCTTGAAGGCGACGTCCGCGTCGCACTCATCGGTCGCCACGAAGCGAGTGCCCATCTGCACCGCCGAAGCGCCGAGCTCCAAGGCATCGTAGATGTCGTCACCGGTGTAGATACCGCCTCCGGCGATTACCGGAATCTTGCGGTCGAAGGCGGCTTCGAAGGGACGGAGCGCTTCGACGATATCCGGGACGATCGCCTCCAGCTGATACGCCGGGTCGTTGACCTGTTCCGAGGAAAAACCGATATGCCCTCCGGCCAGGGGTCCTTCGAAGACGACCGCATCCGGAACGTCGTTATAGATCTTCTGCCACATGCGAAAGATCATCTCGGCCCCTCGCACCGAGCTTACGATCGGAACCGGCCGGACCCCGGCGGCCCGCATCCGGTCCACCGGCAGGCCCTTGATAGGAAGACCGGCACCCATGAACACCAGATCGACCTTCTCCTCGATTGCGACGTCGAGAAGCTCGTGAAAATCGTTGACGGCGACCATAATGTTAACACCGACAACACCGTCGGTTCGCTCCCGGGTGGCCCGTATTTCCCGGCGGAAGGCGCGCAGATTGGCGGCCCGGCCGTCCTGATAGTAGTCCTTCTCGAGCAGCCCGATGCCGTTGGCCGCTACGATACCGACACCTCCGGCGTCGGCCACCGCCGACGCAAGGCGGTGGAGGGAAATACCGACCCCCATCCCTCCTTGGACGATGGGTACCGGGACCTCAAGGGTCCCAATCTTCAAGGGAGGCCAGGAGAGCTTCGCTTTGACGGGAGCGGTTGGGAGCTCCCGAAACCCGGCGAAAGGCAAGGCATCGACGAGGTCGGAAGTAATCGACTTGAGCGTAGAGACAACGCCCTCGAGGCGGGAAGTATTCATTTTGCAGCTCCAAATTCGGCCATAGGCCGAATAACCTATTGTCGCACGAATAGCGAGTGCTTCATAGTAGCTGAGTGGACGAAAAAGGAATTGTTATAACGGGGATCGGCGTGTACGCCGCCGTCGGAAATAACCGGAAGGCGTTCTGGGAGGGACTGACCGCCGGGGTTTCCGGGGCGGGACCGATTACCGGTTTCGACCCTTCGGGGTACAAGAGTAGGATTGCTGCGCAGGTTAAGGATTTCGACCCCGAGCAGTATCTCACCAAGAAGCGCTCCCGACGGATGTCGAGGTTTTCTCAACTGGCATCCTGCGCCGCACTCCAGGCGGTCTCCGACGCCGGATTGACCCTGGAGTCCCTTGATCTTTCACGAGTCGGAACCGTCATCGGAACCGCGGCGGGGGACTATGAGAATCTGGAGGCGGAGCACCGGAAGCTCCTCGAGAAGGGCCCCGGGTACGGCCACCCGCTGTCGGTCCCGATGATCATTCCGAACATGTCTTCGGCGAACGTGGCCATCGACCTCGGCATCTCGGGTCCCAATCTCGGGGTTGCCACCGCCTGCTCCTCCGGGGCCCACGCCATCGCCCTGGCGTCGCTTATCCTCCGGAGCGGCGCGACTGACGTTATGCTCGCCGGAGGATCCGAGGCCGCCATCAGCCCCCTGACGGTCAACGCCTACGGCTGCATGGGGGTTCTGACCTCCCGAAACGACGACCCGACCCACGCCTCCCGTCCCTTCGACGCAGATCGAGACGGGTTCCTGATCGGCGAGGGCGCGGCCGTCTTGGTTCTCGAGCGGGAGGAGGACGCCAAGCGCCGGGGGGCGGTAATACTCGCCTACCTCGCCGGGGCCGGAATGACCGCCGACGCGCACTCGATCGCGATCCCGGAGCCCGACGGCAAGGCCGCAGCAGCAGCGATAACCCAGGCGATATCCCAGGCCGGGCTCAACCCCGAGGACATCGGCTACATCAATGCCCACGGCACCTCGACCCCGGCAAACGACGTGACCGAAACAAAGGCGATCAAGCGGGCCCTCGGGGCCCACGCCTACAAGGTAGCGATTAGCTCGAACAAGTCGATGATCGGACACACCCTCGGGGCCGCCGGTGCCGTCGAGGCCGCAGCGACGGTCATGGCGGTCCATACCGGCATCCTCCCGCCGACCATCAACTACGAGACCCCGGACCCGGACTGCGACCTCGACTACATCCCAAACGAGGCACGGGAGAAGCGCCTCCGGGCAGCCGTTTCCAACTCCTTCGGTTTCGGGGGGCAGAACTGCGCGCTGCTCTTTACGCCGGCATAGGACGCTGCCGAGGCGCCCCGAATCGTCTGCTGCTTGTTTCCCGGTGCGGGGATCGGATACCTTTGAGGAAGTACCATGAGCTGGGAGTGCAAGTACAAGTCCCGGGATATCTGCGTCAAACTCGACAAGAAATGCGACCCCGGGCAGGTCGGCTGTGTGCTCCACGGGAAGGTCTACTTTCCCTTCAAACCGGAAAAGAACCAGAGCCCCAGCCGAACCGATAGGCGCGGGGATTCCGCACCAAAATGAACGCGCTTCTTCGGCCGACGGCCCTTGTGGGACTCATTCTGTTGCTTCCTCTGGGGACCCTGGCTCAAGACCCGGCCGCAGAGAGAGCCGACGATCTGGCCGAGTTTTCGGTTGCCGCCGTTCAGTTCTCCGTCAACGAGGAGCTCTACACCAAGCCCGGGGCCTTTCGCAGAGAGGTCGAACGGCTCGTCGCCGACGCAGTGAAAGTACACGACGCGGACCTGGTGGTCTTTCCGGAATACATAAACGTCTTTCTCCTTGCCCGGGATCTGGTCGGGCCCTTGGGGCGGGCGGACTCGATAGACGAGGCGCTCCGGGAGTTGGCAAAGATCCGCCCGGGGTTCTCGGGGCTTCCGGACCTTCTCGAAAGCACCGCCGCCGGAGTTACGTCGGCGGCGTTCAGAATGTGGCGGGAAATAGCGGTTGCCTATGATGTGGCGATCGTTCCTGGCACCTTCTTCGTTCCCGAAGGACAGGAGCTTCGAAACCGGCTTCTAGTTCTCGACGCCGACGGCCGGGTAGTCTACCAGCAGGACAAGGTATTTCTGACGGAGGAAGAGGACGAGCTCTTGGGGCTCTCCCCCGGGAGCGTCGCCGCGGCGCAGACCGTCGAGCTCGAGGGGGTCGAGCTCGGACTGACGATCTGCCGGGACTCCTACTTCGACGCCTGGGAGCCTGTTCTCGGTAAGAGCGACATCTGGATAGACCTCCGGGCCAACGGGGAACCCTACTCCCAGCAGGTCCGGGCGCGCTTCGACGGCGCCCTTCCCGAGCGGGTGGAGGAGACCGAGGCACGAGGGGGGCTGAGCGCCACGCTAACCGGCACGTTTCTGGACCTTCTGTGGGAGGGCCCCGCCTTCGCCGTCGACGGAGAAGGCCGGAGAGTCGGTGAGTCCCCGGATCCCCGGGGTACTTCCCTGGTCATCCTGACCTACGATACCGAAGAGGACAAAGTGACCGTAGAGGTCGCCCCGTGACCCGCCGGGGCTGGAGCCGTATCGCCAGTCTTCTGCTCCTGATCGTCGCTTCGACCCTTCTCTACCGGTGGTTCACCGCTTCCTACGGTCAGGTGGATTGGGCCGAGGTGTTCTCTTCCCGGGAGAGCATTCGGGCCTTCGTCGAACGGTTCGACCCCTACGTTCCCGTCGCCTTCTTCGTACTCCAGGTGGTTCAGGTCGTCGTCGCCCCGATTCCCGGAAACGTCACCGCCGTCGCCGGTGGCGCTCTTCTGGGCCTCTGGGGCGGGTTCTTGGTAAGCACCTTAGGTCTCCTGGTGGGATCGCTTATCGCCTTCGGGCTCGCTCGCTACTTCGGCCGGCCGGTGGTCGAGACCTTGGTCGCGCCTGAAATCGTCAACAAGTATGTAGACACCATGGCGAACCGGCACTTCGTCGTGCTCTTGGCGATCTTTCTCGTTCCCTTCTTTCCCGACGACGCCCTCTGCTTCGTCGCCGGCCTGTCGGCGCTCCCGGTCCCGGCCTTTCTCTTGCTGGTAGTTTTGAGCCGCCCTCCGGGAATGTTCGTCGCGAGCCTCGTCGGTTCCGGCGTTGCGGTCATTCCCTGGTGGGGATGGGGAATTATCATCCTTGGATCCGGCGCCCTGCTCCTTGTGGTCTACCGCTACAAGAAACCCCTGGAGCGGAAGCTCGGCCTCAACGAAGAGGAGTAGGCGTTAGAGCCTCCCGACGGTACCTTTACCGTATGCGTAGCATCTCCAAAGTATCGATGACGCTGGCCTTCGCACTCTTCGCGGTCCTCGCTTCGGGGCCTGAGCTTCTCGCACAAGAGATTATCGGTCGCTCCGTCGAAGGGCGCCCGATAACCGTCGAGCAGGTTGGGGACGGCCCAACCGACGTTCTGGTGGTCGGCGGCATTCACGGCGGATACGAAGCAAACTCGATCGCCCTCGCCCGGCGCCTCTTGCGCCATTACCGAGAGAACCCGGGTGAGCTTCCGGAGGAGTTCACCCTCCACGTTATCGACAACATGAACCCCGACGGCCTCCATAGGATTACCGAAGGAACACCGATTGAAGAGTTCGACTTCCAGGGTGCCGACACCCGGTCCGGACGCTTCAACGCCCGGGGAGTCGACTTAAACCGGAACTGGGACGGCGACTGGCAGCCGACGAGCTATTGGGGAAACCAAGAGGTCGACGCCGGAAGCGAGCCCTTCAGCGAGCCGGAAACCCAGGCGGTCCGGGACTACTTCGAACGGGTCGAACCGGCGGCGAGCATCTTTTTCCAGAGCGCCGCAGCGGGAATATGGTACAGCGGCGCCGAGGACGAGTGGGAGCCCTCCCGGCGCCTCGCCGACGCCTACAGCCGCGGCAGCGGCTACCGGATGCCGGAAGAAGACAATGGCCCGGTGGACTACGAGATTACCGGCTCCGCCGACGACTACTTCTACGAAATCGGCCACCACAACCTTACCGTCGAGCTCACGACTCACTACGACATCGAGTGGGAACGTAATTTGGCCGGCTTCCGCGCCTTTCTCCGGGCGCTCCAAGACGAATAGACTCCGAGCATGTCATCGACTTCGTCATGGAAAGAAACGGCGATCTACCACATCTATCCCCGGAGCTTTCAGGACACGGACGGCGACGGGATCGGTGACCTCCCGGGGATTACCCGACGATTGGGGCATATCCGGGATCTCGGCGCCGGAGCGATCTGGATGGGCCCGGTCTTTCCCTCTCCCCAGGTAGACTACGGCTACGACATCAGCGACTACCGGGATATCGACCCCCTCTTCGGCACCCTCGACGACATGGAGGCCCTGATCGACCGGGCCCACGACCTCGGGCTCAAGGTGCTTCTCGACCTGGTGCTCAATCACACCAGCGACCGGCATCCCTGGTTTCGGGAAGCGCTCAAGGAACCCGACGGTCCCTACGGCGACTACTACTTCTTTCGGGACCCGGCCGCCGGCGGGGGACCGCCGAACAACTGGCGGAGCTTCTTTAGCATTCCCGCCTGGACCTTCGTCGAAGAGCGGCGACAGTACTACCTTCACTTGTTTGCGCCGGAGCAGCCGGACCTGAACTGGGACAACCCGGCGGTCCGGGAGGAGATGTCGGGCATCGCCAACTTCTGGCTCGCGAAGGGCGTCGACGGCTTCCGGTTGGATGTGATCAACATGATTTCGAAGATACCGGGGCTCCCGTCCCTGGTCGACGGCCGCCGCTCGGGGGTCTTTATCGATGGCCCGAAGATCCTGGAGTATCTCCAGGAGTTTCGCAGGAGTCTGAAGACGGACAAGGAGCTGGTCCTTGTCGGCGAGACCCCCGGGGTAACACCCGAGGCCGCCCGTGCCTACACCGACCCGGCGAACCGCGCCCTCGACATGGTGCTTCTCTTCGATCATCTAGAAGTCGACCACGGTCCCTCCGGCCGCTGGGAGCCCCGGGTGTGGAGCGTCGCCGATCTTGCCGGCGTCGTGTCCCGGTGGCAGGACCAACTTTCGGCCCCCTCCTGGCCGAGTATCTACCTCTCGAACCACGACCAACCCCGGGTCGTCTCGCGCTACGGGAATGACGGCGACTACCGGTTCCAGAGCGCCACCGCCCTTGCGACGGTCTTCTACCTTCAGCGGGGTACTCCCATCGTCTATCAGGGGGAGGAGATCGGCATGAAGAACTTCCCTCTCGAGAGCCCGAACCAGATTCTCGACATCGAAACCAAGAATGCCTACCTCGACCTCGTGGGGGCCAAAGGCCTGTCAGAAGGAGAAGCGATGGAGCGCATTCGCCGGGAGGCCCGGGACAACAGCCGGACACCGATGCAGTGGTCCGACGCGAAGAACGCCGGTTTTTCCGACGCGGAGCCCTGGTACCCGCCGAACCCGGACTACACTGAGTGGAACGTTGCCGCCCAGGAAGGGGATCCGGAGTCGATTCTTAGCTACTATCGAGAGCTTCTGTCGTTTCGGGGTAAGAACCCGGCCCTAATCTACGGCGACTACGAGCACCTCGCTCCGGAACCGGATTCGCAGAGCACCGTCTTCGCCTTCCGGCGGCGCCTCGCGCCTTCCGACCGGCTCCTCGTCGCCGCCAATCTGTCCGATACGCCGGCAACCTGGCGCCTTCCGGCGGAGGACATTCCGAGCGGCCCGACGCTCCGGCTTCTCTTCGGCAACTACGCGGCGCCGACCGCCGGCACCGGGACCCTCGCGCTAAGGCCCTGGGAGGCCGTTGTATTGGCATAGCTCTTGCTCGTTACCCAGTAGGAGATGCCTATGCCCATGAACCTGCAGCGCCTAATCGGCAGAACCGTCAACGCGACAGACGGAAAAATCGGGCGCCTTTCGGACGCCCTTCTGGACGACCGCGAGTGGAAAGTGCGCTACCTCGCCGTTTCCACCGGATTCTGGCCCTTTCGGCGACGAGTCGTCGTGCTTCCCAAGCACGTATCGGGGCTTCCTACGGAAGAGAATAGCCTCGAAGTGAGCCTGACCAGAGAGGATGTGAAGAAGTCTCCTCCCCTCTCCCGGAAACAGCCGGTTTCTCAGGTACAAGAGAAGCAGTTTCACGATTACTACCAGGTCCCGGTCTACTGGAGCGGCACTGCGGCCTGGGAGGGGACCTACGACCCCGGTGCCATGCCGAAGAGCGGCGGTCACCTAATAGGATACACTGTGAAGGCGGCGGACGAGCCGGTGGGTAAGCTCACCGACATGCTCTTCGATACCGAAGAGTGGCAGACCGCCAGGTTTATTATCCACCGTTCCGAGGCGCCCCAGGATCTCTGGGTGCCGGTCGACAGCGTCCGGGAGGTGTCCTGGATCGAGTCGGCGATCCGCCTCGAAGCCACGGCCGATCTCAACGAGTACACAGGCCCGGAAACCTGACGCCCGTCCTGGTGTGAAAATCCTACTCAATTTGTCGTGCAAGGAGGTACAAAAATGAACGTTCCCTTAGAGCTGTCCTTTAGAAATGACACCAGATCCCCGGATATCGAGGACTTGGTCCGAGCCCGGGTCGACCGCCTCGAGCGCTTCAACGACCACATCTCGAGCTGCAGGGTCGCCGTCGAAGCCCCGCAGCAGCATATGGATTCCGGAAGCCGGTATCGGGTCCGGGTGGACGTAACGGTCCCCCCGGGGCACGAGCTCGTCGCCCGGCGGGAACCGGGAGATGGGAGCATTCAGGATAATCTGCAACAGGTTGTACGGGACGTCTTTACCGACATGGAGCGCCAGGTGAAGGAGCTCAACGAGCGGCAACACGGCCATGAGAAGACCCATCCGCAACAGCAGGCGACGGGTATCGTCGACAAGCTCTTTGACGACTACGGCTTTATCCGAAACCTCGACGGCCGAGACGTCTATTTCCACAAAAACTCGGTTCTTCATCACGACTTTGACCGACTCGCCACCGGAACCGGGGTGAACTACATGGAGGAGATGGGGGAGAAGGGCCTCCAGGCTTCCTCGGTACGCGTCGTGGACAAGCCGGGGGAACGAGAGAAATAGGGAGGCGCGGTCGCGGCGGCGGTTTCCAGGGCCGCCGCCGCGGACCACCTGTTAGCCGGTCGTAAAGAAGATCACCACGCTGGGATCGATAATCCGATACGTCAACGACTCCGCAAAGTAAAGGCTCACGGTCTGGGTGTCGTGCTTCTCGTAACCGATCGATATGTCCTGTCCAAGGACCAACTCGATATCGCCACCCCGTTGGGACACCAGGTACGGCTCCTTGACGAACTGGCTCAAGAGCACCGGCCCGTCGAGAATATAGTTCACGTGATACCGGAGAGGACGCCCCTGAACCGTGCTCGAGAGAAAGGTCCACATTTCGGGACCGACGACCAGGGCGTAGGGTCCTTCGACCGGCGTCGTTTGGAGCTGAGCGAGGGCCTCTGCCACGGTGCTCAGGAAGGCGTCGGGTTGCTCTGCAATCTTCATGCTCTTCTGAGTCGACTCCTTCGAAAGGGCGGGTATTCCCGCTTCCGGTTGCCCGTTGTAGAGCAGTCCTTCCTCGAAACCGGCAAGCTTCCGGGCGGCCTCCTCCATCGGACCCAGGTCGATATCCTGGGCGCCCCGGGAGACATCGTCGAGGTCCCAAATATTCAACGTAAAGGGCACCCGAACCTCCACAAGAGGCTGCACCCTCCGGACTCCGAATCCGGGGCTCCCCGTGCCCTTGTCCTTTACCAAATCGAGACGACCGGTCGAAACGCCGGCAAAATCGAGTCCGTAGGGCCCCTTTACGTCGACGACTTTTCGGGCCGTCAGAAGCGACTTGAGTACCCGCCGCGCTTGAGCATCGATCTCCTCCCACGCTTCCTCGCTTATCGGTGCAAGATCTCGTCGCAGTAGATCCATTATTCGACTCCCTTTAGATTGCCTATCCCGAGACTTCCGGTACCCGCCGAGCGGGCGGCGCCGGAAGCACCATTCCTCCCCATGGCTATTTCTTCGAGCTCCGTGATGTCCCCTTCGGTAAAGAGGTAGGTCCGAAGTGCCTCGTCCCAGCCGTCCATATTGCGTCGAAGGTATTCGAGGGCCATACAGGCGTGTTCCATTTCCTCTTCCTGATTGTGCTTGAGAATCTTGGCCACTTGGGGATCCGTGGAAAGCTCGATGCGCTGATTGTACCAATCGATGGCTTCCACCTCTTCTTTGAGGCTTACGAGGACTCGGGTGAGATCTCGGGTTTTTGCCGCCAGCTCCTCCGGCGGTTCATGGTATTGACTAGACATACTGTTCCTCCTCAGTTAAAGGATACTCTCGCCGCAGACTTTCGTCGTCCCCAATTTGATATTACCGGGGTAATTTGCATACGTTTTACATATGGCTGATCTGAAAACCCCTTCCGTTGAACTTTCCAAAGACACCCTCCGGCGCCTCGCGAACTTCGAAGAATCTCCGGCGCTGAGCATCTACATGCCGATCCAGACTCCTTCGGCGAAGGCGACTACCCGGCAAGAGAACACGATACGGCTCAAGAACCTTCTCCGGGAGGCAGGAAAAGACGAGGATCCCATTATCGCTCCGGTTATCGCAAGTCTCCGGGAGACCCACGAAAAAGCCGGGCGGCTCTGGGACCCGAAGGACCGGGGCATCGCGATATTCGCCGCGCCGGACTTTGCCGAAATCGTTTCGCTTCCGGCGTCGGTCAGGGAGGAGGTTGCATCGGATAACCATTTCCACCTCAAACCACTCTTCCGTCCCGGGGCACTCCCCACGGATTTCTATCTCGTCTCGCTGGATATGCAGAACGTCAAACTCTATTCCGGCGGCGTCCGGGGTCTGACTGAGATTCCCCTCGGGGACGACCTCAAGGAGATGCCGGATATCCTGAAAGAGTTTAATTTCGAGCGGTCCCTCAACTGGACCCCCGGCCGGGGAGCCGAAAGTGGCGACGTCTATGTCGGTTACGCCGGGGGAGACGAGAGCCTTACCCCTCACATCATCGAGTTTATCGAAGGTGTCGATCAGGCAATCCGGGAGCCCATCGGCAACGACGACCGGCCGGTAATCCTGGTCGGAACCGACAACGTGGTTGGTCACTATCGGCAGCACTCCAAGCTAAAGACCCTTGCGGGTCAACATGTCCACGGGAGCGCGGGATCGATGAAGGAGACCGAGCTTCACACCCGAGCCCTCGAAATTGTGAAGGGACTCCAGGAAATGGCGTTGGAAGAGGAGCTTGAGCGGGTTCGCGAAGGAATCGACTCCCAGCAAGGCGTCCACGATATCGGGAGCATCTTGAAGGCCGCCTACGAAGGACGCCTCAGGGCGCTTCTGGTCGCCGAGGACCGGAAGGTCCTCGGCACCTTCGACACCGTAACGGAGGAGATTGTCTACGACGACGAGGGGACCGACCTGCTGGACCTGGCGGCGTGCTACGCCTTCCGGACCGGTGGGCGCGTCTTTGCCGTTCCCGAGGCGAGTCTCCCCGGAAAAGGCCCCGCCGCCGCGCTCTTGCATCCCGCATAGGAGGGTAGCCCGAATGACAGCGTTGTCCGATACCACACGGGACCGTCTAACAGAGCTGATTCGGAAGGACATTTCCGAGCCCCCTGTGGAGCCGGAGACGGACCCTTTCTGGGGCTCATTGGCGAGAACCGGGACTGCTATCTGGCTGGATACCGGCGACATCGAGGCGGCCCGGAGTCTCTGGACCCGGGAGATGAAGGCCCTCACCACCAACAACTCACTCTTGAATAGGGAAGTCCAGAAGGGTATCTACGACGATTTTATTCGGGAGGTAGGCGAGATTCTCAAGGACCTCGACCCGGAGGATGGCGTCCGGGAGGTCGCCTTCGCACTGAACGCCCGTCATGGACTGCGCTTGGTCGAAGCCTTCGGAGGAATGGTCAGCGTCGAGCTCCACACCGATCTTTCCGACGACCTCGACGGTATCCTCCACTACGGACAGCGCTTCTTCGACATCTCTCCGGACCATTTCTTGGTCAAGGTTCCCCTTACCGCAACCGGCCTGTTGGGAACCCGGATGCTCCGGGAAAGGGGTGTTCGGGTAAACCTTACCCTCGGGTTCTCGGCCAGACAGAACGCCCTGGTCACCATCTTTGCAAAGCCGAACTACTGTAACGTCTTTCTCGGTCGTCTGGGCTCCTTTGTCGCCCACCACGAAATCGGCGACGGCGAGAACGTCGGCGAGAAGGCCGCGCTATCGTCTCAGCGGGTCGTAAAGGCGCTGGCAAACGGCCGGCAGACTCCGACGAAACAGATAGCCGCGAGTATCCGGGAGCCGGAGCAGCTGAAGCGCCTCGCCGGCGTCGACGTTATCACTATGCCGCCGAAGGTCGCCGGACCCGCCCGGGAGCAGCTTTCGGGGGAGTTCACCTCTCAGCTCGAAACCCGGTTGACCATCGACGTAAACCCCACGGTCGACCAGGACACTGTTCGGATCGAGAAACTCTGGCAGGTCGAGGACGAGCTTGTCGACCTCGCGGAGAACCTCGACGAGGATCCCCCCCATTCCGGGGAAGCGGTTGTAGACCGGGCGATCGGGTACGGTTTCGGGGAGCTCTTCCCGAAACTCTCCGACGAGGACCGGACGAAGATAGAAACCGACGGAAAGATACCGGACCACGCCTACTGGAAAGAACGTGTCCGCCGGGAAGAGATCGCCCTGGACGCCATGATGAACTTGGGCGGTCTCGCAGCCTTTACCGCCGACCAGCAGAAGCTCGACGACCGGGTCCGGGGTTTGCTGTCCCGAGCCTAGGGATATGCAGGCGGTCATTTTCGACATGGACGGGGTTCTCATCGACAGCGAGCCCATCCACGAGCGCATCGAGCGAGAGCTCTTCGACGGCCTTGGGATTACGCTGACGACGGCCGAGCACCGGCGGTACCAGGGAACCGGGAGCCTCGAGATGTGGCGGTCGATCATCGAAGAGCACGCCTTGGATGCGAAGGCCGGCTCTTTGAGCGACCGGCAGCGGAGCCGCTTTCTGAGCTACCTGAAAGGGGGACATGTTCCCCGGATACCGGGAATTCTCGAGCTTCTCGCCCACCTTCGGAGCCGGAGGGTTCCCCTGGCGGTCGCCTCCTCCTCGGTGGGGCCGATAGTGCGGAGCGTCCTCCGGCATACCGGTCTCGAGGAGTTCTTTGGCGTTGTGGTATCCGGAGACGAGGTAGCCCGGAGCAAGCCCGCTCCGGATATCTTTCTTCTGGCGGCGGAGCGCCTCGGTCTCCATCCCCGGGGGTGTCTGGTCGTGGAGGATTCGGAGAACGGCGTAGCCGCAGCACGAGCCGCAGGAATGGTCTGCGTCGGGTTCCGCAACCCGGGGTCCGGAAGTCCGGCTCTCGCCGGGGCCGACTATCGGGTGGAATCTACCCGGGAGTTAGCGGCGGCGCTCACCGAGGCGCTCTCACTCCCCTGATTGCGTCGGTGATTGCGCCGGAGCTCCCCACTCGGCGAGCTTGCCTTCGATAAACTCGACAATCTGCTGATGCTCCTTTCTGCCCCGCCCTTCCACCGCCATAGGTTCTCCGAAGGTTATGTGGATGGTCCGAGAGGGTCGGATCGGGCCGAAACCCCGAGCAAGTCCCCTTTCCCCCCAGAAGTCCGACTTTACCGCGATCGGAAAGACCCGGACCCCCGCGGCAGTCGCCAGCTTTATCCCGAGGGTGTTGAAACTCTCCCGAGAGAAGACCGGGGTTCTGGTGCTCTGGGGAAAGATGATAACCGACATTCCCCTAGATAGACGCTCTTGTCCCTCGGTTAAGACCGTCTCGAGGTCTTCCCGGGGGTTCTTTCTCCGTACCGCGATAGGATCCCGGGAACGCATCACCGAGCCGAAGAAGGGATGGGTGGTCAGGCTCTCCTTGACTACGAAGGTCGCCGGCATAAACGGTGCGATCAGGGAGGGGAGCACCTGGGTCTCGAGGGTACTCATGTGGTTGCTGATAAAAACGAAGGGCCCTTCGTCGGCCGCCTTCCGGAGGGTGTCGATACCGGTTATCTCGAACCTACCGCCGTTTCGCTCGATAATCCGGACGACCCGCAAAGAGCTTTCGGCCCACTCCTCGGTGTCGTAGGCGCCCTTATCCGCGAGGCCTTTGGAGTAGATAACCTCGCCGAAATACTGCAGGTAGAAGAACCAACGCCAGAGGCGGGACAAGAAGCGCAACAACGGCTTCGCCGCCCCCTCGGGGGTCCTGTAGCTATCGCCGGGGTAGAGGGTTCTCACGCCTCTTAGTATGCCATAAACGGGCCACTTCCACATCCGGTTTCGAGGCTCCATAATCGTACCGTGACGGAACAGCGACTCGGCTCCTTCGACCTTCTGACGCCTGAGGCGATCCTCTCTTCCGTGGAGGAGGCCTTCGACCTGGTTCTCGACGGGACGCTCACCACCTATCCCAGCTACATCAACCGGGTCTACGGCGTGCGCACCGAAGAGGGCCGGGAATACGTCTGCAAGTTCTATCGGCCGGGCCGGTGGGAGTGGGAGGCGATTCTCCAGGAGCACTCCTTCGTCCTCGAGTGCGCCGCCGAGGACATCCCGGTTATTTCGCCCCTTCCGGACGCCGACGGCGACACCCTCTGCGAGGTCGAGGTGGCGGGGCCGGTAGACTCCGAGACCTTTGCCTTCGCCCTCTTTCCGAAGCGCGGGGGCAGAAGCTTCGACGCCGAAGGGGACGACGAGTGGCTCCGCCTCGGAAGCATAGTGGGCCGCTGCCACGCCGTGGGTCGGCGGAAAGATGCCCCGGACCGGCCCGTTTGCACGCCGTCAACATGGACCGCCCCCTTTGTCCGGGAGCTCCTGGATCAAGGTCTCGTACATCCCGATATCGCCGACGAGCTCGGCGACTTTGCCGAGGAGCAGCTGACCCTCCTGGAGTCCCTCTTTACCGGTGTCGACCTCCAGCGCATCCACGGGGACTGCCATCGGGGGAACCTCTTAGAGCGCCCCGGAGAGGGGCTGATGATTATCGACTTCGACGACATGATGCTCGCGCCTCCGGTTCAGGACATCTGGCTACTCCTTCCCGGGTACGCCGCGGACTGCGGCCGGGAGCTCACCTTTCTTCTCGAAGGCTACGAGAGGTTTCTCGATTTCCCCTGGGAGACGCTCCGGCTGATCGAGCCCCTCCGGCTTATGCGGATGATCCACTTTCTCGCCTGGCAGGCTCGCCAGCGGGAGGACCACTGGTTCCGCCGGGAGCATCCGGACTGGGGGACCAAACAGTTCTGGATCCGGGAGATGGAAGACCTCCGGACTCAAGCCCGGGTCGTCAGCGACAACGCCGGCTTTTCCGGGTAGAGACGAACCGTTACGGTGACTCCGCCGTCAAAGGCAAAGAGCTCCACCAGACCCCGCTGCACCAAGAGGTCGAACCGGTCGCCCGTTCCCCGCGGTCCCTCCGGCGGACCCTCGGCGGTCTTCTCGAAGGCGTAGCCCTCCAAGGCAGGCCCCCAGGAGGACTCCTCCCGGCGTACGCGAACCTCCCGGCGGCGGCAATCGATTCCGAGGGTAAGCAGAACCCGGTCTCCCTCCCGAAAGACCAGCTCCCGGGGGCGGCCGCCTCCGGAGCCCCCGGCCCTCCCGTCGGCTTCGTCCCAGCGGTACCAGGTCAGCACGTCCCAGGAGAGGGCCTTCGCCTCCGGAGGCCCCCAGGCGCCCGGGGTGGCCGACGGCACCCGGGCACCCGGCACCCCGCCCGGGGCCACCGCCGGACGGCTCGCGACCATCGGGCCGTCGTCGGTCCGCAGAACCGAGAGGCGCCGGGGAATCGTCAGCACTCCGTTGGCTTCCCCGGGCCGGGGCACGACCGTGTGGGCGTAGGCGTAGTTGTTCGCCCAGGCGATACCGACAGGATCCTCCGGCGGCATGGGCAACTGCCGGGGGTCCTCGGTCCAGGACTGGAACGCGTAGAAGTCCGGCCCCGCGTCGAGGGTCCGCACCGGAAGGCTCCCGTTCGGGGTCTTCGGTACCGAATCGCCGGCGGCCCCTCTTGCGGCGGCCGGCCGGAACCCTCCGGCATCGCAGCTTCCAAAGACGTAGTGAACCGCCCCGAGACCTCCCGGGAGCCCCTCCCCGATCGAGAAGAGGAGGAGCCACCGCTCCTCGGGTGGCTGCCCCGGTCCGAAGTCGATAAGGTCCGGGCACTCCCAGACACCCCGGTGTTCCGGATACTCGGCCCCGAACTCTCCGGCAGACTCCCAGCTGAACAGATCCTGCGAGCGGTAGAAGAGCACCCGGTCGCCGGCGGAAAGGGCCATCATCCAGAGACCTTCGTCCTCGAGTCTGACCACCCGGGGATCCCGGAAATCCGGCACCCCCGGGTTCGGGATGACCGGAGGCCCGGGGTGCCACTCCCACCGGAAGCCGCCGTCGGAGGAGACTGCGACCGCCTGCTGCTGGTGCCAGACGCCACCGGGTTTCGGCGTCGCAGCGGTAAGGAGGGCAACGAGGCGCCCGGTCCCCGGCTCCGGCACCACGGAACCGGTAAACGGGTGGCCGAACTTCGGGTGGGGCGCCAAGGCGATCCCCATGTCCTCCCACCGGCAGAGATCCCGGCTTATCGCGTGGCCCCAGTGGATGTTCCCCCAGCGGGTTCCCGAGGGGTTGTACTGATAGAAGAGGTGGTAGACACCGTTGTGGTGTACCAGACCACAGGGGTCGTTCATCCAGTTTCCTGCCGGGAAAAAGTGGCTGCACGCAGGCTCCATGGGACGAAGTCTAGCAGCCCCCGGGCGTATCAACAAGGTTGTTGACACCAGGGGTTGACGCCAAGGCGTAAGTGATCTATATTTCTGGTGTATTAGTACAATAGAACAATAGTTCAAGCAGCAACAGGAGAAGCGTATGATAGACCTAGAGCAACTTACCTTTGGCTACACAAAGCGCAAACGGCTCTTCGACGGCCTCGATTTGAAGATCCGTCCCGGAGCGATGTGCGGCCTTCTCGGAAAGAACGGCGCCGGAAAGACCAGCCTCTTGCGGATTATCGCCGGACTTCTCTTTCCCGACGGCGGCTCGAGCCGGGTTCTCGGAGTAGAGAGCGAGGCGCGGCGCCCGGAGATTCTGGGGGAAGTCTACCTGGTTCCCGAGGAGTTCGCCCTCCCGGAGGTGACGGTTAAGGACTTCGTCGCAACCCGGGCCCCTTTCTACCCCCGGTTCGACCGGGAGGTCCTCGCCGAGGCCCTCGGGGAGTTGGAGGTTCCGGATCGCGCCGGGCTCCACACAATGTCCTACGGACAGCGGAAGAAGTTTCTCATCGCCTTCGGCATGGCCGCCGGATCCCGGGTCGTTCTTCTCGACGAGCCGACGAACGGTCTCGACATTCCGTCGAAAAGCCAACTCCGTAAACTGCTTATCGGCAGCCTTTCGGAGGAGCGCGCCTTCGTCGTCTCGACCCACCAGGTGCGGGATCTCGCGTCGATCCTCGACCCGATCGTCATCCTCGACCGGGGAAGGATTCTGCTGGATGTCGATGTCGAAACCTTGGGTCGACGCCTAACCAGCCGGATCCGGAGCGACGAGGCCGCCGAAGGAGAGGTGCTCTGGCACGAGCGGGTCCCCGGGGGCTACCAGGTCCTGGAAGAAAACACCGGTGGCACCTCAGGCGAAATCGACATCGAGCTTCTGTTCAACGCCGTGACGCAGCAGCCGGACCGGGTGCTGCCGCTTCTCGCCGCTACCGCTCACGAAGGAGGCATCCGATGATTCGCCGTATTCTCTTGCTTATCCGGCTCTCGTTTATCGAGCAGCGGAAGGCCGTCGCAATCGCAGTAGGGGCGACCTTCGGTGCCCTTACGGTTATCTACCTTCTCAACCTTGTCGGCGGCGCATCCTGGGACTTCCACCAAGGCTTCTTTCCCATGGCGCTCCTGATTTCGGGCACCATCGTGACCAGCCTTGCCTTTATCGACCTTCACCTGCCGCAGAAGAGCCAGGCGTATCTGATGCTCCCGGTCTCGGCGGCCGAGCGGATCGTCGAGCGGATTCTTACCACGAACTTCCTCTTTATCGTGGCGGTGTCCCTGGCGTACGGGCTCTTCTCCCTCGTAGCCGCCGGTCTCGGAGAGCTGCTCATCGGCCGTTCCTTCGCCCTTTACCTTCCGGTTTCCGGCGAGGGACTCCAAGCCATCAAAGGCTACGCCCTCATCCATGCGGTCTTTCTCTTCGGGGCGGTCTACTTCCGCCGGAAGAACCTTCTCAAGACCCTCCTGAGTCTCGCCGCGTTGGGAATGGTATTTGCCCTCTTTTCCGCGTTTCTTGCGTGGATTGCCTTCGGTGATTACCGCGAACCGGCGGCGTCGGGGCTCTTCTCCGGCATGGCGATCGACGACGCCCTTGTCGCCTCCCAGATGATGCGGTTCGCCGACTTAGCGGAAACCCTGTCCCGGATTGTTCGTTTCTTTCTGACCTACGCCCTGACCCCGATTCTCTGGGTCCTGACCTGGCTCCGGCTTCGGGAGACGGAGGTGGTCCATGGAGTTTGACGACCGGCAGTCGATCTACTTGCAAATCGTCGATTACATCGGGGAGGGAATACTAAAGGGACGGTTTACCGAGGGGGAGCGAATCCCCTCGGTCAGGGAGATGGCAATGGATACGCAGGTAAATCCCAACACGGTCATGAGGAGCTACGCCGCGCTGCAGGACCGGGGAATAATACACAACCAGCGGGGTATCGGTTACTTCGTCTCCGAAGGCGCTTACCGTCGAATCCGAGACGAAAAGGTGCGGGACCTCATCGAACAGGAGGTTCCCCGACTCGTGGAATCGCTGAGGATCCTGGACATCCAGGTCGATGAGATAGTCCGGGCAATCAAAAAGGAATACCAGGAGCAAACGAAATGAAGAAGAGAACAAACACCATACTCCTCGGCGCGGTGGTGGCGGCATTGCTGTTCATAACCGTCGCGGTGGTGAGCGCGAAGAGCATTCTCGCCGAAGCTTTCAAAGAGGTCGAGTCGGTCGAGCTTTCGGGCGAAGAGGTCGAGCGAAGCTTCGCGGTCGGCGACTTCTCCGGAGTGTCGGTCTCCGGTGGATGGCGTCTGACGATCTCCGAAGGCCCGAGCCATTCCCTCCGGATCGCCGGGGATTCGGTCCTCGTCGAGACTGCGACCGTCGACGTCGAGGGTGATGCTCTGGTGCTCCGGGCCGAGGGGGTCGCCCCACCGTTTAGCGGCGGACTCCGGGCCGACGTGCAAGTCCCCCGCCTAACGACCGTCCGGTCCACCGGGGGAAGCGACATTCTGCTGCGGAACGTCACGGCCGAGGAGCTTTCGATAACCAATAGCGGAGCGAGCAGCCTTCGGGCCGAGGGAGGCACCATCCGGCGCCTCGAGGTGGACTCGGAAGGCGCGGCGAACATCGAGTTCTCCTCGGCGGAGGTCTACGAGGCAGATATCGTCCTCGAAGGCGCCGGCAACGTCGAGCTCTCGATGACCGGCGGCGAGCTTACCGGCCGGATAAGCGGGGTCGGGAACGTCGAGTACTCCGGCACCGTACGCCGGGAGGCCATCCGTATAGACGGCGTCGGGTCCGTGGAGCGCCGTGAGGCGGACTAGACCCTGCGGTTTCGGGACCGCAGCCGCCCGAAAACAAAGCTGACGGCAAAAAAAATCGTGAGCGCGAGAACGATCGCCGGCCCCGAGGCGACGTCCCAGTAGTAGGAGACGTAGAACCCCGCGAGGGTCGCAAAAACCGCGAAGAGGGTCGCCAGGCCGATGATGACGTGGAGCCGCTTCGATAACATCGAGGCGGCCGCCCCGGGTGTTACCAGGAGCGCCAGCACCAGAACCACACCGACCGTCTGGATCGCGACGACGGTGGTCAGGGCGAGAAGAAAGAGCAACAGATAGCGGATAACCTCCGGGGAGAGGCCGATAGCCACCGAATGCGCCGGATCGAAGGAGGTCACCAGAAGCTCCTTGTACGAGACGGCGATACCGAGGAGCACAAGGGCGACGACGATTCCCATTGCAGCAAGGTCGCCCCGGGCGACTCCGAGAATGTTTCCGAAGAGGATGTGGCTCAAGTCCTGATAGGTAGCAATGCGGCTCAAGAGCAGAATGCCCAATGCGAAGAAGCCGGCAAAAACTACGCCGATCGCCGTGTCTTCCTTGAGGGCCCGGCGCCCGGAGAGCACCCCGATTCCGACGACCGCCAGTGTTCCGGCACCGAGGGCCCCGAAAAAGAGGCTAAAGCCGAATGCATAGGCGACCACGATTCCCGGGAGAATCGAGTGGGCAAGGGCGTCACCGACGAAGGCCATTCCCCGCCAAACCACGAAGGCGCTCAGAACCGCGCAGGCCGCCGCGGCAAGAAGCCCCGCAGCGAGTCCCCGGAGCATAAAGGAGTAGGCCAACGGCTCCAAGACTATTTCGACCATGGATGGTAGTCCTTGTGGAACTCGAATCCGTAGGCCTTAGCTATCGTCTCCGGAGTCATCACCTCGTCGACCGGCCCATCGGCGATAACGCGGCGGTCGAGGAAGATGGCACGGCTAAAGTGCACCGTCAGGACCCCAAGATCGTGGGTACTGACGATGACCGACTTGCCTCCGGCGGTCAGGCGTTCGAGGGTGTGGAAGATAAGCTCCTGGGTCGTGATGTCGACGTGGTTCAAGGGCTCGTCGAGGAGAAGCAGGTCCGCGTCGTGGGCCAGGGTTCTTGCGAGCATGACCCGCTGCTGCTGCCCTCCGGAGAGCTCACCTATCTGCCGGTCGGCAAGGGAGGCAATCTGCATCGCCTCGAGGGCCTCTCCGACCTTGCGCCGGTCCTCGGGCCCCGGACGCCGGAACCAACCGAGGTGGACGTAGCGTCCCATCGTAACGACCTGCCGGACGGTTACCGGAAAGCGCCAGTCGACGGTCGACCGTTGGGGAACCACCGCGACCCGGTGGCGGCATTCGTGCGCGGGGTTCCCGTAGACCGCGATCCGTCCGGCCTGCTCCCGCTCCATTCCCAGGATAAGGTGGAGCAGGGTGGACTTTCCGGCGCCGTTCGGTCCCACGAGGGCGACCCGCTCCCCGGGCATCACGGTTAACGTGATCGCTTCCAGGGCGTCCGCCGGAGCGCCGGGATAGCGGAAGCGAATATCGTCAATCTCGAGGGCCGGCGTGTCGGGTATCGCCGGAATGTGGCACCGGCCCCCGTAGTTGAGTCGGTCGAAAAGCGTGCCTAGCGTGAGAGAGCTCCTACTATCGCCTCGCCGTTGTACCGGGCGAATTCCAGATAGGTATCCCCCCTGCTGCCTTCGGGCGCTAAGGAGCCGGTCAACAACTCGACCACCGGAAGACCCACGCCGACCTCTTCGGAGACGGTGTCAACGAGGTTTCTCAAGCCCCGGCCGGCGGTCCCCCCGACGAAAATGGCCCGGACGTCCTCTTCCCTGATTACCTCGACCAAGGCGGCGATGTCTTGAGCCGAGGGCTCGGCCTGGTCGGTCGTCGACGGGATGACGGCCCCGATCACCTCGAAACCGTATTCGTCTGCGAAGTAGCCGAGGGCCGCGTGGTCGACGACGAGTTTCCGGCGACTCCGGGGGATGTCGGCGACTCCGGCGCGGATCTCCCGGTCGACCGCCTCGAGCTCAGCGATGTAGGCATCGGCGTTGGCCTCGTAGCCCTCGTGGTTCCTCGGATCCGCCTCGCTCAGGGCCTCGGCGATATTCTCCGCCCAGACGATGACGTTGGTCGGGGCAAACCAGAAGTGGGGGTCGCCGTCGGCGTGGTGATGGTGGTCTCCGTGGTCGTGGTCATCGCCGTGGTCGTGGTCATCGCCGTGACCGCGGTCCCTGGGCTCGATACCCGCCGAAACCGGCACCACGTACCCGGCATCCATACCCTCGAGGGCCTCCATCAAATGTTCTTCGAGGTCGAGGCCGTTAACGAAGACGATATGGGCGTTGTTCATCGCCGCCATCGCCCTGGGAGTCGGCTCGTAGGCATGGGGGTTCTGCCCTCTCGCCATTAAAACCGTAACCTCTGCGGCGTCTCCCGCGATGTTCTCCACGACGTCTCCGACGATACTCGTCGTAGCCACGACCGTCAGCCGCTCCCCGGCTCCGAGGTCGACCGGGTCGATGTGGGGCATGCTCATCGCACCATGATGGTCGTGGTCGTGGTCGTGGT
>JBKHCS010000180.1:0-3921 GCA_046541715.1 Spirochaetaceae bacterium
GTAGTGGATGGGAGTATACCGTAACTGCGACGTACTATGCGGACGATGTTAATCAGGGGTACCTGATTCTCTCCTTCAACGAATCTGGGGGAAAAGCATCAGAAGGCGTCTGGAACCTTTACGAAGCCGATGGCACATCCTTGGATAATGGGAGCTGGACCGCTCCCGGCTGAATAATACTTTTGCCTTCAACCTAGATCGAGGGCTTGGGGGGGGTGGTTCCCGAAGCCCTTTCTGTTTGTTGAGAGCGTTCGAAGGTTGCCGTTTGTTCAAGATCCCCCCTCCTTCAAACCCTGATTCGTCCCCGCTACACTAAAGGGCGGAGGATTAAACGATGGAAGAAATCTACCGACGCCGCAGCATCCGCAGCTACACCGACAAACCGGTCGACACAGAAACCCTGGACGCGCTGGTCAAGGCCGGCATGAATGCACCGAGCGCCAAGAATATACGGCCTGTGCGCTACGTGATTATTCAGGAACGACCGGTCCTCGATGCGATTCCGACGTTTCATCGGTATGCGAAGATGCTCCACGAGGCACCTGCAGCCATAGCGGTCTGCGCGGATATGTCTGAAAGGAGCTTCTCCGACTATTGGGTACAGGATTGCGCCGCGGCGACGCAGAACATATTGCTGGAAGCCACCGCCCGAGGGCTGGGAAGCTGCTGGCTGGGAATCCACCCGAGGGAGGAGCGAGAGAAGGGCCTGAGCGAGCTCCTCGGACTACCGCCGGAGATTCGGCCTCTGTCCGTCGTTGCTCTCGGCTATCCCGCCGAAGAGAAAGAGCCGAACGACTTCTTCGAAGAGGGATGGATTCACCGGGACCGGTGGTAGGCCGGCACGGCAGCCCGGCGCCGCCGCAGGAAACCAGTAGAGCAGTCAGAGCTGCTACGACAATCCAGAGATCTCTCCGTCGACCGGCCGTTACGCCACCCCCAATTGAAATCGGATTTTTCTTACTATTTCGTTCATTAATATTGAGCATGAATGTGGTGCATAACGGTCGTGGGTGCCGGACTCGGTGAGATTCGCGTGGGCGGACGGCCCAGCTTAGTATTCTTCCTTATCGATCGCGAGAAAGCCTTCGGGAAGCGGCAGGAGCATCCGCAAATAGCGCGCAAAGCCGTCGATCCCCGGGAAGAGACCGGCGTAGTTGATGTTCATGCGGTGGAAGTTCAGGAAGGCCTCCAGAAGAAAGCCCTCGTTGCATTCGATGGGAATCTTTAGGAAGTTGGATTCGTTCTCTCCGGAACCAACCGCGCCCCGGAGGTTCTCCATAAAGGAGAGGCCGAGATCCAAGGGCACGACAAAGCAGCCTTGCTGGATGACCAAGCGTTCGTTCAGATTGAGCGGGTTGACGTTGAGAACGGACGGAAAATGCCCGTTGAGGATGGCCTTGGTGATCTCCGGCCCTTTCATATGGGGGTCCCCGGGAAGAAGCGCTTGCACCTCCTCGGGAGCCTGAGCCTTGTAGCGCTCCTCGAGCCAGGATCGGTTGATGGCCCAGAGCGCCGCCGTGTCTCCAACCCGGGCGTCCGCTATGGCAAAGAAGACCCCAATAAAGAAGGAATAGGTAAAGTCCAAGAGGCGGGTGGGACAGCCGTAGTGTTGCATGATGGAGAACCACTCGAGGTAGTCGTCATGTGCCGGTATGTGGGTCGAGAAATGCCGCAGCTGTCGCTTGAAGCGTCGCAGGAGACCGAGCTCCTTCCGTCTGGTAAGGGCCGGGTCGATATCGTAAGCCTGCACCGCGCGCTCGAGGCTCGTCGCAAGCTCCCATTCGTAGAGTCTCTGGCCCCGGAATATCCACGTTCCCCACCCTTCGTCCCTTTGGTAGAGCTCCCAGAGCTCGTCCCAACCGGCTATCCGTTCTGTTTCTAAGTATCCCCGACCCACCACCATTACAAGCTAAGAGGCTCCCCGGCGGGAAAGATCGAGTATCACTTTTGCGAGGAGCAGCACCAGAGGCGCCAGGTGCAAAAGCAGATCGAAGATGTCGAGGGGCCGGGTGAGGGTTCCCTGGCTGAGCATCCGGAGCTTCTCTACGATGTGCGGCTCAGGGACGAAGGGGGCGAAACCCAAGAAGACGGCGAGGCCGATTGCGATAGGGTAGCTGATCGAATCGAGGAGTTGAACCATACCGAAAGACTACTTCGCTGGCCGGAGTCGCGCAAGATCGGTACGCTGTTCCTATGGAGAACGAGAACGAAACCCGGGAGCGCGTTTCGCAGTGGATCGAGAGGAAGGGCCAATTCGAGTTCTCCCGATCGGGAGGGCCCGGGGGCCAGAACGTCAACAAGGTAAACACCCGGGCGACCCTCCGGCTGGAAGTCGCCTCGGCCCCCCTAACGCCCGAGGAAACCGAGCGCCTCGGTAAACGCCTCTCGGGGCGAATGACCGAATCGGGGGAGCTCGTAATCCACGCCTCGGAAACAAGGAGCCAATTGCGAAACCGGGAGATCGCGAAACAGCGGGCGGAGGAGCTGATAGTCGGCGCCCTCCGCACGCAGAAGAAACGACGCCCTACCCGCCCCGGCAAGGAAGCCACACGGCGGCGACTCGAGGAGAAGCGCCGCCGGGGCGCTCGGAAATCCGAACGGCGCGCCCCGGAGCTCTAGACTTGGGATCCTAGACCGGGGGCTCAGACGGTGGCGTCGCCGGGCTCTCCCCGGAAACCATCAACCTCCGGCGGAACAGAAAACCCAACCCCGCCATCGCCACGCCGAACAAACAGATAGAAGCAAACCCAAGAAGCTCCCCGAGACCCTCGTGGGCAAGCGCCACAACCCAGGTACTGAGCATCTGCATCGCGGTACCCCCGGCCATGACGATTCCGATGATGCTGCTCCGCCGAAGGACGTAGCGCCGGGATACCACCGCGATAACCGTCGGAAAGAGCACCCCGATAAAGTAGCCCGAGAGGGACGTGATAATCGGGGCCCCTTCGACGAGGATTCCCAGGACAAAGAACACCACTGCGGCAATCGGCGCCCAGACGAGGGCGTTGTGATAGCCACTTCCCTCGACGATGTGGCCTCCGGTTAGTCTACCGACGGTAAAAGCGGCGAAGAAGAACGAGAGATACGTCGCTCCGGCGGCGGGGGAATAGCCCCGGACCGCGACGAGAAAGTTCGAATGCCAGGTCGCCACGCCGATTTCGAAACTGACACCGAGACCCAGAAGCAGGACGAAGAGCCAGAGGTCTTTCGCCCGGAACGCCTCGGTCCATCCTCCGGGTGCCGAGGGACCGGGGCTCGGTGCTCCGGTTCCCCGGGGCTCTCGAGCCCTCCAGGCCATCACCATAAAGGGCAGAACCAGGAGGAGCATCGAGAGGTAGACCGTCTGCCAGGGGAATTCCGAGCCCAACAGAAGCGAGGCGTAGCCGGGGGACAGCGATGCCCCGAGCCCGAAAAACAGATGGAGGTAGCTCATCATCAAGGCGGTCTTGGTGATAAAGAGGGCACCGCCGATCGCATTCAAGGCTACGTCCAAAAGACCGAGCCCTAGGTGAATCAGCAGGATCAGGATGGCGAAGGTCCCGATACCGGAGACCGCCGGGGCAAAACCGGAGGCGCCCGCCATCAGCAGGTACCCCAAGACCGCCAAACGCCAGGAGCCGAAGCGATCCGCGAGGATACCGCCGAAGAGAACCGACAGGGGATAGCCAAGTCCCGCGACAAAGAGCACCAGGCCGATGGTGCCGTAGGGCAAGTTGAGGGAGAGACGAATAGTCGGAAGGAGAGCGCCCCGGACGGCGTCATAGAATCCGAGGGAGAGCATACCCCCGAAGAGGAGCATCGACAGGCGTCTCTGTTGCTTCACGGGCTACTCCTATTCCCCGGCCGGTTCCTTAACTTCGTCGTGGCGAAAACAGTCCACGAGATGGTCGTTGACCAGCCCGCAGGCCTGCATGTGGGCGT
>JBKHCS010000181.1:0-3861 GCA_046541715.1 Spirochaetaceae bacterium
TTCTATATCGTGTCATCGTTCAATGCACCTCCCTTCTTTCTCCTGAATATACCCGCGCAAGATCCCTTCGGTAAGGGCCCGTCCGCCCGAATGTTGACCCCCCGGGGTCCCCATGGTACCGTGCCGCCACAGATGGTTCGGGCCTTGCGTCGGATACTAGCGATCGATATCGGCACCTCTTCTATTAAGGTTGGAGTCGTCTCCTCCGAAGGCAGGCTCTTGGCAGAGCACCGGCGCACCCTGGTCGAGGCGTCCTCCTCCCCGGACGGATGGACCGCCGGTGTCTGGGACGGGGCCCTCCGGGACGCTCTTATCGCGATGGGCCGGGAGTTCCCGGAGTTCCGGGGGGTCGACGGCATCGCGATCAGCGGGAACGGTCCGACCATTATTCCCGTCGACCAAACGGGAACCCCCCTGGAGCCGGTCCTTCTCTGGTTCGATTCCCGGGGCGATCGGGCGGAAGGCACCCGCTCCTTTTTCCTGCCGAAGATTCAGTGGCTAAAGGAGAAGCACCCCGGAGTATACGACCGGGCCTCGACCCTCTACTCCTGTCCCGAGTTCTTCGCCTTTCGTATTACCGGCGAGGCGTGGACAATCTCTCCCAACGACGAGTTTGCGCCTCACATCTGGAGTGATGAGGAAATCGAGCGTTACGGGATCGACTCGCGAAAACTACCTCCCTACATTCCGATGACCGGCCGGATGGGCCGGGTAACCCGGGAGGCGGCGGTAACCTATGGCCTCGAGGAGGGAGTCCCGGTGTTCGCCTCCGGAAGCGACTTCCTCGCCAGTCTCATCGGCACCGCAACGGTCCGGCCGGGACGAACCTGTGACCGGGCGGGCACCTCGGAGGGCATAAACCACTGCCACGACCGCTACGTCTCAGATCCCCGGCTCCGGTGCCTGCCCCATGCCGTTCCGGGACTCTATAACGTCGCGGGAATTCTCGCCTCGACGGGGCGGATCTTCGAATGGTTTCGTTCCATCTCGGGGCAACACCGCGTCCCCTACTCGACGATGCTTGAGCAGATTGTCGATGTCGGGTTAGAGCACCATGTTCCCTGGTTCTTTCCCTCGATCCATCAGGGTGCCGCCTGGGAGTTCAGCCGGGGAATGTTTATCGATCTTGGAGCCCAACACGGCGCCCCGGAAATGGGCCGCGCCGTCGTAGAATCCATCGGTTACGCGGTTCGGGAGTCGGTCGAGATTCTTGCGCAGGGCGGATGCGAGATTGCCGAGCTCCGGGTCTGCGGTGGCCAGGCCAAGAACGATATCTGGAATCAGCTCAAGTCCGACATGATCGGGAAGCCCCTGGCGATCCCGGAAGTCGCCGACGCCGAGCTTCTCGGAAGCGCCGCCTGCGCCCTGGTGGGTCTCGGAGACTTCGGTGACCTCGTCGAGGCGGCCGACGAGTTGGTAAGGATTTCGAGGCGCCTCGAGCCGAGCCGGGAGCGGTTCGCCGTCTTCGGCGAGAAGTATCTCCGGTACCAGGAGGCGTACGGGCGCTTTCGACGGGCCTTATCCGAATGCGGCTCCCTCTTCGGGTCTTGAAAAGAAGCACCTCCTCTCTTTAATCCGCGAGCTCGCTGCGCTATATTGAAGACCAGGAGCAGACGGTGTTTTTCTGGTTCGGATTTCCGTTCTTCTTTTTTATCCCATTCATGCTCGTCTTTTTAGTGCTGCGGGCGGGGTCTACGCTTATCCGGAACCGCGGCGGCAGTTTCTTCCCGTATCAAAGCAACCCCTTCTTTCCCGGTACCGGTCCCGGTGACTTGGAGGCGAAGGTTTTTCAATTGGCTCACAAGCTCAAGGGATCGATCACGGTCTCGGATATCGTTATCGAAACCGGTCTCAGCGTTCAGGAGGCCGAGTCCCTCGTTCAAGGCATGGTCGACAACAGTCGGGTTCGGATGGAAGTAAACGACAACGGTCTGGTGACCTACGAATTTCCCGAGATTATTTCGCGGTTCGAGGGCGGCTGACGGCCTGCCGTATCCGTCCTCGCCGGGAATCCGCGTTACGGAAGCCGCCCTGCGATAAAGTCGTCGAAGGTCCTGCGGCAGCGTTGCCTGGTGGCCTCCAGCTCGGACTCCAGACTCCCCTCGAGGCTGGCCGTACGGACTAGGCGCTTCTCCAGGGCGTTCCGGTACGCCGGATCATCCGGTATCGCGTGGACCTGCCGGTCTTCCATTATCTGAAGAAAATGCTCGATTCGGCGGAGAAAGACGTAGTCCTTCCGCAGGCGGCTGCAGAGATCGGCGTCGAGAATCTTCCGTTCTTCCAGCAGATCGAGAGCCTTGAGGGTGCTTCCGGTCAGGATACCCGGGTCTTCGGACGCCCGGAGCAGCTGAATACCCTGGACGACGAACTCGACATCCCTAATGCCCCCGACTCCGTCCTTTACATCGACCGCGTCTCCGAGGCGATCCGTCGCCGCCCGGCGCATGTGTGCTATCGATCGACGGAGCTTCTCAGGCGACTCGGTGTGTACGATCTCCCCCTTGAGCCGCTCGAGGAGCTCGTAGCCGATCTCCGTATTTCCCGCGACGGGCGCAAGCTTTAAGAGCGCTTGGCGCTCCCAACTCTCGGCCTGTTCGGCGTAGTAGCGAACAATCGCGTCAACAGGGCTTACCAAGAGCCCTGCGGAGCCAAAGGGACGAAGCCGCATATCGATCCTGTAGGCGTTTCCGGTGGCAGTCGTCGCCGTGACCAGTCGACGAAGAAGCTTGACGCACCGGGAGTAGACTGCGGTTACTCTCGGGTTGCTCGAGCCGTCCCCCTCGTAGACTGCCAAGAGGTCCAGATCGGAGCTGTAGTTCAACTCGTTGCCCCCGAGCTTTCCGAAAGCCAGGATGCACAAGCGGTCGGGGCTTACGCCGGAAACGGCCTGCTGCTCCGACTGTTCCCAGGCGAAGGCGAGGGCGGCGTCCAGAATGCTCCGGGCAAGAGCCGACAGATCCCCGACAACACTCTCGATCGGAACCCCCAAGCAGATGTCCCGGGTGCCGATCCGCAAGATTTCCCGGAACCGGAAGAGCCGGAGGCGCGTCATAAAGGCGTCCTCGTCGGGCGCGGCTTGCCGCTCTTTCTCGAGCTCCCTTCGAAGGGAGGCCTCGTTCAGGCTTCGGTGGACGACCGCCGGGCTGGTCGCCCACTCAAAGAACTCCGGATGGCGTATCAATACGTTGGAAAGAAACTGGCTCGAGGCAAAGATGTCCAGGAGGAGCGAGAGGCGCCGTGGCTGGAACTGCAGCTCTCGAAAGTGTTCTTCGGGATTCGGTAGCTCGGCAACAAAGGTGTCCCAGTTGTTCAACGCCATATCCGGGTCGGGACTCCGGGAAAGAAGATCCCAGGCCAGTATCGCCAGGTGGGCAAAGGTGTGGCGTCGCTCTTCGTCTCCGGCGAGGGACCGCAAATTTCTGACCCCCCGCTCGGGATTGGCGAATCCCCGGCGCCTGAGGAGATCGAGAAAGACCTCGTCGGTCGCCGGGCGGGGACTAAGGATAACGTCGGCGACGCTCCGCAGCTGCTGCGGCTCCTCGTCCTGTCGGCCGAGTTGGGATTCCACGAATGCCCGGACCTCCGCCGAGGTGGTCTGGAACTCCATTTTGAGCTCTTCCGCCGCGGTAAGACCGCCGCGGCCTTCGTAGCCCATCCGGCGGGCGAGGTGGGAGAATTCCAAGGCATCCTCCGACGGGAGAAAGAGGTCTTTCGCGTTTCCCCGGAGCATTCGGAGACCGTTTATCAATCTTCGAAAAAAGCGGTACGCTTCGCCGAGATGCGTTGCGACCGGTTTGGTCAAGCCACCGGCCTCGACCAAGGCGTCGAGGGCGTTGTGGATCCGTGGCGTCCGGAGGGCCC
>JBKHCS010000182.1:0-3856 GCA_046541715.1 Spirochaetaceae bacterium
GCTGATATTCAGTTTATCATACGATCAAGGACTCTGACGACCGGGAGATGATGGAACGATGGAAATGCTTGATGGAAAGATAGCCGTAGTTACCGGAGCCGCCGGGACGATGGGGGAGGCGGTAACCCGAGGATACCTCGAGGACGGTCTGACCGTCTTTATGGTGGACCTCGTCGCCGAGAAGCTCAAGGCCCTCGCCGAGGAGCTCGGCCCGAAGTCCAGGCCCCTGCCTCTCGACATTACCGACGGCGCCGCGGTCGATGCCGGAATCGCAACGATAGAGAAGGAGTTCGGCGCCGTCGACGTTCTCGCGAACAACGCAGGGATTCTCTCGAACGAACGTATCGCGACGACCTCCCTCGACGAATGGAACAAGATTCTCGGGGTGAACCTTACCGGCGCCTTCTTGATGACCCAACGGGTCCTCCCGAAGATGAGGCAGCGCGGGTGGGGACGCATCGTGAATACCAGCTCCTATTCCGCCCGGAGCGGTGGCATCAGCTCCGGGATTTCCTACACCGTCTCCAAGGGAGGCATGGTCGCCCTTACCCGGGCGGTCGCCATCGACACCCTGAAGGACGGCATAACCTGCAACGCCGTCGCCCCGGCCTGGGTCAAAACGCCGATGGTCACCGTGCAGCTTACCCCGGAACAGCAGCAGGAGGTCCTCACCAAGATTCCGGTGGGCCGTTTCTGCGAGCCCGAAGAGTTCGCCCACACGGTGCGCTTTCTGACGTCTCCCCTCGCGGGCTTCATAACCGGCGAGGTCATCGACATGAACGGCGGCGCACGGTTCGGGTGAGATCGCAAAGGAGCACACGATGAACGAAACGGTTCTGTCCGAGGTTTTTGCCTTCTCCGGCAACACGGTCGCCGTTACCGGTGGTGGAGGGGCGCTCCCCGGAGCCGTCGCCGAGGGATTGGCGCGGCTGGGTCTCAACGTCGCGCTCCTGGACTTGTCAGTGGACAAGGCCGAAGAAAAGGCGCTGGAAATCCGCGACGCCGGAGGTAGCGCCCGGGCGTACCACTGCGATGTCTTGAGCAAAGAGTCAATTCTGGCTGTCCGGGAACAGGTGCAGAGGGATTTCGGTGCGGTGGACTATCTCGTAAACGGCGCCGGAGGGAACGTCCCCGGTGGCAGTACCGATAAGGGCTTCGTCGAAGCAAGCGATACGGAGTCCATCGGAGGGGCGCCGAAGCCGGGGATGGAGAGAACCTTCTTCGACCTGGAAGTCGAGGACCTTCGCTTCACCGTGGACCTCAACCTCTTGGGAACCATCATCCCGAGCCAGGTCTTCGGTGCCGACATGGCCGCTCGGGGCCGGGGGAGCATCCTGAACTTCGCTTCGATGACGGCGATCGTTCCCCTGACCAGGGTAGGCGCCTATTCCGCCGCGAAGGCCGGGGTCGCGAACTTTACCCACTGGCTCTCGGTTCACCTTTCCCACGTCGGGGTCCGGGTCAACGCCCTCGCCCCGGGTTTCTTCATGACCGAGCAATTGAGGTTCCTCCACATCGATCAGGCGACCGGCGAGTATACTCCCCGGGCGAAGCAGGTTATTGCCAAAACGCCGACGGGGACCTACGGCGATCCGAAGGACCTCCTCGGTGCCGTTATCTGGCTCTTGTCCGACGCGGCCGAGTTCGTGACCGGGAGCGTGATAGTCATAGACGGTGGATTCTCTTCGTATTCGATCTGAGGACGCAATTGCGGGGAGCTAAGGCGGTGTGTATTATCGACGGAGCTCAGGATTTTAGAACGTGAACACAGATTTCGACGGCCTGACACACGCCGACACGGACGTCATCTCTCAGAACACCGTTGTTTCGCAGGTGATGGCTCGTATGAAGAAGCTCATCGCCTCGGGGCACTATCGGCCTGGGGACAAGCTACCGACCGAGCAGGAATTGGCCCAGTCCTTCGGCGTGGGCAGGTCGTCGATTCGAGAAGCGATGAAGGTGTTTCAACACCTCGGTGTTCTCGAGTCGAAGGCCGCCAAGGGAACCTTTCTCCGTGACCGGGCCAATATCTCCCTCGAGGCTATCACCTGGGCCCTCCTTCTCGGGGACGATGACATGAAGGATGTCCTTGAGTTGAGGGAAGCCGTCGAATCGATCTGTTTTCGAAAGCTCGCGGTAAGCGTCTCCGGCGACACTGCCGCCGGAGACGAGACCCTTCAACTACTCAGAGAACAGATCGAAGCAATGCGTACCGCGGCCCGGCAGGGAGATGCGGAGTCCCTGGCCTTGGCCGACTACCGCTTCCACGAGATAATCATCGCCGCAGGGGGAAACCGGCTGTTTTCGGCTGTCTACCGCACCCTCCAGGCCTTCATGCGGCAGGAAATCGCGAAGTCCTACGAAAGCATGGCGTCTCTTGAAGAGGCTGCCGATGACCATGCGGATATTCTTCGGGTTCTTGAAGAAAAGCCGGAGCAAGCAGCTATTCTGCGGCACAGCAATCATTTCCAGAGGACCTTGCGCCTCTTGGGTATCGAGGAGCCTCCGGCGTAGAATCCATCAGCTTCCCCTTGCGTTTTATATTGTCTGACATTATGATGAACGGTGTCTGGTGAGGGTTCGACGGTGGGTCGGGCTCTACGGCGGGACAGGTGGCCCGTCGGTAGCGGAGCCGGTCCAGAACCGAGGGCCTCACTGGGGCCGAAAAGAAGGTCGAATTTTGAGGATTTGAGGAGAGATACATGGCTCATACAGCAACTTCGTACAAGAGCGCGCTACATCAAACAGCGACGACGACCGCAACCGACTACTGGAACGATTCCTGTTCCATCGAAGAGCTTACCTACGGCATCGAGCACGGCGCCGTCGGGGCGACGACGAACCCGGTCATCGTCTTTAATGTCCTTAAGAAGGAGATGCACCTCTGGAAGGACCGGATTTACCAGATTATCGCCGAGCGGGGCGACGCCACGGAAGACCAAATTTCCTGGCAGGTTATCGAGGAGCTCGCGCAGAAGGGCGCCGAGCTCTTGATGCCGGCCTTCAAGGAGCACAAGGGTCTCAAAGGGCGCCTCTCCATCCAGACGAACCCGAAGTACTACCGGAACGTCGACAAGCTCGTCGAGCAGACGATGCACTTCAACAGCTTGGCGCCGAACATCCAGGTCAAGATTCCCGCGACGAAGGCGGGAATCGCGGCCATCGAAGAGGTTACCTACCGGGGTGTCAGCATCAACGCGACGGTCTCCTTTACCGTACCCCAGGCCCTCGCCGTCGCCGAGGCGGTGGAGCGTGGTCTAAAGCGCCGGGAAGCCGAGGGCAAGGACACGAGCGAGATGTCCCCGGTGTGTACCATTATGGTGGGGCGGGTCGACGACTGGCTCAAGGTGGTCGCCAACAAGCACGACATCATCACCAACCCGGACTACCTCGAGTGGGCGGGCGTGGCGGTCATGAAGCACGCCTACGAGCTCTACCGGAAAGCCGGGTATCGAACCCGATTGCTCGCCGCAGCGTACCGGAACCACTACCAGTGGTCCGAGCTTATCGGGGGAGACATTGTCTGCACCATTCCGTACAATTGGGCCACGCGCTTTAACGAATCGGACGTGACCGTCGAGGAGCGTATCGACAAGCCTGTTGACCCGAAGATTATCGACGAGCTTCGGCGCAAGTTCGACGACTTCAAGATGGCCTACGACGCCGACGGCATGACCGTCGAAGAGTTCGACGCCTACGGGGCGACCGCCCGGACGCTCCGGCAGTTCCTCGAGGGCTACGACGACCTCGTCGCGCTCATCCGGGATTTTATGGTCCCGAACCCCGATAAGTAGAGACCGCGACAACAGAAGGAGAACCGAATGGCAGCAGCCGAAAAAGAGATAAGCAATCAGAT
>JBKHCS010000183.1:0-3823 GCA_046541715.1 Spirochaetaceae bacterium
AGCCGGCCTTGAGATTGGCGAGGATCGGTAAGACACCGCAGTTGCCCCCTCCGAACCGCCGTGCTAGAATCCTTGCCGTGGAAATGACAACCGGAACGTTTGATGGTAGCGAGGGAAAGGTCTTCTATCGGCGGTGGGAATCCGACGGAGAGGCAACGCGAATCGTCTTTTTGGTCCACGGATACGCCGAGCACGGCGGACGGTACGCCCACGTGGCCGAGCGGCTTACCCGCTCCCGAGCGGTGGTGTACGCACCGGATCATATCGGCCACGGCAAGAGCGACGGAGAGCGGGCCCTGATTACCGACTTCGAGCACGTCGTCGATGACCTTCGCTCCCTGGTGGAGCTATCCCGGCAGGAGGAGGGCGACCTGCCGCTTTTCATGATCGGCCACTCGATGGGGGGGCTCCTGACCGCCCGGTACGCCGAGCGATATCCGGAATCCCTCGCCGGGGTCGGATTCCTCGGTGCGGTAATCGGAGACTGGAACTGGGCCCGGGAGGTACTGGCCCTCCCGGAGCTACCCCAGGAACCCAGCGACCCCGGCGGCATGTCCCGGGACCCGGAAACCATCCGGGCTTACGCCGAGGACCCCTTGGTCTACCACGGCGGCTACAAGCGACCACTCTTGGAGGCCGAGGTCGTCGCTCTCGATCGATTCAATGCGGAGATCGACCGGCTTACCATGCCGGTGCTTTTTCTCCACGGCGAGGCCGATCCCTTCGTTCCCGCCGAAACCAGCGCCCGAGCCGTCGAGGCGATGCCGGCGAGTCAGAAGACAGTAAAGATCTACCCGAATGCCAAGCACGAGCTCGTGAACGAGCTTAACCGTGACGAGGTTCTCGAGGATATCGTGCGCTTCGTGGAGAATGTCGGCGGCTGAAGACCCTTGCCTAGAGTCCCACCGCCTTCTTCGCTGTATCGATGTCTTTGAGACCGCTTCCGGTAACGAGCACGACCACCGTCGCGTTGCTCTCCAACTCGTTCCGGACGGACAAGAACCCCGCCCAGGCCGCGGCGGCCGAAGGCTCGGCGAAGAGCCCGGATCGCGAGGCAAGCTCCCTCTGGGCGGCGAGGATGGCGTCGTCGGAAACGGTGACTGCCCGGCCGTTGTGGCGCCGGAGGCGGTCGACGACGAAGTAGCCCGCCGCGGGGACATCCACCGAGATGGAGTCGGCGAGAGTAGTGGCAGAGACGGGGTCGGAGAAGGCGCCGTCTCGCAGCGCCCGGGTTATAGCGCTGGAGCCCTCGGCTTGGACGGCGACCATCGTCGGCATGCGATTCGCCAACCCCGCCGTCACCAAATCCTCGAAGCCTCGGTAGACGCCACTCAGAATCACCCCGTCACCTGTGGAGACAAAGACGTAGTCCGGCGTCCGGTGCCCGAGTTGCCGGAAGATCTCCAGGGATACTGTCTTTTTCCCCTCGATGGTAAGGGGGTTGTGACCCGTGTTCCGGGAGAGGCCGCCGTGATCGGCGAGGTAGGCCATGGCCTCGGCGTAGGCGTCGTCGTAGGTGCCGTCGACCCGGACAACGTCGGCGCCGTACTGCAGGGATTGCACCAACTTCGCAGGAGGGGCCGCCGCGGGAAGATAGAGCCGCACTTTGAGGCCGGCGGCGGCGCCTACCCCGCTCATCGAGCTTCCTGCGTTTCCGGTGGATGCCAGGACAATACGGTCGATCTTCTCCCGGCGGGCGTAGGCGGCGACCAACGCGCTTGCCCGATCCTTGAAGGAGCCCGTGGGATTGCAGGTGTCGTCCTTGACAAAGAGCTCCGGGAAACCGGTCTCTTGTCGGAGACGCCCGGGCTCCCAGAGCGGGGTGTTGCCGACAGGTATCGGAGGAAACCACTCCCGTGCCACCGGCAGGAAGTCGTAGACGCTCCAGTCGGCGGGAATGGCGCGTCGAGTCACGGCCTCGCTTACGACCTCGAGGATCCCGGAAAGGGGCTGCTCCGGCCGTTGGTCCGCGGAACACAGGTCGCAGAGGAGGCGCTCGGGGAGAATCTCGTATTCACGGCCACACCGGCTGCAGCGGTAGAAGAACGTGCTCATAGGCTCGTGGCGCAGCGTAGGGGTGGGCGCTCCGCTTGTCAACAAGGGTTTATACTTAAAGAGACGAAGGAGCAGTTATGGATAGGAAACGATTGATAGAAGTTGCCCGGGGAAACCGGGCCGCCGAGCTTGTGTTAAAGAACGCGCAGGTCGTAAACGTCTACACCCACGAGGTGATTAAGGGCGACTTAGCCGTCGACCAAGGCGTTATCGCGGGCCTCGGCCGCTACGGAGGCGAGGAAGAGCGCGATCTCGAGGGACGATTCCTCCTGCCGGGGCTTATCGACAGCCACGTTCACATCGAGTCGTCCTTCCTCTCCCCGGAAGAGTTTGCTCTCCTGGTGCTTCCCCGGGGAACGACGACGGTGGTGGCCGACCCCCACGAGATTGCCAACGTCTCGGGGCTCGACGGCATCCGCTACATGATCGACGCCGCAGCCGGGGCGCCCCTGGATGTCTTCTTTATGCTCCCCTCCTGCGTCCCGTCGACTTCGTTCGAGAATGCCGGGGCGGTCCTCGACGCCGAAGCCCTCGCCACGCTCATCGAAGAGCCGGCGGTTCTCGGTCTCGGAGAGATGATGGACTATCCGGCTCTCCTCGCCGGAGAACCGGGGGTCTTGGCAAAGCTCGAGCTGGCCCTCAAGGCCGGCAAGCCCGCCGACGGCCACGCCCCGATGGTCTTGGGAAACGATCTTTCCGCTTATCGAGGGGCCGGAATTACCACGGACCACGAAGCCTCGACCCTGGAGGAGATGCGCGCTCGGCTCCGCCTCGGGATGCGGGTGCTTATCCGCGAAGGCTCGGCGGCGCGAAACCTGGCAACCCTTATCGAAGGAGTGGACGAGTACAACGCCCATCTCTGTTCCTTCTGTACCGATGACAAGCAGCCGGCGGACATTCTTGCCGAGGGGCACATCGACTACATCCTCCGAGCCGCCGTGGCGAAGGGCCTCGACCCGATTACCGCCGTGGCAATGGCAACTGTCAACGCCGCCCGGGGCTACGGTCTCTACGATCGTGGGGCTCTGGTTCCGGGGATGCTCGCCGACATCGCTGTGGTCGACGACCTGGCCGAGTTCTCCGTCCGGGAGGTGTACAAACGAGGCGAGCGGGTAGCCGAGGGGGGCGCTCCGCTCTTCTTCGTGGCTCTTCCGGATCGCCCCAAGGTATCCGACACGGTCAATGCCGCACCGGTAACGGAGGGGGACTTCGTCCTGCCACTTGCCGGCGATAGGGTACACGTTATCGAAGTGGTCCCGGACAGCCTGATAACCAAACGAAGGGTCCGGGAGGTCGCCCGGGATAAGCAGGGCAATTTTATGGTCGATCCTGAACACGATGTCCTGAAGCTTGCGGTAATAGAGCGCCACCGGCGGACCGGTAACATCGGCCTGGGCCTCATCACCGGCTTCGGCGCCTCCGGGGGCGCCATGGCCACGACCATCGCCCATGACTCCCACAATCTGATAGTCCTCGGCGATTCGGATGCGGACATGCTCCGGGCCGCCGAGGAGCTCCTGCGAATCGGCGGCGGTATGTGCATTGTCTCCCGGGGCGAAGTTCTGGATAGCCTGCCGTTGCCGATTGCGGGGCTTATGACCAGCGAACCCGCCGGCGAGGTGGCGCCCCGGATCGCAGCCCTGACCGAGACCGCCTACCAGCGCCTCGGCGTAAACCGAGCCCTCGACCCCTTCACAGCCCTCTCCTTTATGGCACTCCCGGTCATCCCGGAGCTCAAGCTTACCGACATGGGTCTCTTCGACGTGGT
>JBKHCS010000184.1:0-3734 GCA_046541715.1 Spirochaetaceae bacterium
GTGGTGGTCGTCCACCGCCTCCTGGGCTCCTCCGGCCCAGGCACTCACTCCTGCGAAGAGCGCTACAAGAAAGACAATCCCGAGGATCAGACCTCGGGAGACTTGACTCGTCATATATCTATTCCTCCGTTACGTCCTAGACCCGGCGACGGCCTCGTGGTCACAGACGAGATGCGGTTCCCTGCATTCCGCGCAGGTCTCCAGGTGATGGTGCGCCTCGAACTCCGCCCAGTGCTTCATCTGAGATACCGAGAGGGTCCCGGCGCCGTTGCAGACCGGGCAGGTGTTCCCGAGCGCCGAGAGAATCGCGTGCCGGATAAACTCCGACCGGTTCCGAATTCCCGACATCGCCTCGGCGAGGGCTTCATCGACCTTAAAGGTGATGACTTCTTCTTTCCGGGTGGGTCCTGGCATGGGGAAGAGAGTAATACATAGTATTACCAAAGTCAAGAGAAGGTCCTCTTACTCTCTCTTTTTTTTTCATGGCATCCAGGGGGCAAAGCTATTAGACTATGGTCAGGAATTCTATGGAGAGGAGGGACGTTTGATGGAACCTTTAACGGCGCGCGGCAAGGCGCTCGGACTGATTGTTCTCTTTCTTGCCGTCGCAGGCTTCGCGTTCGGACAATCGAACGAAATAATCGACAGCGTGCTCGAAGAGGAGCAGCTGAGCTACGGCAACGCGGCCTACCTGGTACTCGTAGCCGCGGAACGGTTGCCCGAGACCGCATCTCCCGGGGAAGCCCTGTCGGAGCTCGAGACCCTCGGCTGGGCCCTCGACACTCGGTCCGCCGGTGACGCAGTGAGCTTCGGAGAGTACTCCTATTTGTTGATGGAATCGCTTGATCTCCCAGGAGGACTCATGTACCGCTTCTTCCCGGGGCCCCGGTACGCCGCCCGGGACGTTTCGGCGATCGGGATCGCCGAAGGCTACGCCATCGTCAACATGGACATCCCCGGAGACCGGGCCCTTCGAATGCTCGCCCGGGCGCTGTCCTACGCCGAAGGAGAGCGACTATGAAATACGTGAACACAAAGCGCACCGGGCCCGGCAGAGCTATTATCTTGGCCGCCGGCCTCTTGCTTCTTCTCTCTGCGCCCCTAGCGTTCTCCTTCGATTGGGACTACGGCGGATCCCTGGATAACACCACGGTCCTCGGCTTCAGCGAGATGTACGACGAGACGGAGATCGATCAGAGCATCCGTCTTGGTGCCTGGTTCTTCGGTCTCGAACGGTTCGAGAGCGGAAGCACCCTCGAAGTAACGGCCACCGGAAGCTACTCTGCCACCGAAGACCGCCCCTACATCCTCGACGTAGATCTGCTCCGGGCACGGGGAATCTTCCCCGGGGCGCTCGGTTCGAGCTCCCTGTTACAGGGTACCGTCGGGCGCACCGGTTTTTCGGATCCTACCGGACTGGTCTTGAACCACGTAGCCGACGGCGCCCTCGTCAATCTAACCTACCCCCGGGTCCGGTTCCGCCTCGGTGGCGCCTACACGGGCCTCTTGATTAGCCCGTCGTCGAGCATCCGCGTCTCCGACACCGACTATTTCGAAGAGTCCACCGACGACGAGTTCTTCGGTCCCAAGCGGGCGATCGGCCTCTTCGACGTCGGCTTCGGCGGGCTGACGCTCTTCGGCCTTTTGCAGCAGGACCTCCGAGATGAGGCCGACGGAGACACCATCGACACGCAGTATCTCGGCGTCAACGGCACCGCCCGGTTGGGCCGGTCCGGCTACTGGGACGGCTTTATCGTCGCGAGCGCCGGTCAGAGCACCGTCGGGTCCGCGGAAAACGAGTTCTACGCTTTCGCCCTCGGAACGGGACTCCGCTTCTTTATCGAGGAGTGGCGATTCTCCCGGGCATCGCTCCGGGGACTCTACGCCAGCCCCTTCCTGCCGGTGGAAGACGTCATCGGGTTCAACATTAACGAGTTCAAACCGATAAACGAGCCGACCCTGGGCCTCGCCTTCTCCCCGCGTCTCTCCAACTTGATCCTGACGGAGCTCTCCTACTCGCTTCGGCCCTTCGCCGATCCCGCAGGGCGGCACCCCACCTTGGACGATTTCGAAACCAAAATCGTGGGAAGAGGCTTCTTTAGGGGATATATTGGGGACAGCAACTATATCGCGGACTTCGATCCGGAGTCGGACTCCCTCTTTATGGGAACCGAAGTGGAGTTGGGTGTCGCGGCGCGAGTCTTTACCGATTTGGGACTCGGGCTCCGCACCGCGGTATTTGTCCCGGCTACCGGTAGCCTGGGAGCTTTCTCCGAGGAGCGCAAGACGGAGTGGGCGGTCAGGCTTGATCTTTCAACGGGTTTCTAAGGAGGTTTGCACATGAAACGGCAAACACGACGAATAGCATTCATAGTCGTCCTCCTGATGATAGCACCACTGCTGATGCTCTCGGCTCAGCAGAACGCGACCATCACGAGAACTACCGGCAAGGTAGAGGTTCTGACGAACAACCAGTGGAGCCCCGCCGAAACGGGAACAACGGTACCCCTTGGGGCCACCATCTCGACCGGCTTTAACTCCACCGCTACCCTCGAGGTCGGGAACGCGACGCTTCAGGTGCGGCCGCTGACCCGGATGCGCCTCGAAGAGCTTGCCGAGCAGCAGGGGGTCCTTCGGGCGGACCTGTTCATGCCGGTTGGCCGGGTTCGGGCCGCGGTCCGTACCACCGAGGGTGTAACCAACGAGTTTCGGCTCCGGAGCACGGTCTCGACGGCCTCCGTCCGGGGTACCGAGTTTGTCTTCGACGGCTACATCCTAACCGTCTCCGACGGCCGGGTCCGGTTAATCAACACCTCGGGTCAAGAGACGGAGGTCCCCGCGGGAGAGGAGGGTGAAGCCTCCGAGAGCGGCGAGGTCGCCTCGGGAAGTAATCTCCGGGAGCGTAATTCCGGCGTCCAGGTTCAGGTCGTCAGCTTCGGCGACGAAGGAGCCGGGTTCCTCGGCCGGGAAGACGAGGTGGGGACCGGAGCCCTTCGAGTCCAATGGACTGTGGAGGAATAGTCATGAAGATACCACGTATTGTACCGATCAGGTTGGCTCAGGCCGGCCTCGTCCTAAGCCTTGTGCTGATCCTCGCGGGCTGTTTTGCCCCCCTCGGGCGAAGCAGCGAAGGCTCCTTGGCCATCAACGCCAGCCTCCCAGGATCCATCTTCACCCAGGCTACCGAGTCCTACGTAGCCCGGGTCTACGTAGCCAACCTCGACTACGAGGATCTGGTGCGCCGATTCCTCGCGTACCAGGATTTCCTTGATGAGAATCCTTCACCAGGCTCCGCCTGGGAATCCTTCTACAATGAATTGGAAGAGGAGAAAGAGGACATCGACATCGACCTGGCCCTCAAGGCCGTCATGAGCTTTGGAGGAAACCCCTACGTCGATATCGCGATCACCCAATCCGGAGCGCTTGCCGAAGGGGACGACGGCTCGTTTACGATCGCCGGCCTTCCCGCCGGGCGTTCCTACACCGTCTACATCGACGTTTACAACGCCGGTGACGAGGATGACGAGGACGAAGACAACGTAGCCGAAAGCCGGCTTTTTACCGACGGCAACCCGTACGATGATATGTTCGTCGACTCGGATGACGGCATAGTTGGTGAGAATACCCTCGCCGCCGCTCAAACGGCCTTCAACAACGTATTCGATGACTACACCGACACGACCGCTCATCCGGTGGTCTCGACCTTCGTCGAAGAGGGGGAGACCGCTACGATC
>JBKHCS010000049.1:0-20427 GCA_046541715.1 Spirochaetaceae bacterium
CGTCTGGAGAAGAGTCTCGGAGGGATCAAGGAGATGAAGGAGCTTCCGGGGATCATCTTTATTATCGACACCCGGAAAGAGGCTATCGCCGTCGCCGAGGCCAAAAGGATGAACATTCCCATCATCGCCGTCGTCGACACGAATTGTAATCCGGAGGGTATCGACTACCCTATTCCCGGGAATGACGACGCGATCCGAGCGATCAATCTCTTTACCCAGATTATCGCGAACGCCGTCATCGAGGCGGACAACGAGATCGGCCTCGAGGTAATCGAGAGCCTCCAGGACGACGAAGAGATACCAGAGGAAGAGGAAAGGGCGCCGGCCCCCGCGGAAGGCGAAGTGGAGACAGCCCCGGTTGCCGCCGTCGCAGGAGACGCGGCCGAAGAGGCCCCGGCCGAAGAGCCGGAAGCCGCAAGCTTTACCAGCGAGGACTACTCCGACTACGTCCCCGACGAGGCACCCGAGGAGAAAGAGGTAACCACTCCCGAGGAGAAGGTCGCCGAAGAGGCGGGATTCCACCGCGACGAGCTTTACGAAGACTAAGGAGAAAACGGTGGCAATTAGTGCTGCAGATGTTAAATCGCTCCGGGAAAAGACCGGGGCAGGAATGATGGACTGCAAGAAGGCGCTCCTCGAGGCCGACGGCAACTTTGCCAAGGCGGAGCGCATTCTCAAAGAACTCGGCCTCGCCGCGGCGTCTAAGCGCGTCGGTCGGGCGACCAACGAGGGACGCATCTTTACCGAGATCGGCGCAGACAAGGCCGGGGCCCTCGAGCTTTCTTGCGAAACGGACTTTGTTGCGCGAAACGCCGACTTTATCGCCATGGGCGAAGAGCTGGTGGCGGATTTTCTCGAGAAGGGAACGCCGATAGACGACGCTTCGGTGGGACAGCGAATCGCCGAGGCGGTCAGCAAGATTAAGGAAAACATGGCGGTTCGTCGCTTCGAGAAGGTTGATATCGGTCCGAACGAGACCGTTGTCGACTACATTCACGGCGATACCGGGAATATCGGGGTAATCGTCAAGCTTTCCGTCGGGGATCCGGCCCTCCGGGAGAACCCCATTCTCAAGAATTTCGCCTTTGACGTGGCCCTCCACGTCGCCGCCTTTAACCCGACCTACCTTTCGGCAGAGACGGTCGATCCGGCCTACCTGAAGGAACAGGAGGAGATCTTCACCAAGCAGGCGGAGAGCATGGGGAAGCCGGAGAAGGTCGTAGAAGGAATCGTAAAGGGAAAGCTTAAGAAGCATATGTCGGAGATCTGCCTTCTCGACCAGCCGTTCGTAAAAGACGACAAGCGGACGGTAGGGGCAGTCGCCAAAGATATCGGGAAGGAGATCGGCACGGACGTCAACGTAGTCGAATTCCTCTACCTTCGGGTCGGTGAGGAGCTATCCTAAAAGGAGCACAAGCCTAAAAGGAGCACAAGATGGATGCGGTCTTGAAAGACTCGCGAGATCGGATGCAGAAGTCGATCCAGGCCCTCGAAGAAGAGTTGAATACGATTCGGACGGGCCGTGCATCGGCGGCACTCTTCGAGCGGGTAAAGGTCGAGTACTACGGAAACCCCACCCCTCTCAACCAGGTGGCGACCATCAGCGTCCCGGAGGCGCGCCTCGTGGTAATCCAGCCGTGGGATAAGGGAATAATCAACGAGATCGAGAAAGCTATCCAGAAATCGGAGCTCTCGGTCAATCCTTCCAACGACGGAAAGGTTATCCGGATTAACATTCCGCCTCTCACCGAGGAGCGCCGAAAAGAGTACGTCAAGGTCGCCAAGAATATGGCGGAGCAAGCACGAGTGGCGATACGGAACATCCGCCGGGACGCGAACGACGAGCTGAAGAAGGCACAGAAGGCCGGCGACATTTCCGAAGACGACGAAAAACGGGCGGCCGACGAAGTACAGAAGCTGACCGACGAGTACGTGGAGAAGGTAAACGAAGCCGTCGAGGCGAAAGAGACCGAGATTCTCGAAATCTAACTGCGGAGCGGATGAAGTTAACCACTGAGCCGGGCAAGGTCGGCACAAAAGACGAGACGAAAACGCCTCAGCACATCGGGTTTATCATGGACGGTAACGGAAGGTGGGCCCTGAAGCGTGGCCTCCCCCGGACCCGGGGGCACGAAGAAGGGCTCAAAGCGGCCAAACGGGTCGTCCGGGGCGCCGCTGAAATGGGAATTCCCCACCTCTCTCTCTACACCTTTTCGACGGAAAACTGGAAACGAACTCCGGAGGAGGTCAAGTTCCTGATGGGCCTGGTAGGCAAAAACCTCCGAAAGGAGTTCCCCTTCTACGAGGAGAACGGTGTCCATGTCCTCTACAGCGGAGACGTGGAGCACCTTCCCAGCGCGGTCCGGCGAGAGCTCGAGGCCGTCGAAAGGGAGACCCGGGGCTTCTCGAAGATCAGCGTAAACCTTGCCATCAACTACGGCGGCCGGGACGAAATTGTCCGGGCCGTCAATCGCTGGAAAGAGCATACCGGCGAGGAGACTCTAACCGCAGACACCTTGAGAAACTTTATGGACCTTCCGGAATTCCCGGATCCCGACCTGATTGTCCGGACGGGGGGCGAGTACCGGTTGAGCAACTTCCTCCTCTGGGGAAGCGCCTATTCGGAGCTGATGTTCAGCGAGAAGCTTTGGCCGGACTGGACCGAAGAGGATGTCTTCGAGGCGCTCCGGTTTTTCGAATCGAGAAAACGAAACTTCGGCGGAAGTAGATGAGAAACCTCTACTTTCGGATCCTCGTCTTTATCATCGGGATACCCGGCCTGGTGGCGCTGGTTCTTTCGGGACGGGAGAACAGCAACTTCGCCTTCCACCTTCTGGTGGTCGCGGCGTCGGCTCTCGGGGCCTGGGAGCTCGGCCGTCTCTTCGAAAAACGGATTGCCGCCTACCGCGGGAGCGTAGTGCTTCTGCCGGTCATGGGAGCGGCGCCTCCGGTAGTCGCGATGCTTCTTATACACTCCGGCTTTTCCCCGGAACTCTTCTCGGGGGTCATGGTTGCCATCCTTGGAGCCATCCTCGCCGCTCAAGCGTTCCGGAGAAACGAGAACGATTTCGATGCGATCCTGCCTGCGGTATCGGCCCACGCGGCTATTCTTATCTACCCGGGGCTCTTCCTTGCGTATGTTATTCGCATTTCAATCTATCCTGCTGCCTCGGAGTTGCTTCTCGTCCTTATCGGAGCGGTATATTTGAACGACGCCGGCGCGTATGTCGCCGGCATGCTCTTTGGAAAGAACAGCCGAAAGGTTCTCCCGATAAGCCCGAAGAAGAGCCTGGTCGGCTTCGTATTCGGTTTCCTGGTTTCCCCCGGCATCATTCTCGCCGCACGAGCGGTCCGGCCGGCGCTCTTTCCGGGACCCGTTTGGGTGGCCCTTTTATTCGGCTGCGCTCTCGGGATCACGACGATTCTCGGGGATCTCGCCGAGTCAGCCCTGAAACGATCGGCGACAGTCAAGGATTCGGGGCAGATTATCCCGGGACGGGGAGGCATTCTCGATTCGATAGACTCTCCCCTCTTCGCCGCGCCGGTGTTCTTCTATCTTTACGCGCCACTCTTCGTACAGTGAGTTAGAGAAGAAAGTATGATTCTAAATATTGTTATTGGTCTCGCCGGTTTGGGTATCGTGGTCTTCGTCCACGAGCTCGGCCATCTGATTGCCGCAAAGCTCGTCGGCATCGACGTCGAAGTGTTCTCCCTCGGATGGGGGCGCCGTCTCGCCGGCTTCTCCTACAAGGGAACCGAGTATCAGGTGAGCGTTTTCCCCATAGGCGGGTTCTGTAAGATGCGGGGCGAAGAGTCCTTGCGGACCGCCTGGCAGGAAGAGGCGGAGGAGATTCCCCGGGAACCGGGGAGCTTCTTCGGAGCGTCGCCTCTGCAACGTATCTTTGTCGCGATTGCCGGGCCGGCGGTCAATCTGCTGTTTGCCGTCGTTGCGTTTGCAATCATGTGGGGCCTCGGCTTTTCCATCGAAACCTTTCCGAATCGGATAGTCCTCGCGAGCGAGTACTCCGAAGGTCCGTTCCCGGCAGATGATGCGGGGCTGCGGTCCGGCGACGTGATCGTCGAGATCGACAACGAAGAGATCGTGAGCTTCCGGGACATCCAACAGACCGTCGCCCGGGCACCGGACGAGCAGTTGAACCTCACCGTACGGCGAGACGGCCGGGAACTAACGGCGACCTTGGAGCCGAAGCTCAACCCCCAGACGGGGGCCGGCCAAATCGGCGTCTATCCCTGGGTCGAGCCCGTAGTCGGGCACGTGGAAGAGAGCTCCTCTGCCGACGCTGCGGGTCTCCGGCCCGGCGACCGCATCCTTTCGGTGAACGGCCGGGAGATCCGACACTCCCTGGCGTTTATGGAGTTCGTTGGAGACACCTCTGACCCGGTGAATGTGACCGTCTCCCGAGACGGGACGCGGGTCGAGACGACCCTCGTCCCCGGGGTGGACCCGGAATCCGGTCTGCCGGACGTCGGGATTGCCTTCGCGCCGATGGTTATCGAGACACCGGACTACGGTCCCCTCCAAGCCGTCGGCCGTGGGATTTCCGAGACGGTCGACACGCTGGTTCTTTCCGTCCGAAGCATCGGCTTGCTCTTTCGCGGGGTAGATGTCACTCAGGCGGTGGCGGGCCCTTTGAGGATTACCTACATCGTGGGCGAGGTAGCGACCAGCGGCCTGGAGACAGGCCTCGGAGAGGCGGTACGCTCCTTCTTTAGTTTCTTAAGCGTCCTGAGCGTCGCCCTCTTTATTATGAACCTCCTACCGATTCCCGTGTTGGACGGGGGCCAAATTCTTCTCTACACGATCGAGGGAATCGGCGGACGCCCCTTGAGACCGAAAATAGTGTATCGTTACCAGATGGTGGGGACGGTTATTGTACTAGCCTTGATCGTACTTGCCTTTCTGGGTGATGTGTTGTTTCTTGCGCAAAGATGAGGCCGCCGATGAAAAAGCAGTTACTCCTCGGTCTTCTACTCTGCTTGCTTCCCCTTAACGCAGTTTCGAGCCAGGTCTTCCTTCGGACGGGACACACCGCCGCGGTGCGTGACATCGCCGTGGCCCCGGAAGCCCGGGTTATCGCCACCGGCGGTGCCGACGGCGCCGTAAAGGTCTGGAACGAGTCGGGTCAACTTCTTAGCCGGTTGAACGTGGGCCCCTACCCTATTGTCCGAGTCGTCTTAAGGGAGAACAGCGATGTTTTGGCGGTTGTTCAGGCTCGGGGCCTCGAGGAGTACCGCGTGAGCGCCTGGAACTGGCGTCAGGGTAGGGAGCTCTACGGTGTTAACGAGTCCAATCCGATCACCCACATCGATTTCTCTCCCCAGGGCAGCTACTTGGTCTACGCGGTATCCGAAATCAGGAGCCTTCGATTTCTCGACGCCGATACCGGCCGGACCGAGTCGTTGATAGATCTCGGATTCGGTGTCGTCTCCTATTTCGTGATCGCCCGGAGTGAAAGAAACATCATGACCTACGCCCCCGCGACGGGGGAAATCTTCTACTTCGATCTCGAAACCGGACGGAGAATAGAGTCGTTGCGGATTGCAACTCAGCTGCAGCACGTATCGCTTTTGCCGTCGAGGCGCCACATCGCGGCCGTCTCCCGGGGAGAGCTCCTGGTCGTCGATATTGTCGATGGGCGGGTAGAAGCGCGAACCACCATCGGGGTCGTCGCCTCGGTAACGGTTCACCCGGATAGCGGCGCCATCGCGGTCCTCGGAACCGACGGAGAGCTCTCGGGATATCGCTTCTCCGACGACCGAATCTTCCCCCTCTTCTGGAACGCTCGTCTGCCCGGCTGGGAACCCTCGGCGGTATCCTTTTCCGGCGCCCGGCTCCTCGGGGGCACCCGTTCCGGAGAGCTGGAGTTCCTTCCCTTCGGCGGCTCCTCGCCGACGGTACTGGTGGAGCGAACGGTCGACACCGTATCTGCAGTCGTGGGTCACGAGGACACCCTCTACCTTGCGACCGAAGAGGCGCTGTTCTCTCTCTCGAGCCCCTTGGTAATGGACGGAGACCTTGCCGCACAGAATGGCCGGATCCGGTTTGACCGGGCGGACAATCCGGTGGGTAATCCGTCCCACCTCGCCGTTTCCGAAGACGGCACCCTGTTGCTCTGGCAACCGGGAAGCCGGGGGATCGGGCTTCTAAACGTAACGGGGTTTCGGCAAACGGAAGCGGTAGACGGAATTAGCCAAAGCGTAAGAACCGTCTCCCTAGGCCCTCTAGGGTTTCTCCTGGTCGAGGCAAACGGAGCGGTAGCTTCCTTGGATCCCGAGACTCTTACGGTAGACACCCTGTACTCCGGCGTCGGAGTCGAAGCGGCTGTGAGCCTCGCCGGCAACCGGATGGTTATCGGAAAGACTCGGTCGGACAGCTTCGACTCTTCTCTAATCCGGGTAGATACCGCTACCGGCGAAACGGTCCCACTACCGACCGAGGCGTTTCTGGCGTATCGTCTCGCCGTGGCGCCGAACAATCGGGTTCTCTACGCCATCGAGCTTATCCGCCGGGGAGACGAAATATCGACCGCCTTGACCCGGTACAGCGGCACCTCTTTCGACCGGCGAACCGTCCTCGCGGAGCGCAACGAGGAGATCCTCGACGCCCTGCTTCTCGTGGCTCCGGACAACGGCCGCCTTATTTCCGACCTCCCGACGGGGGAGCTCGCCGAGTACGACGGCAGAAGATGGGTTTCCTTCGAGTCGTCGAATAGCTTTCCGGTGTCCGCGGCGGTATACGGGAGCCTCTTAGTGGCTGCGGGGACCGACGGGGCCGTCTACGCCTGGGACCGAGAGTCTCGGCGGCTTCGGTACACTCTTCAGGTCTTCCAAGACGGCGAATGGGTGGTGTTCTCGGACCGCCGACGCTTTGTCCCGTCGAGCGAAGGTGTTGTCGAACGATTAACGACTACCGAAACGCGCTTAGGGCAGCTACCCGATGTCGAGCGCTACCGCCTCGATATCGATGTTATCCGACGTTAAGCGCCCCCCGGTGGATTATCGGAGATCCGGTCGATAGCTTCCCGAACCGCCGAGCGGATGATGCCACCGTATTCCGCCTGAAGGGCCCCGGTGTAGAGTCGTCCCAGGAGGTTTACCCGGTACATCGGTTTGACAATGTTTAGCGCGTAGGCCGCCATATCGAGGACCGCCTCGGCGTTGCGAGGAATCTTCGGATCGATAGTCCCCGTCAACTGCCGCTCCAACTCGTCGATTACAAGGTCTTCGGCGGCGTTTTCGAGAGACTGAAAGTCAACGTATTCCCGCAGGCTCATGGAAACCTCCTCCTAATACGGCTGCTCGGCTAAGGATTCGAACTTCGTGTACTTCGGAACAAAGGCAATGCGCACCGTCCCGACGGGACCGTTTCGTTGTTTCGCGACGACCAGCTCGGTCTCGATAACGTTGGGAATACCTTCCGTATCCCGGTCACTCCCCCGGTCCCGGTGGAGAAACATTACCACATCCGCGTCCTGTTCGATGGATCCGGATTCCCGGATATTGGCAAGAGTCGGCCGCTTACCCTCGGAGTCTCGGGTAAGCTGCGAAAGGGCGACAACGGGAATCTCCAACTCTCGCGCGAGGGCCTTGAGAGACCGGGAAATTTCGGCGATCTGTTCGTGCCTCGGGAGGTCAGCATTCTCCGAGCTTATCAGGGTGATGTAGTCGATAAAGATGATCCTGACGCCCATTTGCGCGACCATCCGCCGGGCTTGGGAGCGAAGATCGAGAAGCTTCATATTCGGGACATCGGTAATCCATAGCGGCGCCTCGTAGATAAGTCCCGCGGCGTCCGTCAGACTCTTGAAGTCCGACGGTTTGAGCATACCGGTCCGGAGGGTCTGGGACCCGATACGGGCCTCGCTGGCTATGAGCCGTTGCATAAGCGCCATGTTGGACATTTCCAAGGTAAAGAATCCGCAGGGTATCTTTTGATGGATCGCGATATTCGCCGTCATGGTCAACGCCAAAGCGGTCTTACCGACCGACGGCCGGGCCCCGATGATAATAAACTCCGAGTCCTGGAACCCGCTAAGCATGTTGTCCAACGCCGGAAACCCGCTGGGAATGCCGGTGTAGTTGTCCTTGGTGTGGTACAGGCGCTCGATGGCCTCTACGGTTCGCTCGACAATCTCCCGGGCCGGAAGAAAGCTTACGTGCTGGGTTCCTTCGGCGACGTCGAAAATGCGCTTTTCCGCTTCCTCGATCACCCGCCGGCTATCCTGGCTATCGTCGTAGGCGGAGGCAAGCACCTCGTGAGAAATGCGAATGAGCCGCCGCCGTACGCTCGATTCCTTTACGATCCGGGCGTAGTACTCCACGTTGGCGCTTGTGGGCACGTTGGAGCTTAGCGAGGAGACGTAAGCCGCACCCCCGACCTGTTCGAGCTGTCCTTTGGCCCGGAGCTCGTGGGTAACGGTGATAAGGTCGATCTCCTCTCCTCGCTCCGAGAGGGCAATGACGGCCTCGAATATCCGTCTATGGGCGGCCTTGTAGAAGTCGTCGGGACGAAGGAAAGCGAGGAGCTCGCCAAGCGCCCCGGGATCTAAAAGGATGGCGCCCAACGCGGCAACCTCCGCATCGGCGTGATGAGGAGGAATACGGTCCTTTAGAGGTTCCGAGGCCACGTGGTGTTATTCCGTCTCTTCCTCTTCGGTGGGCGCGTCGGTCGCGGTTGCTTCGGTTTGTTCCGGGGCACCGGTCGTATTTTCCGGCTCGGCGGCCTGCGCCGGGGCTTCCTCCGGGGCTCTTTCCGGAGCATCGGCCGGGACTTCCGCCTCGCCCTGGGGCTTAACCCTTACCTTGATAGTGGCCTCTTGGTCCTCGTAGAGCTTTACCCGGACCGGATGGACCCCGACGGACTTGATGGTGCCGTCCGGGATGTCTACCCGCTTGCGCTCGACCTCCAGTCCTTCCTTCGCAAGGGCTTCGACGATGTTCGCCGTGGTAACCGATCCGAAGAGCCGGCCGTTCTGTCCGGCACTCACTTCGATAACCAGCTCTTGGCTCTCGAGGCGCTCTTTTGTGCTCATCGCGGCGGTGCGCTTTTCCGCCTTCCGTTGCTCGATTACCTCTCGTCGCTTCTCTATTTCCGTAAGGTTCTGTTGGTTGTAGGCGATTACCAGTCCCTTCGGCATGAGGTAGTTACGGGCGTAGCCCGGGGCAACGTCTCGTACATCGCCCTCTTCCCCGAGATTCGGGACGTCCCGGTTCAGAATTACTCGCATTATGGTTCCTCCTGCTCTAAGCCTCTTTTGTAATGAATCCATGTTTCGCTTACTCCGAGACCCGGAAGTCCCAGAAGCACAATGTAGTTGAGTCCCGGCACAAACAATAGAATGGCCAGGGCCGGCGGCACGATAAGGCGAACCGAGGGCGGTGCGCCGCTACGCTCCATCAAGTACCAGAGAATACCGACTCCTTGCAGTGCGTACAAGAAGGCGATAACCGAAACAACGTTCCAAGCGACATGCCCGACAGTCTCGGTGCCGAAGAGACGGGCCATCAACGCGACCGCGAGGGAGCCCACAAGGTACCAGACCATGTCGGCCGGCAGAAAGAACCTTTGCAGCTCCGGAAAGCCCTCGCGTCGTCCGAGGGTCCGCATCCCAATAACCGTCCCCATGTACCAGTTGGACGTCAGCACGGCGCAGTAACCCAACAAAAAGGTGTTTCGCACAACGTCGGTTACCCGCTCGAGAACAACGTCGAGTTGGGCACTCATCAACGCGTCACCTTCGGCGAGAACCCCGGCGGCCCTCAACTGGAGCTCGACCAAGTTCCTCAAGACATCCCCCGTTTGGGGACGCAGAAAGAAGGGAAGCCCCAAGAGACCCGTAATACCAACCGCCAAGAAAAACCGGTGGAGTCGCCTCTTCAGGGGAATCGCATCGGTATCTATAAGCAGCAATCCGCCGATCAATAGCACCGGTACGACCACATCTGCGAACAACAGCGACGGGTGAGTCTCGAAGAGATCCAGCCGGACCGCCTGGTAGAGCTTGAACGCGGAAACCGCTGCCAGGGCGGCGGCACCGGAGATCACCCCAAAGCTTTGCCCATGCCGTACCCGGACAATCTGAACGGGCACCAGGAAGACAAAGACGAAGAGCGATGTCTGAAAAAACAGGCCGCCGAGGAGGCCGAGACTCAGAGCCTCGACCAGCCGCTGACTGTTAGAGCGTTCACCCATGGTACTCCTTGGAGCGTCAGCCCATGGGAAGAAGACCAAGGTAGCGAGCTCTCTTGATCTCCCGAACCAGGCGTCGCTGGTTCTTGGCCGAAGTCCCGGTGATTCTCCGGGGCAGGATCTTTCCCTTTTCGGTTACGAACCGCCTGAGAACATCCGGCCGCTTGTAGTCCACAACCAGGTTGTGGGCCTTGATTTTGTCGACCTTACGTCGGAAATAGGGCCGGCCTCCGGCGCTGCCGCCCCTGCCTCGAAAGCCACCACGGCCTCCGCCGCGGTCGTCCCGGCTGTCACCACCGCGATCGTCGCCGGCGCGGTCGTCCCGACCGCCTCCACCTCGGTAGTCACTTCGGGGGCGGTATCCGGTGCCTTGAGATCGCTCCTCAAAACTGCTGTTTTCGTCTGACATATGCTATTACTCCTTAGAAGGGGACGTCGTCTTCGAACGAACTTCCGGTATCGTCCGATTGCTGCCGGGTCGAAGAGTACGGTGACTCGCTTCTCCGGTCTGAGCCCCCGGATGAACCGCGGTCACCGCCGCCGAGGAGCTGAAGCTCTCGCACGTTGACGACGACCTTGTTTCGAGGCTGCCCGTCCTGCTCCCACCGCTGCTGGCGTAGCTCGCCGTCGATAGCTACCTGTTTGCCCTTGACCAAATAACGGTTGACCGCCTCGGCCGATCGGCCGAAGTATTCACAATCGAAAAAGTTGGCCTCGTCGACAAATTGGTCGCCGTCTTTCCGGGTCCGGTTGACTGCCACGCTAAAGTTGCAGATCTGCAATCCGGAGTTGGTTACTTTGAAGTCCGCGTCCCGAGTAAGACGACCGACTAAGACAACGCGATTGATATCTCGCATGGCGTGTTTAGCTGTCCTCTGTGCTGTCTGTGCTTTCTACCGGCTCCGGCGTCTCCGCCGGTTCGGGCGTCTCAGTAAGTTCGGGCGTCACTGCGGTATCGGGCTCCGCCGTCGCTTCGGGAGTCCGGGCCGCTTCGGGCACCGCCGGTCTATCCGGCTTTTCGGGCATTATTACCTTCTCGTCCTCGTCCCGCCGCACCATGAGAAAACGCAGGAGCTCTTCCTGGTGGCGCACCTTTTCTTCGACCTGATGGGCCTTCTGGGGATCCATCTCGACGTAGTAGACGTAGTAGTGGGCTTGAACGTGCTTCTTGATCGGATAAGCCAGGGCCCGTTGCCCCATGTCTTCTTCTTTGACAAAGGTAGCGCCAAGGTCTGCGAGGCCGGCCTTGACGGCTTCCTGTCCCTTGGCAAAATGATCCTCGTCGGTCCGGAATACACAGACCGCTTCGTACTTGCGCATTGTTCCTCCTTATGGACACACGCGGCCATCGTACGTAAGTCGATGGCAAAGAGGTTTTCAAAAGCTATCACTTGGGCTACTGTGTGTCAAGTTTCAACCAATATGGCAGTCTCAGTTAATTACGACGATAGCATTTTTTACCTACAGGCCATGGTCAAGACCCTCGGAACGGGATTGAACTTGGACGTAGACCCCGCCATCTTCAAAGAAAAGATCGTAGAAGAGATACTCTTCGTCGACTCGGCGATCAATCAAATTCTCCAGCGACTCCGGGACAACTTCCGCCTAATTCATCGAACCGAATACCTTCGGATGCTCCTCCGGGGGATCAACGGCTACATCGAGCTCCTCGACGCCTGCATCGAAGGCAAGTTCGCAATGTCGGAGGAGCTGGAAGATTTCTTCCCAAAATTGACCCGACTCTTGGAGTCTCACGAGGTCCGGGCCCGGGAAATCCAGGCTGCTCTCCAACAGGGAGCCCTCGGGAGTGATGCACCGGAGGATGTCGTCTCCCAGGAGGAGTTTCGGTTTCTCCTGCAGGAGGACGACGAAGGCGAATAAGAAGGGAATACCCACATGAGATTAGAATCGATTCTACGTCCGGAGTGCGTCCTGGCCCGCCGAAGCTTTCACTCCAAAGAGGAAGCGATCGAGGAAGTGGCCCGCCTCGCTTCTCACAGCCCGGTCCTGCACAAGTTTGAAACCGACACGGTCCACACGGCGATCCGCGAAAGAGAGGCGCAGGCGAGCACCGGGTTCGAGCAGGGAATCGCGATTCCTCACTGCAGCCTGGAACAGCTGGACGGCTTCGTCGTCGGGGCGATCACCGTTGCGGGGGAGCTTGATTTTCGGTCTCTCGACAACAAGCCGGCACGGCTCATCTTCTTTATCGTCGGCCCGAAGAGTCAACGCACCCGCCACGTCAAACTGCTCTCCGCGCTCTCGCGGCTCAGTAGAAACCCACAGCTTATCGACGAGCTGGTCGCGATCGACTCCAACGAAGAGCTTCGGCAAAGAATTCTAGAAGAGCTCGAGTATGACGAGGACGACCGGGACCGGGCTCTCTCCCTGCTCCACGTCTACATCCAGAACGACGAGCTCTTCGAGCCCGTTCTCGAGGTTCTGACCTCGTACACCGAGGGAATGCTCCTGGTGCAGGAACTAAAGGCTCCGTCGTTCTACCTCCATCGTTTGCCGCTCTTCGCGACTCTCTGGGGAGACGAAGGGGAGCAGGAGGTCCGTTACGTCCAGGCGATCGTAAAGACGGCCAATTGTAACGACCTGGTACGGAAGGTTTCCTTGATTCCCGGCGAGCCGCTGGGGACGCCGGGAACCATGATCGCGGTTCAGGATCTGCAGTACGTTACCGGAATCCTGGAGCTCTAGCTGTCGACACGACAAAGGAGTGACTATGACGCGGAGATTCGTGCGGAAGACAAAAATTGTCTGCACCCTCGGGCCGGCAGTGGACAACGAAAAAAGCGTCGAGGAGCTCTTGAAAGCCGGCATGAATGTGGCCCGTTTCAATTTTTCTCACGGAAACCATCAAGAACACCTGGAGCGCATCCGACGCCTCCGGGAGGTGAGCGACCGCATCGGCATTCCCTGCGCGACGCTTCTCGATACCAAGGGACCCGAAATTCGAACCGGGGTTATCGCCGGAGACAAGAAGATTGCCTTGGCCACCGGGCAGAAGATCGTTCTCAGCGGAGAGCAGTTCGAAGGTGACGAATCCCGCGTTAGCGTGAGCTACCGGACGCTTCCGGAGGAGGTAAAGCCCGGAGGTCACATCTACGTCGCCGACGGGCTTATCGATCTGGAGGTCGAAAGGGTCGAGGGTTCCGAAATCTACTGCGTGGTCCGCTCGGGTGGCAGCCTTGGAAGCAGGAAGAACGTAAACGTTCCGGGGGTTAGGACCAGCCTTCCCGCGGTTACCGAAAAGGACGAAAGCGACATCGCCTTCGGCGTATCCGTCGGCGTGGACTACATCGCCGCGTCGTTCATCCGAAAACCAGGAGACATTCGCCAAATCCGGGAAATCGTCGAGTCCCAGGGGGCCTCGATTCCGATTATCGCAAAGATCGAGGATCAGGAGGGTCTCGACAATATCGACGAGATAATTCGTATTGCCGGTGGCGTCATGGTCGCCCGGGGAGACCTGGGAGTACAGTTGAGCATCGAAGACATCCCCCTGGCCCAGAAGCGGATTATCGAGAAGTGCAATCGGGAAAACAAGCCGGTTATCACCGCCACGCAGATGCTCGACTCGATGATCCACAACCCGAGCCCGACCCGGGCGGAGCTGACCGACGTGGCCAACGCCATCTTCGACGGTACCGACGCCGTGATGCTGTCCGGGGAAACGGCCTCCGGGAAGTACCCGGCGAAGTCGGTGGAGACGATGAACCGCATCGCCCTTACCGTGGAGTCGTCCCCGGAGTACCTCGAGCGGAACAAGGCGTACTTCTCGTTCCACGGAAGCTCAGGAGATATCGGACACGCCGTGGCAAAGGCTGCCTACGTGGTAGCAGACGAGATCGACGCCAAGGCGATTATCGCGCCGACCCTCCGGGGAAACACTCCCCGGATTATCAGCAAGTTCCGCCCGAAGCAGGCAATAATCGCGGTTACGGCGTCGGAGCAGTCGGCCCGGGAGCTGCTTCTGAACTGGGGCATATTCCCCGTGATGACCGAGCTCGTTAAGGACTCGGAGCAGATGATCCAGAACGCCCTCCGCCTGGCGATGAAGTACGGTTACGCCGCCAAGTTCGACAAGGTCGTGAGCACCGCCGGCATCCCCATTCGATCGGCGATCCCGGTAAACACCATCAAGGTCCACTTCTTGGGGAATATCCTCGGGCGGAGCCGCCAGGGCATAGGCGGTTCGGTTTCCGGACGGGTGGTCAAAGGGGTGACGCTGGAAGAGGCCCTCGCCAAGGCCAAGGGCGACAGGAGCGAGATCCTGGTTGTCAGGGAGTTCGATACCTCGTTTCTCGACCTTGCCCGGAACCTCGCAGGGGTTATCAGCGAAGAGCCTAGCGAGGTCGCCCCGGAGGAGATCGAAAAGGCCAATCCGCAGATGGTTCTCCTCGCGGATCTTGCCCACGCCACCGATATCTTCGAAGACAAGCAGTTCGTGACCCTGAGCGGCCAAGAAAAGCTCGTATACGAAGGTATGATCGACGAGGATTAGCTTCGGCCTCGGTTTCGGCATCCGCCTCGACAATGCTTCAAAAATGTCGTACCTTCCATACCAACCTACAATTCTGTAGGTATCGATCGTTAGGATATAGACGGAAGGCAAGCAGGCGTGTACGAACAGTTAGACGGAATAGCGGAGCTGGAAGAGAACACCGGGCGGGACAAGTTCGAGGAGTTGTCGCTCCTCTTTGAAATAAGCCAGCTCTTGGATCAGAGTCTCGACCTCCATCGCGTGGTGCACCCGGTCCTCCAATCGGTCACCCGCCATCTCGGGTATACCCGGGGGATCATCACGCTCCTAGACCGGCAGACCGGGGACATCTTTATCGAGGCGGCCCACGGCCTTTCGGAGACTCAGAAGGAACGGGGACGCTACAAGCTCGGTGAAGGGATTACCGGAAAGGTCGTCGAATCCGGAAAATCACGCATCATTCCCCGGGTCGCGGACGACCCGGGCTTTCTGAACAAGACCGGGGCCCGGAAGGGGCAGCGGCAGAAAGACATCTCGTTTATCTGCGTCCCGATCAAACTCGGAAACGAGACCATCGGCGCCTTCGGCGTCGACCGGCCCTACGACCCCGGGAAGAACCTCGAAGACGACGCCCGGTTGCTTTCCATTATCTCGTCCCTGATCGCCCAAGCGGTCAAGATCCGCCAGAGCGTGATGGAGGAGAAGCGGCAGCTCCAAGAGGAGAATACCCGGCTCCACGAAGAGCTCAGAGCACGGTTCAAGCCGTCGAATATCATCGGCAACTCGAAGGCCATGCAGAACGTCTTCGACATGATCGCCCAGGTTTCCCGAAGCGAAGCGACGGTCCTGATCCGAGGGGAGAGCGGCACCGGAAAGGAGCTCGTGGCCCAGGCGATCCACTACAACAGCCTCCGTTCGGCTAAACCGTTCATCAAGGTCAACTGCGCCGCCCTCCCGGAGAGCGTGATCGAGAGCGAGCTCTTCGGCCACGAGAAGGGCTCCTTTACCGGGGCCATCCAGACGAGGAAGGGGCGCTTCGAGCTCGCCGACGGAGGCACCATCTTTCTCGACGAAATCGGGGACCTTCCCCCGACCCTCCAGGTGAAGCTCCTTCGGGTCCTTCAGGAGAAAGAGTTCGAGCGCGTCGGCGGAAATGAGACCATCCGGGCCAACGTCCGGGTTATTACCGCGACCAACCGGAACCTCGAGGATCTGATGTACCAGAACGTCTTTCGGGAGGATCTCTACTACCGGCTCAACGTGTTTCCCATACACATCCCCCCTCTCAGGGACCGGAAGAGCGACATTCTGCTGCTGACCGACCACTTTATCGAAAAATATGCAGGCAAGAATCACGTTACCATCCGGAGAATCTCCACCCCCGCCATCGATCTGCTGATGAACTACCACTGGCCGGGAAACGTCCGGGAGCTCGAAAACTGCGTAGAGCGGGCGGTGCTTCTGAGCGTCGACGAGGTTATCCATAGCCACCACCTTCCCCCGAGCCTCCAGTCCGCAGAGTCCACCGACACGCAGGTCTCCGGTTCTCTCCAGGAGAGCCTCGACAATGTCGAGCGGGAGCTCATCATGGACGCGTTGAAGTCCGCGAAGGGAAACATGGCGAAGGCTGCCCGAATGCTCGGCATTACCGAGCGGATCATGGGGCTCCGGATCAAGAAGCACGGTATCGACACGCGACACTTCCGTACAAACTTGTAGGAACTTAACTTTAAAGCTACAATTGTGTAGCTTTAGACCCCTCGGAATACCATTCGGAATGATTATCCGGCAGCCGGCCGGCAAGATTTGCGCGGAAGTAACTACCGTCGCGATATACCTTTACGGCCGCATCTCCGGCAAGCCGGAAAACCGGCATCGGTCCTTGGCACGCCCATTGCAATAACAGAGCAACTATCGTTTTTCAGGAGGTTACATCTTATGAGAAAGGTGTTGCTGCTAGTGGGCGTGATGCTGCTCTTCTCAGGCTCAACGCTCTTCGCCCAGACGACCGAGGAAACTCTCGCCCTCTATGGCCAAGCGTTTGACATGATCTGGCTGGTCCTCGCTGCCGCCCTTGTCTTCTTCATGCAAGCGGGCTTCGCCATGGTTGAGACGGGACTAACCCGTGCCAAGAACGCCGGAAACATCATCATGAAGAACTTGATGGATTTTGCGGCCGGGGCCGTCGCCTACTGGGCTATCGGCTGGGGCTTGATGTATGGCTCCTCCGCCGGAGGATTCATCGGAACCGACCAGTTCTTCTTGGCGGGAGCCGACAGCGCGGTTTTTCGCGACTGGATGTTCCAGGTTGTCTTTACGGCGACCGCCGCGACGATCGTCTCCGGTGCCATGGCGGAACGAACCAAGTTTACCGGGTACCTGATCTACAGTGTCGTGATATCTGCCCTCATCTATCCGATTTCGGGTCACTGGATCTGGAACGGCGGATGGCTCTCCGAGATGGGGTTCCACGACTTTGCGGGTAGTACGGTCGTCCATTCGGTCGGTGCTTGGGCCGCCATGATGGGCGCCACGATCCTGGGGCCCCGGAAGGGAAAGTACGTCAAGGTCGGGGGAAGAACCGTTGTAAAGGCTATTCCGGGACACAGTATGCCCCTGGCGGCGCTGGGAGTCTTTATCCTCTGGTTCGGCTGGTACGGGTTTAACGCCGGAAGCACTCTTTCCGGTACGGACCTGACGATTGCCCATGTCGCGGTCACGACGACCTTGGCGGCTTCGACGGGAGCAATCGGTGCTATGATCACCTCTTGGCTCTGGTTCGGAAAGCCGGATCCGAGTATGTCCCTCAACGGTGCCCTCGCGGGCCTCGTCGGAATAACCGCCGGCACCTGGGTCGTAAACCCGCTGGGGTCGGTGATCATCGGACTGCTCGCCGGCGTCCTGGTCGTTGCCTCGGTCGAGTTCTTCGACAAGGTGCTCCACATTGACGACCCGGTCGGCGCAATCTCGGTCCACGGCGTATGCGGCGCCTGGGGAACGCTGGCGGTCGGCCTCTTCGCCGACGGGGTGAACGATTCCGGTATCGTCGGACTCTTTTACGGCGGCGGTTTGGGACAGCTCGGCGTTCAGCTGATCGGTGTCCTCGCGGTCTTTGCCTGGGTCGTGGTGACCACATTGGTGCTCTTCGGAGCGCTCAAGGCAGCCGGGCTGCTCCGGGTAAGCGAAACCGAAGAAATGATGGGTCTGGATATCGGCGAGCACGGCATGGAGTCGTACGCCGGATTCCAGATATTCAGCTCGATGTAAGCGCAGGGGGAAGCACGCGATATGAAACTAATTATTGCCTACATTCAGCCCCATAAGCTGAACGAAGTGAAGGAAGAGCTGTACAAGGCAGAAGTATTCAAGATGTCCGTCACCAACAGCCTGGGGTGCGGACAACAGAAGGGGTACCACGAGTCCTACCGAGGGGTAGACATCGAGGTAAACCTGCTCAAGAAGACGCGAATCGAAATCGGCGTTAACGACGACTTTGTGCAGACGACGGTGGATGCCATTATCAAGGGTGCACGGTCCGGTGAGATCGGCGACGGGAAGATCTTTATTCTTCCCCTCGAGGAGTGCATTCGCATCCGCAGCGGAGAAAAGGGCAAAGAGGCCATCGGGTAGGACCGCGGTCTCATACACTTCAAGACTCGTACCTTACCTTTGCGAGGGCAGGCGGCATTGCCGCCTGCCCTCCTTTCTTTTCCGGCAAACTCACCTACAATGACCCTATGGCCGCTCCCAAACCTACCCTAGAAGAAGTTACCACCCTCCTACCGGGGGTGGACTCGGCGTTTCTGTCGGAGCTTCTCGACGGTCTTCCGAGCAGATACTTCTCCGACTTCTCTCAAGAGGTCTATCTTGCCCATTTTTACCGCTTGTCGGAGATCTCGGATCGGCGGCCGTACCACATCTCGGTGGAAGAGACTGCCGACCGGGGGGTCACCGTAACCGTTCTTGCGAGGGACTACGTCGGCGTCTTTTCCATCCTTACCGGTCTCCTCGGCGCCCTCGGACTTTCGATCAAAACCGGAGACGTCTACACAACGGGTCCCTACTTCGGCGGAGCCCTCTCGGGTGTGGGTGGCGCCCGGCGTTGGTACCGTCGAGAGGCGGGCGCCAGACGGCCGAAGCCGAGAGGGGGGCGCCGCTTTATCATCGACCGCTTCGAAGGAGTCGGTTCCGGGGACATGGGCAGCTTCGCCGAAGAAGCAAAGCAGAACATAGGCTACGCCCTTTCGCTTCTCGAGAAAAACGAGGAAGCCGAGGCCCGGCGCTATACCATCGAACAGGTCGTCCAGGGGCTGAGACAGGGATTCGCCGGAGAGGCGCGGGAGACCCAACCCGCCCAGATCCGGTTTGACGAGAGCGAGGGAGGAATGACCCGGCTTGTCATCCTCGCAGAGGACACCCCTTTCTTCCTCTATACCTTATCCACGGCGCTGAGCTTTCATGATGTGTCGATCGAGCACGTCGAAATTCGCACCCACCGTAATCAGGTAGAGGACAGCTTCGAGATTGTCGATTCGCGGCAGAGAAAGATCGAAGACGAAGGGGTCCTGAATCAGATTCGGCTGTCGGTTCTCTTTACCAAGCAGTTTACCTACTTTCTCGGGTCGGCGCCGGACCCCTACCAGGCGCTCCTTCGATTCGAGACGATGATCCAGGACTTTCTTCAGATATCGCAAAGCGGGCAGATAGCCGGCCTCCTCTCGAGCCCCCGGATTCTCCAAGATTTGGCCAAGCTCCTCGGTACGAGCGACTTTCTCTGGGAGGACTTCATCCGGACCCAATACGAAGAGCTACTGCCTCTGTTGGAGTCGACGGCGAATCAGCAGCCGATCAGCCTTGCGGAGGAGGAGCTGCTTCCGGCCCTCCGCCGGAGCGTCGCCGCAGCCTCCGTATGGGAGGAAAAGAAGCAGGCCCTGAACGATTTCAAAGATCACCAAACGTTCCTTATCGACCTGGACCACATCCTCAACCGGAAGTTGGATTTCTTCTTCTTGAGCAGCCGCCTAACCGCGCTGGCCGAGGCGGTGGTCGACGAGGCGTGTCGCCTCGCCTGGGAGAAGACAACCGGCCGCTACGGTGTACCGCGGACTGTCGCCGGACTCGCGGCGAGTTATGCGGTTTTCGGTCTCGGGAAGTTCGGCGGCATCGCCCTGGGGTACGCTTCCGACATCGAGCTTCTCTTTGTCTACGACGACAACGGCCGGACCGACGGAAGGGAGCAGGTATCGAACGCGGAGTTTTTCGAGCGTACGTTCCACGAAGCTGTGGGGCTGATCGAGACAAAGCGGGAAGGAATATTTCAGGTGGACCTTCGTCTCCGGCCCCACGGGTCCGCAGGACCCGTGGCGGTGAGCCTCGCCGGCTTCGTCTCCTACTTTCAGAGCGAGGCGGTTAGTCTCGAGCGGCTGGCCTTAGTCCGACTGCGTCACGTGGCGGGAAACGCCGAGCTCGGAAGACAGGTCGAGGCCGCCCGGGACGAGATTGTCTACCGGCCGGACAGCATCAACCTGGCCGAGCTTCGCAAACTCCGGGTGGCGCAGTTGAACGAGAAGCAGCGGCCGGGGGAGATCAACGTAAAGTTTTCGCCGGGCGGGCTGGCGGACCTCGAATATACCGTCCAGCTCCTCCAGGTTTCCCTGGGCGCCGGGAACGGGGCCCTCCGGACGCCACGGATCCACAACGCCCTCGACGCCTTGGTCGAGGCCGG
>JBKHCS010000185.1:0-3641 GCA_046541715.1 Spirochaetaceae bacterium
GCCGGGGCGGCTGGGTTCGGGTCCGGCGTCTGAGCCGGGGGCTGGTATTGGTCCGAAGCTGGATGTTCGTCCGGGGCCGGGTTTTCGGGCCCCGATGCGCACCCGGCGAACAGCAGGAGCACGAGAAGGAGAACGGGTGCAAGGGCGGAGGCGAAGCGCCGTCGATTATCGCGCCTTTTCGAGGCCACACTTTACTCTAGAGCTTGTTCTAGCAGTTTGCAAACGAGAATTGCGTTAAATTCGCAGCAGGGCCGGGGTCAGGGCCGGGTACGGCGCCGGTCCCGGGGGAAGAGGGAAGCTTCCTTTACGTTCGCGAGCCCGAGGATCTTCTGCGTTAAGCGCTCGAGGCCGATCGCAAAGCCGCCGTGGGGGGGACAGCCGTACTTGAAAATGCTGACGTAGTCGGCGAGGGCCTCTTCGGTCAGGCCGAACTTCGGCAGCGCCTCGAGCATCATGGGGTACTCGTTGATGCGCCGACCCCCGGTGGTAATCTCGAGCCCCCGGAACAGAAGGTCGAAGCTCATCGTCTTGTTGCCCGCCGGATAGGTGTAGAAGGGACGCTTGCGTCGTGGAAAGCCGTAGACGAAGACGGCGTCGACGCCGTGGTTTTCGACCGCCCATTCGCAGAGGATCCGCTCCCCCTCGGGGTTGATCTCGAAGACCTTCTTGCCCCCCCGCTTGGAGACAATCTCTTTGGCCTCGTCGTGGTCGATTCGAGGAGTCGCCGCGAGGGCTTCCGAGGAGGGAAGGTCGGCGCCGAACTCGTCGAGGACGGACCCGCAGTCCTCCCGGAGCCCGGCAAAGACCGCCTGGAGAATCCCGACCTCCAGGTCCATCAGGTCGCCCTCGCTCTCGATAAACCCCATCTCGACGTCTAAGGAGACATATTCGTTGAGGTGCCTCGGGGTGTCGTGCTTCTCCGCCCTGTAGGCCGGGGCGACTTCGAAGACCCGCTCGAGACCCGAGGCGACCATCGCTTGCTTGTAGAACTGGGGCGACTGGGCCAAGAAGACCTTGTCGTCGAAGTATTCGACGGTAAAGAGACCCGTTCCCCCTTCGGTCCCGGTGCCGATGAGCTTGCTGGTCTTGATCTCCACGAAGTCCAGGGAGCGCAGGTATGCGCCGAAGTGCTCGATAATCCCCGACTGGACCCGAAAGACGTCCCGGATCCGGGGGTTCCGCAGGGAGATCATCCGGTTGTCGAGGATGGCGTCGAGGCTGGTTCCCTCTAGGTCCTGGTTGACCGGAATCGGCAGGTCCGGCGCCGCCTCGGCGAGGATCTCGGTGGCGGCTGCCTGTACCTCGAAGCCGCCGGGGGCCTTCTCGTTGGCCCGGACGGTGCCGTCGATGCAGACGACCGACTCCGGGGTCCCCGGCGCTTTGCCTTCGAAGACGGTCTGGACGACGCCGGACCGGTCCCGAACAAGAACGAAGGAGATGCCCCCGAGCTCCCGGATGCGGTGGATCCACCCGCAGATGCGAACCTCTTTGTCGACGTAGCTCGGGATAGCCGCTGCGAGCACTCTCATCTATCAACCTCCGAAAGTCGCTTATTCAGGGCTGCTTGCACCGCTTGCGGTTCCGCCCGGCCGGAAGAGGCCTTCATAATCCGGCCGATAAGGAAGCCGAGGGGCTTTCGGTCTCCGTCGAGAATCTGGCCTACCGCCTCGGGATGCGCGGCGATAACGTCGTCCACGAGGGCGTCGATCGTCCCCTGGTCGCTAATTTTCTCCCACCCCTTCTCGGCGATGATGACTTCCGGGTCCTTGTCCTCTTCGAAGATCGCCTCGAGGGTCTGTTTGGCTATCTTACCGTGGATCCGCTCCGCCGCAAGAAGCCCGAGGAGCGCCGCGAGGCGCCCGGCGGTCAGGGGCCCGCCGACAAGATCGACACCCCGGCGGTTTATCTGTTTCTGCACGTCCCCGGCAAGCCAGAGGGCAACCTCCCGGGGGTCGCTCCCGGTCCCGACGACCTCTTCGAAATAGTCGGCGGTCGCCCGCTCCTCGCAGAGAAAGGCGACCTGGACCGGATCGAGGTTGTACTCGGCCGCGAAGCGCCGGCGACGAGCCGCGGGGAGCTCCACCAACTTGGCCTCCACCGAGGCCAGGAACTCGGCGTGGGCCCGGAAAGGCGGAAGGTCCGGCTCCGGAAAGTAGCGATAGTCGTTGGAGCTCTCCTTGACCCGCATGGTCTCGGTAAGGTCACGGTTCTCGTTCCAGAGGCGGGTTTCCTGGGGGATGACGCCGCCGTCGTGGAGCACCTTTCCCTGCCGGGTTATCTCGAAGTCGAGGGCCTTCCGGACGAACCGGGAGGAGTTCATGTTCTTGATCTCCACCTTGCTTCCGAGACCCGCCCCGGGGGTGTTTACCGAGACGTTGGCGTCGCAACGAAGGGAGCCTTCTTCCATGTTTCCGTCGCTGACCCCGAGATACCGGACGATCCGCCGGAGCTCGAGAATGAGCGCTTCGGCCTCTTCCCCGACCACCAGATCCGGGTGGGTGACGATTTCGAGGAGGGGAGTACCGGTCCGGTTGTAGTCCAAGAGCGACATGTCGCCTACGTGGATCATCTTTCCGGCGTCCTCTTCGAGGTGGACCTCTTTAATGCCGACGCGTTTGACTCCCGAGGAGAGCTCGAGGTCTATGTGGCCGTCGGTGCCGAGGGGCTCTTGGAACTGGCTGATCTGATAGTTCTTCGGAAGATCGGGGTAGAAGTAGTTCTTCCGCTCGAAGAAGGTTTCCGGTGCCAGGGTGCAGTTCAGGGCCCGGGCGACGGTGTAGGCAGAGCGCATCGCTTCGATGTTGAGGGTCGGGAGGGTCCCGGGGTACCCGAGGCAGACGGGGCAGACGTTGCTGTTCGGCTCGTCTCCGAATCCGGCTCGGCAGCTGCAGAATATCTTCGAGTGGGTCTGGAGCTGTACGTGAATCTCCAGGCCGATAAAGGACTGATAGGTTCCCATCGTCAGGCACCCTCCGCCGGGGTCGCAAGAGCGGGGAAGTCCGCCGGGGTCTCGAGGGGGAACCGCGGGGCCAGCATCCGGGCGACGGAGAAGAGGCGCCCCTCTTCGAAGGCCGGGGCCATCGCCTGAACCGCCGTCGGCAACCCCTCGGAGGTGCCGGTGGGGATGCTCAACCCCGGGGTCCCGGCGAGGTTGGCGGTACAGGTAAAACGGTCGGCAAGCTTCTGCTGGAAGTCGGAAAGCCCCGCCTCGCCCTTGGCGAAGGCCGGAACCGGAAAGACCGGGAGCATCAGAAGGTCGTAGCTGCCGAAGGCGGCGGTAAGCTCGTTCCGTATGGCGGTGCGGATCCGTTGAGCCCGGAGGTAGTACTGGTCCTGAAAACCGGAGCGCAGAACGTAGGTGCCGAGGAGTATCCGGCTCTTTACCTCGGGTCCGAAGCCGTTGTCCCGGGCCTTCCGGACGAGCTCGTCGGGGTTCTCGGCGTACTCCGGCCGGACGCCGTAGCGCACGCCGTTGTACCGGGCTAAGTTCGCGCCGGCCTCCGCCGTCGCGATGGTGTAGTACGCCGGGACGACGTACTTGAGGGTCGAAAGCTCGATCTCCTCGACGACGACCCCTTGCGCCTCGAGCTCCGTCCGGGCGGCGTCGTAGGCGCCCTGGATAGCCGGGTCCAGGTCGAGGG
>JBKHCS010000186.1:0-3633 GCA_046541715.1 Spirochaetaceae bacterium
AAGATAGCCGACTACGCCATCGTGGGGGACCTCTTCGAGGTGCTGCCCCGGCTGATCGAACGACTCAACGGGGAGGCTGCCGAATGACGTACAACCGGGTAACCGAACAGATTGTGGCCGAGCTTGTTGCGGTCCTCGGGGAGCGGAATGTCCATACCGACCGGGAGCGCCTCGAGAGCTACTCCCACGACGAAACGACCGCGGAGGAATACGGACACATGCCGGAGGTCGTCGTCACTCCCACCACCACCGAAGAGGTGGCGGTGATCGTGCGCTTGGCTAATCGTCACCGGATACCCATTACGCCTCGAGGCGCGGGTTCGGGACTCTCCGGCGGAGCCATTCCGATCCTCGGCGGAATCGTGGTGTCAGTGGAGAAGATGAACCGGATCCTCGAGATCGACTACGGCAACATGGTCGCCGTGGCCGAAGCCGGTGTGGTGACCAACGAGCTGAACAACGCCGTCGCGGAGCACGGCCTGCTCTTTGCCGGCTACCCGATGAGCCTGGAGTCGTGCTATCTCGGCGGGAACATCGCCGAGAACGCCGGTGGCGGCAAGGCGGTAAAGTACGGCGTCACCGGCCGCTACATCCTGGGGCTCGAGCTGGTCACGCCCACCGGGGAGGTCGTCTGGCTCGGGGGAAAGCTCTCGAAAGACGTCTCCGGCTACGATCTTAAGCAGCTCGTTATTGGTTCCGAGGGAACCCTCGGAATCGTGACCAAGGCCATAGTTAAGCTGATTGGGCTGCCGACGGCCGCGGGCGACTTGCTCTGTCTCTTCGAGACTCCCCAGGCCGCGATCGACACGGTGTCTATTATCATGGGGAAGGGGATCGTTCCGACGAGTATCGAGTTTATGGACAGGCTCTCGGTCAAGACCGCCTGCGACTACCTGAACGAGAGCCTTCCCTACGAGGACGCCGGTGCGATGCTCCTGGTGGAGCTCGATGGTGCGGACCCGGAAGAGGTGGAGTTGAACCTCGAGGAAGTGGGGGAGCTTCTCCTCGAGAACGGCGCCATGGAAGTATATGTCGCCGACAACAGCACCACCCGAGAGCGGGTGTGGAGCGTGCGCCGTAACATCGCCGAGGCTTTCAAGGTCGCGAGCCCAATCCAAAGTCTCGAGGATATCGTCGTCCCGGTCTCCTCGATTCCGAAGATTATCCCCGAGCTCGAACGTCTGTCGAAGGAATACGACACCTTGATCCCGTGCTATGGCCACGCCGGCGACGGCAACCTCCACGCCACACTCGTAAAGAATCCGGAGCACACGATGGAAGAGTGGCATGAGATCGAACCCAAGGTGCTCCGGGAGCTCTACCGGATAACACGTGAGCTCGGCGGAAAGATAAGCGGGGAGCACGGAATCGGCATCAAGCGAAAACAGTACCTTGCGGAGCTGATCGATCCGGTGGAATTATCTTTGATGCGGGGTATAAAGAAGGCCTGGGATCCAAACGGTATCATGAACCCTGGAAAGATCTTTGACCCGGAGGAGGCGTGACGATCAAGGTTCAACCGGTAAAGACGAAGAAAGTCTATCAGGTCATCATCGAGCAGATTCTGGATATGATTCGCACCGGCACACTCTCGGTCGGTGAGAAGCTCCCACCCGAGCGGGAGCTCGCCGAGATGTTCCACGTAAGCCGGCCGTCGGTGCGAGAGGCTATGCGGGTTATGGAGGTGATGGGCCTCCTTGATCGTCGTCCTGGCGGCGGGTCCTTTGTCACCGACTTGAACATCGGTGAGCTCTTGAACATGCTCTCCCCGATCTTTCTCAAGCGCGGCGGCCTCGCGATCGAGCTTGTGGAGCTTCGATATCTCCTGGAGACCCGGGCGGCGGAGCTCGCCGCCCGGAACATCACTCCGGAGAAAGCGCTGTTTCTAGAGGAGTGCGTCGAGCGGATGGCCTCGGCGGGGGAGACCGGTGATTCCGAGGGGGAAGCCCGGGCGGACATCGAGTTCCACGAAACAATCTTTGCGTTGACTGAGAACTACGTCCTCCAGGAGGCGGCCCGGTTCGTGACGAGCCTTCTGGAGAGCTCGGTACGCTTTGGTCGCCGGGTCATCCTCGAAGGCGGATACGAAAACCGTGAGCTCCTGGAGCAGCACAGGCGCATCGTTGCGGCCATCGCAGCCGGAGAGCCGGAGCTGTCCCGAGCCGCGATGGAGACTCACATGAATTTGGTCTTCGAATACTACCTCCGGGCTGAGAAGAAGCGATGAGGGACTACGGCAAGGTAGACGACCAGACGGTCCGGGACTTGGTCCAAGTATGCGGGCCGGAGAACGTCTCGACGGAGGAGAAGCTGATGATCTCCTACGGCCGGGACAAGATTACCGAGGAGCACTACGCCGGCCGGGCCGAGGTCGTGGTATGGCCCTCCTCCAGTGCCGAGGTGGTGGCTATCGTCCGTCTGGCCGCGAACCGGCGGATCCCCATCATCCCCCGGGGCGGTGGGAGCGGTCTTTCCGGGGGCGCAGTGCCGGTCCACGGCGGTATCGTCCTCGCCTTCGAGCGCATGAACCGTATCCTCGAGATCGACGAGGAGAACCTCGTGGTCGTCCTCGAGCCCGGGGTCGTTACCAAAGAGCTGGACCGGGCCCTCCAGCCGTATGGACTCTTCTTCGCCGGATATCCCATGAGCGAAGAGATCTGCCAGATCGGGGGCAACGTCGCCGAGAACGCAGGGGGCGGCCGGGCGGTCAAGTACGGCGTTACCGGGGATTATGTTCTGGGTCTCGAAGTCGTAACGGCCGGGGGAGAACTCCTGCGCCTCGGGGGACGACGCATAAAGGATGTTACCGGTTACGATTTGGTGCATCTGTTTGTCGGGTCCGAAGGTACCCTCGGGGTTATCACCCAGATTACGTTGCGGCTGCTAAAGCGGCCCGCTTTTCGCTCGGCTGCCGTCGGATTCTTGCCCGACGAAGCCGTGCTCAATGACATTACTCCGGCGCTTCTGAGACAGCTGCCCTCCCGCCCGTCGGCGATCGAACTGGCCGACGCGACGTGCTTGCGTCTCTTAAAGAGCCTATCGAAACAGTGGGCCTGGGTCCCCGACGGGTCTGCGATGCTCTTGGTCGAGTTCGACGGCAGCGACGAAGCCACCGTCGAGTCCGACCGAGACGCCGCGGTGTCGCTGATGAACCGGTTCGGGCTCGTCGCGGTACGAAGCTCCCGGGGCCCCGGGGAGTTCGAAGAGCTCTGGAGGTTACGAAAGCAAATCCCCTGGGCCCTTATGCGCACCAGCCCCCACCAGACGATGGAGGACGTCTCGGTGCCGGTTTCCGCGGCGTGGCCTCTGATTCAAGCGACCCGGGAGCTTACCTCCCGGCGGGGGGTCGAAATCGCAAACTTCGGCCATCTCGGGGACGGAAACATCCACTGCACCCCGATAATGCCCCCGGCGCTCGAACCGGAAGAGTGGTTCCGGGAGCTCAAGACGCTCTTGCCGGAGCTTTACCGAATCGTCTACGGGCTCGGGGGGACCATCAGCGGCGAGCACGGCATCGGCCACAAACGGGCGCCTTACCTGCCGGTGGTGATGGGGGAGGCGGAGATCGCCACGCTGGAGGCGGTAAAGAACGCACTCGACCCGCTGGGTATTCTGAACCCCGGAAAGATTCTC
>JBKHCS010000187.1:0-3628 GCA_046541715.1 Spirochaetaceae bacterium
GATGGGAGTCGCAGTTCAACGTGGTGACAAACGAGACCCTCCGGGCCGCCCAGAAGGACCCTCACTCCTACCGGGACCTCGTCGTCCGGGTGGCCGGGTACAGCGCCTTCTTTACCCAACTCGAGCCGGAGCTTCAAGAGGACATTATCCAGCGGACGGAGCAGGAGAAGCTCTAGCCGCGTGGAAGGCGTCGTATTCAATATTCAGCGCCATGCCGTCCACGACGGTCCGGGCATTCGTACTCTCGTGTTTCTGAAAGGGTGTCCCTTGAGCTGCACCTGGTGCAGTAACCCGGAATCCCAGGCCTACGGCCCCGAGGTGCTCTTCGACCCGGAGCAGTGCGTCGGCTGCGGCGACTGCGTCGCGGTCTGTCCCTCCGGGGCCATAGAACGGACCGAAGGAGGCACAATCGTCTTCCATAGGGAGCTCTGCGTCGGGTGTGGAAAGTGCGCCGAGGTCTGCCTCTACGACGCCCGGTCCCTCGCCGGCCGGCGGTACACCGCCGAAGAGCTCTTGGACGAAATAAGAAAGGACGAAGCCTTCTACCACACCTCCGGGGGCGGCGTTACCTTTAGCGGTGGCGAGCCCTTGGCGCAACCGGTGTTTCTCGTCGAAGCTCTCTCGGCCTGCCGGAAGGCCGGCATCCATACCGCCATCGAGACCACCGGTAGCGTCGCCCCCGAATGGCTCGAAAAGGTCATCCCACTTGTCGACCTCTTCCTTTACGACATCAAACAGCTCGACGACGAAAAGCACCGGGAGATGACCGGGGTATCCAATAAGCTGATCCTCGAGAACCTCCGGCGGGTCGTCGATTCCGGCGCGGCTATCTGGATCCGGGTGCCGGTGGTACCGGGGTTCAACGATTCGGTCGAAGAGCTATCCCCGATCCTCGACCGCGCCCGACAGCTCGGAGTCGCTCGGGTTCATCTTCTGCCGTACCACGCCTACGGCTCGAACAAGTACCGCCTTCTGGATCGGCCGTACGAAATGCCGGACACCAAAGGAATCAACATGAAGCACCGGGTCGAGTCGCTTCTCGAATCTCTCGACTGCCGGGAGCTTACGGTACACGTCGGGGGTTAGTACTGCTCGGTACGGATTGCAACGTCGTGGACTCTTCCCGGGACGTTGTCTTCGACGAAGGAGAGAATTTTGTTCATCACCTTCTCTCCGTACTCTTTCGAGTTGCTTACCAAAGCGGTGCCGATCTGGCTAAAGCTCAGACTGTCCTGAAGGTCCACCTCCGCAATCGAGACGTGGAACTTAACCCGCACCCGGTCCTTAAGAGACTTTACGATCCGTCGCTTTTCTTTTATCGAGAGGAGGTCGGGCAGCTCGATTACGAGCTGCATCATGGAAACTATCATAGTGCCCGGACAGTTTACTCGATGGCATCCTGAATGTCGTCCATCGAGAGCTCGGAGTTTCCGGAAGCGCTTCCGGAGCTTCGGTCCTTCATCGGCAGGTAGACCTCGTTATACCGGGCGGCCAGGCGGTAGACCTCGTCGTCCTTGTACGGCTCGGCTATCTTGACGGCCAAGTTGTATGTCGGCTCGGCGAATCCCCGGCGCATCACATGGATGGGGTCCGAAACGGTCAGGGCGAAATGAGGGCTATAGCCGAAGAGAAAGACCAAGACGATCACCACGATAATCACGAAGTGAACCAGGTTCTCCCGGGCTTCCGCCGCGTTCAAAGGACGCAGGTCGACAAAGATTCGTGTCTCGCCGATATCGAGAACGTCGTAGTCCCCGGGGCCGAAGTACGTCTGGTAGTACTTATCGTCGTGCCGGGAGAAGAGGGTGCGGCCTTCGGACTTTAGCACCAAGACTGCGGGCTCGGCCTCGGCGACCGCAATGCGCGTTTCCGGGGCGCCGGTTTCTTGGTCGAGCTCGACGTAGGAGATAACGTCTTCCCGGTAGGCGGTCTCGAAGCTCGGAAGCTCGAGGAAGGACCAGGCAAAAGACGCTGCGAGAAGAACGAAGATGATGGAGGCGACGGCGGTAGCGGAAATCTTAGCAACGTGGCGTTGGGCCATCACGCTGTCGGTGTGCTTGATCCGGGCGAAGATCTTGAGGACCCTGAGCAACCGTAAGATCCGGGCGATTCTGATCGCCTTGACCACCTTAAGGACGTTGACCATCCCGCCCATACCGAGAACCGTAACGCCCCCGGCAAGAATGCCAAGCGCTGCGGGGCCCGAATTGAGGGTTAGAAGCGGTATCGAGGCAAAGAAGTCGATCCACCCCCGGTCCCGGAAGAGATAGACGCCGGTCCGGCGGTTCAGCATTGCCAGATAGAGCCGTGTAAGAAACTCGATGGAGAAGAAGAGGTCGAAACCGAAGCCTGCGAAGAGGAGGGCCTTTCTCAGGTCCCAGGGCCATCCCAAAACGGTCGCGAGGTCCTGAAGAAAGGTCTGGATGAGGACCGCGATAATCGCCAGGACAACGACGGCCTCGATGAGGCTCCCTAAATTGTTATGGCTCGTCTGCTTTTCACTCATTAGAATCCGTTCTCCGCGGCTAGACTGTACAACTCGTCGATCATTTTTATGTCGAAGCCGTAAAACTTGAAGTTTCTCCTGGCGACAAAGAACCAGCTCTTGTCCGGACTGTCGGCACCGCGTTCGACCTTAATCGCAGGCCGGTAGGTTCGCCCCCGGGCCGCAAAGATGGCCGCAAGCCGGGAGGTCGCCTCGATGTATCGATTGTCTTGAAAGGACGTGTTCGCGTTTACCGCGCTCCGAAGGGCCGGCTCCGGGAGAAGATTGAGCGGCTTCTTCAGAGCCTGAAAAGCCTTCTCGGCGAACTGAGAGAGCACAACGCCGGATACCGCTTCGCCGGCCTGGGCGCCGCCGTTTCCGGCGGCGACGAGATAGATGGACGGCTTGAGCAAGAGGCTCAGCTCGATCATCGACATCATCTCATCCTTGCCGAACTTGAGGCGCTGCACCTTCGTCAGCTCAAAATGAACATAGCTCCGGCGGCCGAAACTGAGCTCGAGGTAGCGATCCGCCAAACGGTACTGGAGCGCCGCATGGGCCCCGGTAAAGGCCCGGCGCGCCTCGACCCGCTGGAGAAACTCCTTTACGACGCCTATAACCTGCTCTTTGACCTTCTCTTGCGGTACGTTCTGTTGACGGAGGAGCTGTACAAAGGAGAGATCGATGCGAGAATCGACCAGTTCCTCGACTTCGGCGTGAAGGTCCCGGTTGGTCACCGCAATCAACGCCTGGGCCAAGAGGCCGTAGATCTGATGCCAGGCGCGCCCCGGAAAGAACTGCTGGGATGCCAGGGTCGGCGCGAGGGTTCCGGCGTTCTCGTTGAGAAACTGGAGGATCTGCTCCTCCCGTTGGAGGGAGGTGAAATCACTCAGAGTCGGATTTTGAGCCAGTCGCGCTACGAAGGCTTCGGCTCGCTCTTGTTCGACACTCATGCTCTTAGAATTTCGGAGTTTCCCCTCATGGACATAAGCAGTGTTACGAAAATAATACAAGGAGCGTGATCTTCCGCCTACTGCGTCGTCCCCTATCCGCCGTTTTTCTCTGTTTCGCTCTCCTCTGGGTGCCCGGCGGGGGGTACGCCCAGACCGGGGACGAGGCCCCGGGGACGGCAGCGGGACCGGC
>JBKHCS010000050.1:0-19887 GCA_046541715.1 Spirochaetaceae bacterium
CGAACTCGGACCGCGAGTCTCTAGTGAAGTATCGAGAAGCTTGTTGATGATAGTTCCGGCAAGTCGTAATGGGTAAAAGGTCGAGGCGTGTCTCGGCGATTCGATTTCACGTTGGCCCAAGCAAGTAATTGCCCCGCAGGTCTTTAGGTAGGGTCTATCAACAGGCTTGTTGATACTTCCCACGGGGCCGTCCTGTTGTCTGCGCCCAATCAGGAGGCTCCTTACTCGACGGGAAATGCCGGATCCGGGACCGCCAGGTCGTACCGGCGGCTTTCCGGTCGATGAGCGGCCATGACCCAGAAATAGCAGCTCCGGGTCCCGGGACAGGCCGCCGTGGGGTGGTAGCCCTCCGGCACAATCACGCAGTCTCCGGTTGAGACCCGGTGGATGGCTTCCACCATTGCCGGTTTCCGGGAGGCAAAGTGAAGGGCGTATCGGGGAGCCGGTATGTCGAAATAGCAGTAGACCTCTTCTAAGTGCTCCGTGTGCTCGTGGGGAGGCCAGCTGGTCCATCCGCCGTCGTCTCCCCAGGTGATTCCGTTGATCATTGTCGAAGCCTCGGTTTCCTGGTCTACCGTCATAAAAACATCACGGCGGTAGGGTGGCTTTCCATGGACCTGACGGATTTCCCCGAGGGGAAGGCTCGAGTCGTACGGGCGAAGATAGAAGCTACCCTTGCCGGTGTAAGGTGCACCGCCGACGTAGAGCATTGCGTCTTTCAAGGCCTCAACGGTTACGCCATCCGCCGGGGTCTGGTACCACGAGTCCAAACGCTCGAGGGTCCGTGGTTGGGCCTCGGCCTCGGTGGCTTCCGTCGGAGCCGGATCGATCCGTACCGACCCCGACGCTATCATCGCGTTGAGCTCAAGTCCCTCGGGGGCCCCCGGCACATTCAAGGTGTTTGCGTCGAGGCGGTGGTGCGAACCCTTTCGTAGATTGAGCCGGTAGATCCATGTCTTACGGCACGCGGAATTCTCCGGTGAGATAACGAGGTGCAGGCCTGGTTGTTCCGGGGATGTGAATTTCCAGGTTTCCGGATGGTTAGGGTCGCGTTCAGTTGCTTGCTTCGGCACGAGTTGCTCCTTTCTCTTTTCCTAAGCCTAGATGGCAGCGTGGATTCCGCCGTCTACGTAGATAATCTGTCCGTTTACGAAACTCGAGGCCGGGGACGCAAGAAACACCAGAGCACCGAGAAGCTCCTGGGGGTCGCCCCACCGGTGGGCCGGGGTGCGGTTTTTCAGCCAAGCGTCGAACTCTGGATTGTCGGCGAGAGGCTGGGTCATTTCGGTGATGAAGTACCCCGGCGCCAGGCCGTTCGCTTGAATATTGTAGGTGGCCCAATCGACTGCCATTCCTCGGGTCAACATCGCCAGTCCCCCCTTGCTTGCGGCGTACGGTGCGATTGTCCGGCGGCCAAACCGACTCTGCATTGAGCAAATGGAGACGATCTTTCCGGCTTTGCGAGGGATCATCTTCAGAGCTACCTGTTTGGACACCACGAAAGCACCCTTAAGATTGATGTCCAGGATGTAATCCCAGTCCTCAACCTTGAACTCTTCCAAGGGGGCGCGGACCTGCACACCGGCGTTATTGACCAGGATGTCGATGGGCCCGGCCTGCTTCTCGATGCTATCTATGGCCGGCGCGACTTCTTCCTCATTGGTTACGTCGAAGACACTTGCGAAGACTTCCACGCCGTCGGCGCGAAACTCAGCCGCCTTTTTGGCAACGGTATCGCCATTACGGCCGTTTATGACCAAGCGGGCGCCGGCGGCAGCCAGCCCGGAAGCGAGGACGGCTCCCAGGCCCCGGCTCGAGCCGGTAACCAGGGCCAGGCGTCCGGATAGGTCGAAAGCGGAAAGGCTAAAAGGTTTCATCAATTCCCTCCGAGAAAAGCGTTTGGAATCGAGGATGCGAGGGGCGGAAAGGCCACCACCAGCAGGAGAACGAAGACAAGGGTGAACACGAAGGGAATGGCGTAACGGATGGTTTCGTCGTACCGGCATTTGGCTATGCTCGTTGCGACAAAGAGGAGCACCGCAACCGGTGGCGTCGTCGCGCCGATTTGGGTCGCCATTACCAGGAGAATGCCAAACCAGTACGGATCGAAGCCGAATATCTCGGCGATGTAAACCGCAACAGGCACCAAGATTATGAGTATCGCCAGAGATTCTATGAACATCGTGAGAATCAGCTGGACCAGTAGGAGCACCAAGAGGACTACGATCGGTACCGTCGAAATGTTCGTTACCAGCTCGAGGACCGCCTGATTGAAGTTGAGATAGGATAGAAGCCAACCAAGGGCGCCGGCCACGGAGATTATGCCGACGACCATGGCGGTGGTGACCGCCGAATCGAGAACGATCTCCCGGAGGACCTTCCAACTCATCTCGTGGTAGACGAAAGTGGTGGTGATAAGAGCGTAGATTACCGTTACGACGCCGGCCTCGGTCGCGGTAAAGACTCCGGTGATTATTCCTCCGAGGATTATGACTGGAGCCAGAAGCGCCACCCAAACTTTCCCGGCCGAACGGACAAGGCGCATCAAGTTGAAGCGGCCGGTCCTCTTTCTTAGCTCCGGGAAATTGGGGAAGAACGACTGGAGGTAGATCATTCCCATCAGGCCGAAGCCGATAAGGATTCCGGGAATGACTCCGCCGAGAAAGAGTCCCCCGATCGAAACCCCCGCCATCGAGCCGTAGATAATCATCGTCATGCTCGGAGGGATAATCGGGCCGATCGTCGAGCTGGTGGCGGTGATGGCGGCGGCGTATCCCGCCTTGTAGCCATTCTCCTTCATCGAGGGTATCAGGATGCTTCCCATGGCGGCACTGTCCGCCGTCGAGGAGCCTGAGACGCCGGAGAACACCATGCTGGCTACGACGTTCGCGTGGGCGAGGCCGCCCCGGAGGTGGCCGACTGCCGTTTCGGCGAACTCCACGAGGCGCCGACTTATTCCGCCCCGGGACATGATCGAACCGGCGAGGATAAAGAAGGGCATCGCCAATAGGCTAAAAGAGTCGATCTTCGTGAACATTTTCTGCGGAAGAAGAGCGTTCACCAGGGTCGGCTCGTTGAATATCCCGATCATCGCAACGGCCGCGATGGCCAGAATAACGGGAATTCCAAGCAGAATAAGGGCCAAGAGAAGGATGAAAATAGCTACCAACATCACTCGGCTCCCTCGATTTCCGGTCCTCGTTCTTCCCTTTCGGCGGTGAACTCTCCGAAGAAGAGCTGCCGAAGGACCACGAATGCGAGATAGGCCCCGCCGATGACCAAGCCGAGGTAGACGTGGTCCATGCGGATTCCCATCCCGGGACTCGTCTGTCGTCTTGCTACTGTCATGATTACGAGGGTGTAATAGACCATTACCCCGGCCAAGAGAAGCCAAAGAAGGTTTGTCAGCATTTCCAGGACGGTCTGAAGCTTTTCCGGAAAGAGACGGCGAATTACGTCCATCCCGATGTGGGAACCCCGGCGATACCCGATGGGAATCGCGAGGTAGACCAGCCACACGTGGGTAAACTTCTGAAACTCCTCGCTCCAGCTCAGAGACTTATTGAGGACGTAGCGGTTAAAGACTTGCATCCCCCCCACTATGACCATCAGAACAAAAATGACGAGCACCAACGCCTCGACGGCTCGGTCTACCGAGGTGAAGAATCTTTTCATACCGTTGAGAACTCCTTAATACAGGACGGGCCCGGCAAGACCGGACCCGTGGTATTGTTACACTGGGTCTCTTGGGATGCTACCGAAGATCCCGGATGGCCTCTAAGAGATCGGTGGCATCGCGTTCCGCGGCGATTTCGTCCTGGATCTCCAGGGCGTTTCGCTCGAAGCGGCTCGTATCGATGTCGTTGATGACCATACCTTCATCTCGAAGGAAGTCAAAGGCTTCTTCCTCGCGAATCGGGGCTAGGCGCCGCTGCTCGTCACGGGCCCGTCGCGCACCCTCCATTATGACGGCCTGCTCTTCGGCGCTCAGTTGTTCCCACTCATCGAGGGAGTATATGAACACCAGGGGACCAAACAGATGCTTCGTGAGGGCAATGTAGTCGGCAACCTCATAGAAATTGTTCGCAACGACAACCGAAGCGCCGTGCTCAAATCCATCGAGAACACCGGTTTGCATCGCCGTATAGACTTCTCCGAAGGCCATCGGGGTGGCGTTCGCACCCATCGCGTTCAGGGCGGCGACGTAGATCGGCGTCTGAATGGTTCGAATCCTCAAGCCTTCGAGATCTTCCGGTTCGGTTACCTCTATTTCCGAGGTGACGACGTTCCGGAATCCCCAACTATCCATCCATGCCAGGACCTTGAAGCCTTCGCTTTCGAGCTCTTCCGCGAGGGTGTCGCCAACCTCTCCATCGAGGGCTTGATGGACGTGGTCGTACCCGCCCCAAAGGAAGGGAAGGTCGAGGACACCAACTTTTTCGTTGAAGTTATTCAGAATGGCCGTGCCACTGATTACCGCAGTTGCACCGCCGCCGAGCTGGATGGCCTCGTATACTTCCCGCTCTTCTCCCAGCTGGTTGGCGGCGTAGACGGTGACCTCCAGGGTGTCGCTATTTTCGTTGACGTAGTCTCGGAAGACAACTGCAGCGGTGTGAATTTCGGAAGCGTCGCTCGCCTGGTGGCTGTGGGACAGGCGGATTTCTTTGACTTCTGCTGTCTCCGCTTCTGCGCCTCCAGCGGCAAACACCATCCCTCCGGTCGCCAGAATGAGCGCCGCAAGCACCAGCAGGTGCCCTGTGAATCGTAGGTTCATACAAACCCTCCTCTTTTAAGTATCTTTCTCGCGATCAACCATCGCGTTCTCTACGTGATGCGAAAGGTTCTTGGTCACCGTCATGTGGATCTTCATCGCCATGGCGGCTCCGTCGCTGTCCTGCCGCCGAATCGCATCGAGAACGTCTCGGTGCTCCTTGAGCGCTTCCTCGTTCCGCCCTCGGTCGCAGGTGTGGAGGGCCCGGGACATAAGGATTATGTCCGGGGTAATCAGGCTGACGAGGGACCGCAATACATTGCTCCGGGCGCACTCGGCGATCTTGAGGTGAAAGACGAGGTCCTCTTCGAGCCCGTCCTGCCCGAAACGCACGAGCTTCTCGAACTCGACGAGGGCTTTTTCGAGTGCTTCCAAATCCTCTTCGGTTCTCCGCTCCGCGGCTAGACGCGCCGCGTGCTCCTCGAGAACCATCCGGGTATCGATGAGGGACTCGAAGTCTTCCTTTTCCAACTCGATGACGTTCGCCAAGAGCCCTTCCAGGGCCCGAACGCCGATGTTCGCCACGAAGGTCCCCCGTTGAGGATAGGTCCGGAGGATGCCGTAGAACTCCAGTCGCTGGATGGCCTCTCTAACGTGCCCACGACCGATCGCCATCCGCTCCGCAAGATGCCGTTCCGAGGGTAACCGGTCCCCGGGGGTCAAATCGCCCCGGGAAATAAGGTCCCGTATCTGCCGAATAATGAGGGCACTCGGCTTCTGGGGGTCGATTTGAGAAAAGAGGTCTATCTTTCTTTTGCTCATACGGTGCACTCCCCCAGGGTAAACTGAGTTATTACCAACTGGTTTACCAGTTGGTAGTAGACTACCATAGCAATTGAAATCTGTCAAAGGAAACTACGACGTATCAACGAGCCTGTTGATATTCACCTTCAACTGGTTGTCGCACTGAACGTTGTGGAAGAATGGGAGGTATTCTGAGGAGAGGCCGATTTAACCCGTTTGTGTTCCGGTATTTGTGCCGAATCCATCAACAGGATTGTTGATACCCAAGGCTAGAACACCGTTGTGAATCGAATACCCAGGGAAACCCCGGAGCGAGGCTCATCTTCGGTGTTGCCATCGATAGGATAGAGATCCAGGCTGTCGGCGAGGCGGGACATATGGCTTGGGTCGACGAAGGCTTCGACGTTTAGGCGCTTGACCCAGACCCAGTCGCCCGGGGTGCCGCTCCTTCGGCCGGTTAGGGAGGCAAAGTACCAGCCTCTTTCCCGGTCCTCATCGTTTAGGAGCGAGGCGTCATCCTCCGGTTGGCCTTGGTCTGTTGCCATGCGATAGCCTTGGAAATCAGCGCGGTCGATGCGGATGGCGTAGTCGAAGGTCCTATCTCCAATTACGATGCGGGAGAAGTACGGTCGAATGTCACGGCCTCGATATTCCAACTTCCCGAGGGGCCCCTTCGGACTTGTATCCCGTTTGGGCTCCGTGATGGTGTAGCGCCAATTCTCCTCAGGGCCGGTTCGAACCTCCGTCGTGACGGTCGTACACGCCGTCACGACGAGGGCGATCACCGTCGTGACCAAAGCCATTCGCAGTCGTAGAAGCGTCATACCTAGAAGGTTCTCTTTCGCCGCCGGGGGGTCAACAGGAGTTTGGTATCAACAAGCGTGTTGATACGGAATCAGCCAGGAAGGTACAGCCCGCAGGGCACCGGGCGGCACGGAGCACCGGGAAAGCCATTTCAAATTCTTTATTAAGTTTTTGGAATTAGCTTGTGTAAAGGTAGTAAGAGTGTTATTTTTTAAAAAGTATATTTTAGAGATAAATAGGGCAAGCGGAGTCGTCGTGGCGACGATGCCGCACGTGCTCAAGGAGAGTTTATGCTACGACTCAAGAACATCAAGCTTACGCCGAAACTCATCGGCCTCTTTCTTTTGGTGGGAATTCTACCCCTTGCGGGGATCGGTATCTGGGCATCCCAGCTGTCTAGCCGCGCCCTGATGGAGCAGTCCTTCGGCCAACTCCGGTCGGCCCGGGACATCAAGGAGCGCCAGATTACCAACTACTTCGATGACAACGCCGTGGACCTGCAGGTGCTGACGCACACCGTTCAGTCCCTCCAGACGCTGGCACTCGAAGAGATCCAGGCCATTCGCTCCAACCAGGGAGAAGCGGTGGAGACCTACTTCGAGCAGAATCCGATAACCCCAGGGGATCTCGTTCGCGGCGGAGCGGCGCACCAAGCGCTCCAGGAGATCGTCGGGAATCGGTCCGGTCTCGGGCCCAACGGCGAGACATACCTTGCCGAGCGGGTGGATGGCCGCATCATCCTAAGGAGCGACATCACCACGATGGGGGAGGAGTTGGTCTTCGGACACGACGCAACGTCCATTGCCCCTGAGTATCTTGAGATGGCGATTGACGGCCAGGAAGGGACCGACGTTTTTCTCGACTCGAGCGGAAGGCTGGTCATGGCCTCCTACGCCCCGTTGCCCATCGCCGGCAGGGAGTGGGCCATCGTGACCAAGGATAACCTACGAGAGGCGATCGTTCCCCAGGTGGCCGGAGAGACGGGTGACTACTACGACAACTTCACGGAAGAATATGGTTATTACGACCTCTTTCTGATTAACGAGGAGGGCTACATCTTCTACTCGGTGGCCGAAGAGGCGGACCACGAAACCAACATCCTCACCGGGCCCTACTCGGATTCCAGCCTTGCGGATGCCGTCAAGGACGCCATAGCCGCGAAGGACTTGGGATTCGGTGACTACGCTGCCTACGAGCCCTCCGGGGGAGAGCCCGCGGCCTTCGTCGCCGATACGGTCATGTACGAAGGGGAGGTCGACCTTATCGTCGCCCTCCAGATGCCCCTGGAGCGAATTAACGCGATTATGCAGGAACGAACCGGAATGGGGGAAACCGGGGAGACCTATTTGGTCGGCCCGGGAAACCTGATGCGCTCGGATTCCTATTTGGATCCCGAGAACCGCAGCGTCGTTGCCTCCTTCGCGAACCCGGAAACCGGGTCGGTCCGGACGGAGGCCGCGACTGCTGCTCTGGCCGGGGAGACCGACGCCCGACAGATTACCGACTACAACGGCAATATGGTCCTCTCGGCTTTCTCCCCGGTTGAGGTGTACGACACCACCTGGGCACTCCTCGCGGAGATCGACCGCGCGGAAGTTCGGGAACCGGTCCGGGCCTTGACCACATCAGTTCTCATAGCCGGTACCGTCGTGACCATTTTGGTCGTCATTGTTGCGGTCCTCGTTGCCCTGAGTATCGCTCGGCCGATGATCAAGGGCGTCGCTTTTGCAAAGACGGTCGCCGGGGGCGATCTTTCGACGGATATCGACGTAAATCAGGGAGACGAGGTCGGCATTCTTGCTCAGGCGCTCCGGGAGATGGTCCAGCGTTTGCGGACCGTGGTTGGAGAGATTTCCTCGGCCACGTCGAACGTCTCCTCGGGAAGCCAACAGATGGCCTCGAGCGCGGAGCAGATGTCCCAGGGGGCGACCGAGCAGGCGGCTAATACCGAGGAGGTTACCTCTTCGATGGAGCAGATGGACTCGAATATCCAGCAAAACGCCGACAACGCCCAGCAGACCGGGTCTATCGCTCAGAAGGCTGCCGAGAACGCCGAGAAAGGCGGTACGGCTGTCGACAAGACGGTAATCGCGATGAAGGACATCGCCGACAAGATAACGATCATCGACGAGATCGCCCGGAATACCAACCTTCTGGCCCTTAACGCAGCTATCGAGGCGGCCCGGGCCGGGGAGCACGGAAAAGGGTTCGCCGTGGTAGCCTCCGAGGTTCGGAAGCTCGCCGAGCGGAGCCAGAAGGCAGCCGGGGAGATTATGGAGCTCTCGGGACAGAGCGTAGAAGTCGCCGAGGAGGCGGGGGTAGTTCTGAACGCCCTCGTACCGGATATCCAGAAGACGGCGGAGCTCGTCCAGGAGATAAGCGCGGCGAGTAACGAGCAGAGCTCCGGGAGCCAACAGATAAACAAGGCTATCACCCAGCTCGACCAGGTGGTTCAGCAGAACGCCTCCCAGGCCGAGGAGATGTCGAGCATGGCCGAAGAGCTGGCAAGCCAGGCCGAGGAGCTCGAAGCGTCGATCAGCTTCTTCCGAGTCGATGATTCCGAGCAGCGCTACCTCACCGACGGCCGAGGGGAGAAGAATGTAACGCCCAGCGTCCCAGATGACCGCCACGGTCGCAGCGACCGGGTCCACGACCGGGTCCACGACGCAAAGCCTGTCGGCGGGGCAGAGGCCAAACGAGAGACCGGTATCGCCCTTACGGCGGAAGATACCGATTTCGAAGAGTTCTAGTTGGCCGACGCGGAGGGGCCATGATACGGTCCCTCCGTGGATATCTTTGTTGTCGACGCCTTTACGACGGAAGCATTCCGGGGGAATCCGGCGGGGGTCTGCATTCTCGCAGAGGACCGGCCGGACACCTGGAAACAGGGGCTTGCCCGGGAGCTCAATCACCCTGAGACCGCCTTTCTCCGGCCGCTCCGTGAAGGATACGAGCTCCGGTGGTTCACACCGACGGTCGAAGTGCCTCTTTGCGGCCACGCCACCCTCGCCGGGGCACACATCCTGTCGGAATTCCGGGGCCTTTCCGGCCCCATTCACTTCCACACCCGCTTCAGCGGGACACTCACCGCAACGACCGACGCCGAAGGCATTTCTCTCGACTTCCCGGCCCTCCTGACCGAGCCCCCCGAGGAGCACGCCGATGCGGGCGCGCTTGCTTGCATTTCCGCCGTTCTTGGATCCGAGGCCGTCGAAATCGTCGTCCACCGGGGCTCCGGCGAGCGCTTCTACCTCGCCCGGCTCTCCGACCCCGACGCGGTACGGAGCCTAAAGGTAGATACCCGGGCCCTCCTCGCCGAAGGGGTTGGTCAGCTTATCGTAACCGCCGTCGCAGATCCCGGACCCTACGACTTCATCTCCCGTTTCTTTGCCCCGGGTTTCGGAATCGACGAGGATCCGGTAACCGGGGCGGCTCACTGTGTCTTGGCCCCCTACTGGAGCACCATCCTCGGTGCCCGGGAGTTCCTCGGTTACCAGGCTTCAGCCCGGGGCGGAGAGGTTGGTTGTGAATTTACCGGCGGGCGCGTTAGACTTATCGGGAAAGCGGTTACGGTCCTTCGGGCCGAGCTCTTTCCCGAGAACAACCCCAAACGATAGGAGACACCATGGCGCGCAGAAGTAGAAGCCTCGACATCTCCCTCTGGATCCAGCTCTTAACCGGAGCCTTCTTTCTTACCCTCGGTATCCTCGAATTGGCCTACTACGATTCTCTCCTCGGGGGGTCCTTCCGAGGCTTCGGACCCGCCTTCGGACGGACTTCGAGAGAGCTCAGCCTACTCGCTGCGATTATCGAGTTGGTCGCCGGAGCGGTGCTTCTGGCGGCGCCCTTCGTACCGATGGGCGCCGGGGTGTACCGGATACCCGTCCTGTCGTTAACGGTTCTTTGGGCCATCCGAGTTGTCTACCAGCACGTTTTCGGAACCTTCCTCGAGCCCACCTTCCTGGTCTGGCTGAACCGCCTTTCCCTCGACGCCCTGGTCGCCCTGGTGCTCTTTATGCTGGCCGGCCGCCGGGAGTAGGGCCCCCGGGAGCAGGGCCCCCGGCAGTAGAGTCCCCGGCAGTAGAGCCCCCGGGAGCAGGGCGCTCGGCCTCGGACCCCGGCCCTCGGCCCCGGACCCGCGAGTAGCGAGGCGCCCCGGGGTGTGCTATAGTGCGGGAAAATCTCCAGGAGCTCTCCGTGAAACAGGTTGGATATCCCCTACGCAGCGCCGCAAGCACCTCCGGGCGGCGGATGGCCGGTGCCCGGGCCCTCTGGCGGGCCAATGGCATGAAGCCGGACCAGTTCGGCAAACCGATAATCGCCATCGCTAACTCATTTACGCAGTTCGTGCCGGGGCATGTCCATCTCCACGAGATCGGGCAGGCGGTCAAGGAGCGAATCGAGGCCGCCGGGTTTTTCGCTGCCGAGTTCGATACCATCGCGATCGACGACGGAATCGCCATGGGGCACGACGGCATGCTCTACTCCCTCCCGTCCCGGGAGATTATCGCCGACAGCGTCGAATACATGGTCAACGCCCACCAGGCGGACGCCCTCATCTGCATAAGCAATTGCGACAAGATTACGCCTGGGATGATGATTGCCGCCATGCGTCTGAACATCCCGACCATCTTCGTGTCCGGGGGCCCCATGGAGGCGGGGCAACACGACGGTAAATCCTACGACCTTATCGACGCCATGGTGATCGCCGGGGACCCGAACGTCGACGACGAAACGGTCGCCCGGATCGAAGTCGCCGCCTGTCCGACCTGTGGCTCCTGCAGCGGGATGTTTACTGCGAACTCGATGAACTGCCTCGCCGAAGCCCTCGGCATCGCTCTCCCCGGAAACGGCACCGTCGTGGCGACCCACGAGCTCCGCCGGAGCATGTTCGACGCCGCGGCGGACCGCCTCGTGGCGATGGCAACCGCCTACTACCGCGACGGGGACCAAACGGTCTTACCCCGGAGTATCGCCACTCGGCAGGCGTTCGTAAACGCGATGACCCTCGACATCGCCATGGGAGGCTCGACAAACACGGTTCTCCACCTCCTGGCGATTGCCCACGCTGCCGAGGTGCCCTTTACGATGAAGGATATCGACGACCTCTCCCGAAAGACGCCGAACCTCTGCAAGGTTGCCCCGAGTTCCCACTATCACGTGGAAGACGTAAACCGCGCCGGTGGCATCCTTGGAATAATGGGCGAGCTCGACCGCATCGGGCGTCTGGACACGAGCGTGGTCCGGGTCGACGGGTCCACCCTCGCGGAGGCCCTCGAGCGGTACGATGTCCGCCGGCCGACCGTCATCCCCGAGGCGACGCGGCTCTACCGGGCGGCTCCCGGGCGTATCGGCCGCAACTTGCAGATGGGGTCCCAGGCGGCCTACGCTGAGGCCCTCGACACCGACCGGGCGGAAGGCTGCATCCGGGACGCCGAGCACGCTTACTACGCCGAAGGGGGGCTCTCGGTGCTCTTCGGGAACCTCGCCGAGCGGGGCTGCATCGTAAAGACCGCCGGGGTGGATTCGTCGATTCACCGCTTTTCCGGAAAAGCCCGGGTCTTCGAAAGCCAAGACTCCGCCTGCGACGGTATCTTGGACGGAAGTGTAGCCGCCGGGGACGTTGTGGTTATCCGTTACGAAGGCCCCAAGGGGGGTCCCGGAATGCAGGAGATGCTCTATCCGACGAGCTACATCAAGAGCATGAAGCTCGATAAGGCCTGCGCCCTCTTGACCGACGGCCGCTTCTCCGGGGGGACGAGCGGGCTATCGATCGGCCACGTCTCCCCCGAAGCGGCGTCCGGCGGTCTTATCGCCCTCGTCGAAGACGGCGACACCATCGAGATCGATATTCCGCAGCGGAGCATCAACCTGATGATATCCGACGAGCAGATCGCCCGACGTCGACGTGCCCAGGAGGCTCGGGGGAAGGCCGCCTACACTCCGAGATCCCGGGAACGTACGGTGTCTACCGCCTTGAAGGTCTATGCGCACTTCGCCGCGTCGGCGGATCTCGGTGCGGTTCGAATTATTGAGGAGTAAGGCATGATGGACCGGCTAAAGAGCATCGGACGGACGCGGCTCATCGTCGGCGGTATCGCCCTGCTTGCGATGATCGCCTCCGCCGCCTTTGCGATTATCTACGCCGCCTCCGGCGCCGGCTGAGGTCGGTCGGCGCCGACGCCGGCCCGCCGTAAGAGACCAACGCCGAGGTACACCAGTGGCGTGTCGAGGAAGGCCGCGATAACCTTTAAGAGGTAGTACGGCGGAACCATGCTCCCGAGGACGAAGACGAGGCTGAACCGCTCGCCGACGCCCCAGAAGGCGATCAACATAAAGATGACCGTGTCGATAAACTGACTCACCATCGTCGATGCGTTGTTCCGAAGCCAGAGAAACCGGCCCTGGGTTCGGCGTTTCCAGAAGTCGAAGGCCCACACGTCGTGATACTGCGATAGGCTAAAAGCGACAATACTCGCGAGCATTATTCGAAGCGAGCTTCGGAAGATTGCCACGTAGGCGTCGTTCTGCGCGGCAAACCGGGAGGCCGGGGGAGCCAGGGTGGATAGAGCGGTCACCATTAACACAAGCACGAGGGCGATCAAGGTTCCCGTTACCAGGGACCTCGTCGCCTTCGGCCCATAGATCTCCGCGACGATGTCGGTAATCAAGAAGGTCAGCGGGAAGAGAAATATCCCAACCGATCCCGTGAACTCGAATCCGGCGATCCGAAAGAAGGGAATCACCTTGGTCCCGATCAGATTCGCCGCGACTATCGAACCGGCAAAGAGTGACGCTAGTATTATGTATGCCCGGGCTCCGGAGCCGTCGGGACTGTCTGTTCCGTTCATTGACGGGAAGATACCCGACGGGGGGGCCCAAGGCAACCGGGCCAGGCACCCGAAGCCCAGGGCAACCGGAGAAGTGGGAGCTACCGGGGTCGGCCGCTTACCGATCGAAAAAGATGCTCTTCCCGGTTACCGACATCGGTATCCCCATCACAAAGTCGGCGTCTATCATGCCGAGCTTCCGCGCCACGGCGCCGATGCGGTACATAATGCGGTTGTCCACGTTAAACAGCTGCGCCGTCTTTGCGGCGGAGCCGAGGGCGATACCCATATCGAGGATCCGGATAGCGCATTGCGGTCCGAGGAACTCCGAGCTCCGGTCTCCGGTGTTGATCTTTAGGCAGGTGGGAAAGCCGCAGGCGCCACAGTTGATTCCCGTCGGCGCAGCGTCCTTCATCCCTATCAACAACACCGCGCCGGAATCCCCGACGTTGGCCCCATCCCGATCGAAGTTCTTCCGACCGCTCTCTTCGCCGTAGTTGGCCATCTCCCCGGCGAGTCGTTTGCACTCGTCACCGTCGAGTATTTTCGTTACGACGAAGTTCTTTCCTACCGCCTTCGGCGCTGTGGTGGCGGCGATTTCCATCATTTCCGCCACGGTTTGTAGACTGTTCATATGGGTACCCATGATAAACCGACTTTCGCTTCCGTGCCACTATACGGCCCGTGCAGACCGCGTGGCGGGCCGGTCGAACCGCCTTTTAGTCGAGGTACCGGGCCTTCGCCGCAAGATGCTCCCCGAAGGTTCGGGAGAAGACGGTCTCCAGGGTCGGCTTGTGGAGAAAGAAGTAGTAGTCGTGCTCGAGGGGGTGGACCGTCGCGTCGATCGCTGCGAGACCCGGGTTTCCGATGGGGCCCGGCGGAAGCCCCCGGTTCCGATAGGTGTTGTACGGGTGATCGACCTCGGTATCCCGGAAGGTCGGCTGGAGGTTGCTCGTCCCGAGGACGTAGTTGACCGTCGCGTCCGACTCCAGAGGCTGCCCGATCTCCAGACGGTTCCAGAAGACGCCGGCGATTCCCGGCATATCCCACTCCGGGGACTCCTTCTGTACGATCGATGCGAGGGTCAGAATCTCGTGCAAGGTGGCGCCGGTTCCTTCGATGTCCCGGAGGATGCGTCCGTCGATGACGCGTTGGAGATGCTGAACCATCCGGCGGATTACCGTCTCCGGTGTTGAAGTAGGAAAGATGCGATAGGTGTCCGGAAAGAGGTATCCCTCGAGAATCTTTCCGTCGGGAAGGTCGTTGAGTACCCAGAGGTCCCGGAACTCCTGTCCGACCACCGCCGCCGCCTCGAACTCATCCCGGGAGAACAACCCCAGCGTCTCGAACCGGTCGGCTATCTGGGCAAGGGTGAAGCCTTCGGGGATGGTAACCGTGATCTCATTGAACACCGCGTCGCCGGAGACAATCTTCTCGAGGACGTCGACGGCGCTCATCCAGCCGGAGAGATGGTAGCTGCCCGCCTGAAGAGCCTCTTCGAGACCCCGGTACCGGGCGTAGAGAATTAGAAAGAAGTCGCTTCGCACCATGCCGAGGCGCTGAAGCTCCGCGGCTATCTCCCCGAGATGCTGCCCGGGCTCGATGGTTACGACGCTTCCCTCGAAGCCGAGATATTTCGGTTCGACGAGAGCCATGTAACCGTAGGTTGCCCCCGCCGAGAGCAGGCCAAGAATGAGAAAAAGAAGTAGTAGTAGTGCAACCGTTCGTCGTCGTGCCATCGGATGGGCGATTCGTCAGATCGGAAGAATGTTGCGAAGCCGCTCTTTGTGGAGCTCGATGTGGTCGTCGAGGAGGCGCAGAACCTCTTGGGTGTCTTTGGACCGCATCGCCGCGAGGATGTCCCGGTGCTGGTCCACGCTCCATTGAGCTGCGTCGGTGAAGTCGTTCTTCTTGTCTACACTCCGGAGGATATTCAGGAGCGTAAGGGAGTTGTTCAAGATGTAGGGGATCCAGTGGTTTCCCGAGGCTTCGTAGACGAGCTCGTGAAACTGAGGGTCCACGATCATGAAACCATCTCGGTCGTCGGTATCGACGCAGCGTTGCTGGGCGTCGATGCAGGCTGCAAGCTGCTCGAGAAGGTCTTCCGAAACGTCGACCATGACTCGGGAAAACGCGATCTGCTCGAGGGCCTTGCGAATCTCCACGAGGGACTCAATTTCCGCCCAGGAAAGCTCCCGGACGTAGTAGCCCTTCCAGTGAATGCGCTCGACGATCCGGTTTTCGACAAGACGCGAGAGCGCCTCCCGGACAGAAGTCCGGCTAACGCCGAGCTGTTTCGATAGGTCGAGGTCGCTAATGGGGTCTCCGGGCTTCCAGAGTCCCTTCACGATGCCGTCACGAATGATGGCCGCGATGTTCTCCCCCCGGCTTTCCTTGGAGAAAGCGTGGACTGAGAGGCTACTTTCTATGGATTCCCGTGTATCAATATCCATAGTAAACCAACATTACTATCGCGGTAATCGAACCGGAGGTCAAGCCGCTTTCGGGTTCCCGATCCCCCGATTCACGGCCGCTTGTACGAAGCCCCGATTGCTTCGTACTTTGTAGCAAAATGCGAATTCTGCTTGTCGACAACGACCTGATATTTATCGAGTTTGCCTCCCGGTTCCTTGAGTCCCTTGGACACGACGTGGACACCGCGAAGGACGGCCTTTCCGCGCTGGACCGGCTCCAGACCTCGGTCTACGAGGTTCTGGTTACCGATCTGATTATGCCGAACATAGACGGCGGAACCCTGGTCCGGCTGGTCCGACTCGACCCTGCGCTCCGCGACATGCGGGTGGTTGTGGTTTCCGCGGTGGCCAAAGAGGATACCGCGTCGCTTCACTCCCTGAAGGCCGATTTCTGTATCGGGAAAGGTCCTTTCGCCGACATGAGGCCCTACCTCCGGCAGGCGGTCTCGGAACCGCTCAACGGACACGCCGATCGGCCCCGGATACTCGGTGTCGAAGAGCTCCATCATCGTAATGTGACTTCTGAGCTTCTTGAGCAGCTGAGGCAGTTCGAGGCGTTGCTCCAATCCACCCGGGACGGGGTGCTACTGATGACGGCGGGCCGGCAGATTACCCGGGCCAACGAAGCCGCTGAACAGTTCCTCGGGATCCCGGCGGACCGGATACTCGGGAAGCGCCTAGACGAGGTTGTCGAAGAAGTTGTCCCGACCTTCGAGGATCCGGAGATCGTCCTCGATCGAGGCGAGCTCAAGCTCGAGCTCGCCCTTCATCCCATTATGGAGGAGGGACGGAAGACCGGAGAGATTGCCTTTGTCCGTGATGTTTCACAGTACCACCTCGATCAACGGATGATTCAGGAGCAACTCGAGCGTCAGACTTTTTTGCTCCGGGAAATCCATCACCGGGTCAAGAACAACCTCGCCGCCGTCGCGAACTATATCGCCCTCGAGCTCGACGCCACGACGACCGAAGACGGGAGGACCGCGCTTCAGGGGGTTGCGGCCCACATTGACGCCGTAATGCTCGCGCATCAACAGCTCTACCACGCCGCCAACGCCGCCGGGGCGCCCGTCGGAGAGTACCTCAAGCGCCTCTCGAACAATCTTCTGGACATCTTCGGCCGTCGTCGCGACGTGATCCTCGAGACAGAGATAGAGGATGTGGTCTTCGGCCTCGAAACGTCGGTGCCCCTTGGTCTGGCGGTCGCCGAAATTGTGACGAACTCGCTGAAGCACGGTCTAGACGCTTCCGCCGGGGTACTCCGAGTCGAGTTGACTACCGTTGGGGAGCAGCACCGCCTTATCGTCCGGGATAACGGCCCGGGATTCCCGGCGGAAATCCTCGCGGGATCGAGGGACAGTCTCGGCCTTACCCTTATCGAGGGGCTTTCGCGCCAAATCTCCGGGCGCGCCCGCTTCTACAACGAAAACGGCGCCGTCTGCGAGGTTGTCTTCCCGCAGTAACAGATCCCCTTGCAGGTCGCCTGATTTCGTAATATAAATGAAGGGCATTCGAAAGCAGGGCGATGATTTCTCGAAATATCAGCGAAAGAGAAAAGAAAGTTCTTCACATGGTCATCGATTCGCCGGAGGCGTCGGTCGGTGACATGAGCCGTGCCCTCGATGTGTCGGCGGTGACCATCCGGTCGACTCTCAACAGTCTCGCGGAAAAGGGGCTGGTCGTTCGAACCTGGGGCGGTGCAATGCCGGCGTTCCACCCGACCATCGTGGACCGGCAGCGCTCCTTTACTGCTGAGAAAAATCGGATTGCTCAGGCGGCGGCGGAGCTGGTGCAGGATCAGCAAACCCTCATGATCGAGGCCGGAACCACCACGGCCCTCCTCGCACAGAACCTCTTGGGAAAACGGGGTATCCGGGTGGTGAGTAATTCGACCCTCGTTCTTTCGGCGATGCGGACCAATCCGCAGATTAGCTGTTGTCTCGTCGGGGGAGACTTTAGCCCGGTAACCGAGTCTCTCGTGGGGCCCATTGCCCTCGGGTATCTTCGACAGTTCCATGTCTCGACCGCCTTCGTCGGAACCGACGGCTTTTCCATCGATGGTGGCCTGTCTACGCACCTAGTCGACGGCGCCGAGGTAGTAAGGACCATGTCGAAGCAGGCCGACCGGACGGTGGTCCTTGCCGACAGCTCGAAGTACGACAAGCGGGGGTTCGTCCACGTGCTACCCCTAGAAGAGATAGACATACTGATAACGGACACCGGTCTCCCGGAACGTGTTGCGGAGGAAATAGCCGCATTAGGAGTCGAGGTCCGGCGGGTGTAAGGAGAAAGACATGGCGACCGAGGTGATTCTTCCACGTCAGGGACAATCGGTAGAAAGCTGCATAATAGCCTCGTGGCACGCAGCCGAGGGAGAGATAGTCGAGGAAGGGCAGGTTATCTGCGAGGTAGAAACCGACAAGGCGAGTTTCGAGGTTGAAGCTACCGCCACCGGGACGCTTCTGAAGCGCTACTTCGCGGAGAACGACGATGTTCCGGTACTGACGACCTTGGCGATGATCGGGGAACCGGGGGAAGCGGTGCCGGACTCTCCGCCGTCGGGCGGCGCCGGGGGCGCCCCAACCGAAGGGGCTGCCAAGGCCACCGGAAGCGATGAGGCGCAACCCGCAGCTCCGGCAGCGACCGGGGAAGTCGCCCCGTCACGGGTTCAAAAGCAGTCCCCCGGCTCCGGGGACGGAAAGCTCCGGATATCTCCCCGGGCCCGGCTGTACGCCGAACGCCTCGGGGTGGCCCCGGAAACCCTTACCGGCTCGGGCCCCGGGGGCAGAATAATTGTCCGCGACGTCGAGGCGGCAGCCCCAGCCGGGGCCGCCGCGACCCCCGCCCCGGGAGCAGCCGCCTCAGTCGCGACCCCCGCCCCCCAAGCCCCGGCCCGGCCGGCGGCCGGAGAGTATCCCGGCCCCGCGGAGGAGCTTCCCCTCAAGGGCGTTCGGAAGATAACCGCCGAGCGGATGCTCGCCTCGGTGCAACAGACGGCGCAGCTGACCTTGAACCGCACTGCCGACGCCCGGGCGCTGATCGCCCTGCGGAAACGGGTAAAGGCCCGGGCCGCCGGGGCGGAAGGTCGGGGTTCCATCACCATCAACGACATGGTGCTCTTTGCAGTCGCCCGGGCACTCGGGGCCCACCCGGAGATGAACGCTCACCTCGAGAAGGGGATAATTCGGCGGTTCTCCCAGGTCCACCTCGGTTTCGCCGTCGACACCGACCGGGGACTCTACGTCCCGACGATCCGTAACGCCGACTCCCTCACGCTCCGGGACCTCGCGGAGGAGGCTCGGCGTCTCGGGCGCCTCTGCCAGGAGGGAAAGGCCGGAGCCGAGGAGCTTGTCCCGGCGACCTTTACGGTGACCAACCTCGGGGCTCTGGGCATAGAGAGTTTTACCCCGGTTCTGAACCCGCCGCAGATCGCAATCCTCGGCGTGTCGGCCATTCGCCCGGCGCCGCGAACGGCCGAGGCGGGAGTGGCTTCCGAGACGAGCCACGAGGGCTCCGGGGATACGCACATCGAGTGGGTACCGAGTATCGGACTCTCCCTTACCATCGACCACCAAGGCATCGACGGCGCCCCGGCGGCTCGGTTCTTGAAGACCCTTGCCGAATACATCGCCGACTTCGATCTGACATTGACGGCATAGACAATAGACAAAGGAGAAGAGAATGCCACGATCACAGACGATAGACCCCTCCGTCGTTCGAGCCGCCGGTTCGGTCAGCTTTGCCGACATACCGATAAACGCCTACAATCCGGACTCCAAGACGGAGATCGCGAAGCACGGTGTCGAGCGTCTTCGCCGGGTCTACCACGACATGGCTACGATCCGGGAATTTGAGACGATGCTCAACGAAATCAAGACCCAGGGCGTCTACCGGGATATCGAGTACAACCATAAGGGCCCGGCGCACCTCTCCATCGGCCAAGAGTCGGCGGTCGTCGGCCAGTGCCTCCACCTCGGCATCGAGGATTACATCTTCGGGTCCCACCGTTCCCACGGGGAGATTCTCGCGAAGTGCTACTCGGCTATCTGGCAACTCTCCGATTCCGATCTCGAGTCGGTCATGAAGGACTACTTCGACGGGGAGATCCTCCGGTTAGTCGACGACGGAAGCGCAGGGAGCGTCAAAGAGCTTGCCGAAGACTTCGTCCTCTACGGAACCTTGGCCGAGATCTTCGGCCGTCGGGCGGGATTCAATAGAGGTCTCGGGGGATCGATGCACGCCTTCTTCGCCCCCTTCGGTAGCA
>JBKHCS010000051.1:0-19776 GCA_046541715.1 Spirochaetaceae bacterium
GGCTTCGCCCGCCGGGATTTGATGCTTATGCATCAACAGGCTCGTTGATACTTCCAAGGAAATCGATAAAGCAATGTTGCCATAGCTGCGGCACCGGAGTACCCTGATCTAGAAGCTTAGGAGGATTTATGATGAAACTGTTGTATGGAGTGACCTTACTTCTATTTGCCCTGCTTCTCATCGGCTGCGGTAGCGACGAAGGCTCCTTCCCGAAGGAAGACGCCGATACCGTCGTCGTCGAGACGGACTACGACGAACACGGTTGGAAGGGCAAACTCGCGGTAACCTTCGACGGAAATGTGATTGCCGACGTCGAGTACGATGAGTTCAACAGGCAAGGCAAGGCGAAGAGCAAGGACCAGGACTACGAAGACCGAATGGTTCCGGTTTCCGGTATCTCTCCTGCCGAAGCCTTCGACGAACTCGAAGAAGCTCTCGAGGAAGCCCAGGACCCCGAGTCCATGGACGCGGTAACCGGGGCAACCCACTCTTCGGAATGGTTTATGGAGCTCGCAGAGCAGGCGATCGAAGAGCGCTAACAGTCCGCGGAGCGCAACGTGCGCTCCCCGACAGGCAAAAAGGAAAGCCGCCGGTAGCTGCCGGCGGCTTCATTGTTGGGGAGATACGCTCCGTATCGGTGTTAGTCCCGGTTCCCGGGCCTAAAAGTAATCTCAGTTGTGGCCACCAGATCCTGGTCGGTAAGGGTGTAGGTTTCGCCGCTCCGGCTTTCGACTCGAACGTCGAAAACATCGGTGTTGTAATACTTGTAGTCCCGGATTTGCAGCGTGTAGCTTTCTTCGGGACGGATCACCCATTCTGAGATAGCTATCTCTTCCCACTCCCCGCCGTAATCGGGGCGAATATAGATCTTCTCGATGATCTCACCGGTTTCGTTGTTTACCTCAATCTCCAAGAGGTACACCAGATCTGCGACGGCTGCACCGGCGCAGAGTGCCAAAATGATGGTCAGTATGACGGCCTTCTTCATTATCTCCTCCGCTTATGAATGTGTGACAGGGTCGGGATCGAAGAGCGGGTGCTCCGCCGACAGCGTGTGCCCCTGACACCGGGCGGTACGACGGCAACGCTCGCACCCGACCCTGCTCTTAACCTGCCGGTAGACGGTCCCGTCGGTCACGTTTTCCAGAACGTTGGCGCCCTCCTCCGGACTCGAAACCTCGAGGAACATTCCGTCTCCCAGGACGTAGTACACTCCATCTATCTTCTCGACTCGGTAACCGCCCCGACATTCCAAAACGGTCCCATCGGCAAACTCGACCATTTGTCCTTTATCTCCTATCTCCATTGCTTCTAGAAGAAGCGTTCCGGGTCCTCGACTTCCTGCAACTGGGCCATGGCCTTCGCCTGGTCCGGATGCATAAACCTCCGGGACACCAAGTACTGAGCCCCGTTCGTCGTTTCGAAGAGCTCGATATCTTCGTACTCCTCGTCTGCCTTTAGACTTACCAGGAGCGTGACCAGCTGTTCCTTCTCGATTCGGTAGGGGGCATTGTAGAACTGCCGCGCGGGGGTTGGTCGAGGGTAGATTCTCGAATCGTCGCGGACCTGCTCTACGAGCATTTCGAGGAGATTATTCTCCTCCAAGCGGACCGTAAGCTTCGCAAAAGCCGGACTCATGTGCCGGTCGCTGAAGTAGTAAACGTCCTTGGTTCCTTTAACCGACCCGATGTCCTCTATGTTCTCAACTGCTTCCAGAAGCGAACCTATTTGATCTTCGGGTATCGATGCCGCAGATTGCAGTACCTCGCTTCGAGAAGCGAGGCGATGCTCCTCGGAGCACCGCCGTACGTAGTCCGCAATCTCGGAAGCCGCCGGTGGCTGGTTCGCAGCCCCGACAGTCCCTGTGGCAGGGTCGGCTTCGTTTCGACGTCTTCCCGGCATGCCCTATCCGTTTCCTAAACCGGAAGAAGATTCAGAGAGGCAAGCTCGTCGGCGACATCGGTCATGCCGAGGCGCTCGAGGGTTGCCCGAGTCGGGGCACCGGTCTCACTGTCCCACCCCATCTCTTCATAGAGCATGGTCTTCGCAAGCTCCATGTCTTCCCGATCCAACTTGATCGTCCCCGGCGTAAAAGGCTCCTTCTCCGGGTCCTTGTCAAAGACCCATTCGACGATTCCGTCGTGTTGATTTCTCATATCGACGGTATTCATCTGTTTTACCGTCAGAGCCCGGTGCAGGGTGAAGATCCGCTCCGCGTCGAGGTCGAGCTCGTCTTCCGACTTCTCGATACCGGTCGCCAGGCTGTAGAAGATCGACTCGAGGGCCGTGTTACCCCGGTAGTTTCGCTCCTTCAAGGGACTCGCCGCCATAGGCCAGATCCAGTTGCAGAGGGAGAGCGAGTCGTGGAGCACGTTCCGAATAATGGACCACTTGGCGAAGACCGCCTTGTAGCGGTTCATCGGAGTGTAGTTCTGCGGCTCGTCGACGGCCGAGGGGTCGCCCCAGAGCTCCCCGGCGATTTCTTTGGTCAAGCTAACCGGGAGTCCGCTAAAGAGAAAGTTCTGATGGGTGTGACTCTGGGCATCCCGGTTGAACATGCAGGAGATGAGGGCACCGACCTGTCCGTTCGACTCGTTGGAGTGATGGACGGGAAAGCCCAATGGCGACCAGAGCTTAACCTTTGCGTTGTTCCAGTAGTCGTCACCGAAGTTCCATCGCTCGGCGATCCAGTAGGCACCGTCGGCGAAGTGGCTGATCTCGCCCTTCTTATACGCCAGGCGATCGAAGAAATCGATCATCCACCGGGGATCCCCGGCTTCCAGGAGGTCCCAGGGAATCTCGTTGTATTCGGCGGCAGGAAGAACCCGTTCAAGAATGCCGTTGTCGTAGGCGTAGGCAAAGTCCCGCCCCATCTGGCCGTAGTTGAACCAGAGACCGAGGTCGTCTGCGATCTGCGAACCGAGGGTTCGGGCGATAAAGGGACCTTCTCGTTCCACGCCGGTGTCGAAAAAGCCTTTGACCATAACGCCACCGGGGGAGAAGTAGCCCATGCAGGTGTTAGAGACGTAGGGGCTGTAGCCGTACTCTTCGAGTTGCGGCACCCGGAGATTGCTATGGCAGCGGATCGGACACGCCGAGCATCCGGCCATCTTGACGGTGTACTCCTCGGCAACGGGGCCGTGGTCCTTCACGCCCTTCTGGGTCCGGAAGCCGATGCGGTTTACATCCCCCGCCTCGCAGTTCTCGGTTTCCACCGGAGGATCCGCAGCGCCCCAATAGAGGCCGTCCCGGGCGGTCCATCGGCTCGCCGGGTCGTGGTATTCAGCCCAAGGTTGCGGGGTGGACGGAACGACGTGCTGGTTGTTGGCACCAATTACCTGCATCATCTCCCGGTCCGCCCGGAGCCATTCGGAACGCTCGCCCTTGATATGGACCGCGCCGTCACCGAGAACACCGATCGCCTTCAGGTTCTTGGAACCGAAAATACCGCCGTGCCCCCCGGCGGAGTGGCTCGAACCGGTTCGGATAACCGAGAGGTTTACCTGGTTCTCCCCGGCGGGGCCGATAGCTGCGACCTGGGCCGTCTTTCCCATCATGGCCGTAACCATCGCGATCGTGTCAAATGTACCTTTGCCCCAGAGTCGCCTGCCATCCTGGATGGAGACGTCGTCGTTCTCGATTCGGAGCCATACGGGCCGGGATGCCCGCCCCTGGATGATGATGGCATCCCACCCGGCGTACTTCAGCTCGGTGGAGAAATAGCCTCCCATGTGACTGTCGGCGACAGCCCGATAGGGATTCGAAGGCAACAAACTGGTGATGTTGGTCCGGCCGCTCGAAGGCGCGCCGGTACCGGCCAAGGGGCCGGTTGCCACGATAACACGGTTTTCGGGTTCGAAGGGATCGGTTCCCGCTGGGACCTCGTTCCACATTACTCGATAGCCGAGACCCATTCCCCCGAGATAGGGAAGATAGGGCTCGATGCTTTCTTCGGTTATTTGCTCGTTTGAAAGGTTGACCCGGAGAATCTTTCCGGTGTAACCGCCGTAATCAGCCATGCTTTACTCCTTAGACTCTCTGCGTTTGGACGGCTGCGCCTTCGCCGCGCTCACGGAAGACCCGGACAGCCTCTTCCCAGGTTACGAACTTCAGTGCGCTATTCGGGCATCCGGCGACGCAGGCGGGGCTGCCCCAACAGAGGGTGCACTTCTTCGACTTGCCGGTTTCGGTGTCCTGGACGATCATGCCGAAGGGACAGGCCTTAACACAGGCGCCGCAGGCGATGCAGGTTTCTTCGTCGACAACCCGGGCCCCGGTTCGCTCGTCTTCGCTAATCGCGCCGACGGGACAGACGTTCCCGCAGTACGGATCCTTACACTGCTTGCAGGTGTCTCCGATGATGTTGAAGTCGCCCATCTGGCCTGTCTCGTAGAAATAGTTACTCGACGGACCGTTGGGACCGTAGTTGAGGTTCCGGTTTATCTTTACCCGAGAAATGTAGGCGTGAGCCTTGCCGTCGTTCGTGATCGTGCAGTTGGTTTCGCACCGGCGACAACCGGTACAGAGGTTCGGGTAGTGGATTATCGCTCCGGAAGCGGTTTCCCATACGCGCACCTGCCTGCCGCCACCGAACAGTCGCATAAGGGCATACGTTGCCGCAGCACCCCCGACACCGCCACCGGCGATCTTCAGGAAGTCGCGTCTGGTTACCTTCTTCTTTTTGTCTGGATTTAGCTGGATATCAGCCATAGAAACGCCTCCTCTCACTTTAAACGTGAAGAGTACGCGCGCTCCTTTCCAAGGTTGGGAGGCTACGGCGTTTCCGCCGAAACCCTTGGCCGCCGAGGAAACTCGTCCACGACGGGCGCCGACCGTCTGTCCTAGGCGAACAATTACATTGTTCACCCTTAGAGCAGAGCGGTTCGGAGTGCCGGAGTCTCGAGGGAGCCGACCGGCAGCGCATTGTTTGTTCAGTCTACCCCGGCTCCCGGTAGGTGTCAATACGCGCCCCCTAAATATCGATATTAATTTACCTAATTTAGGGTAGGCTAACTTTATTGGTCTAAGGTAGCGTCCCGATGAATCGAGAAAAAATTATTGACAAAGTTGGTCGGGTGCCTTACACAAAGAATAGAGGAGACAGAACCATGAAAGACAGAACCATGAAAGACAGACTCACGAAACCGATAGCGATGGCACTTACCGTTGTGCTAGCCCTTGTAGCCCTCGTCGGGTGCGGGAACGGCGGAGAAGCCGCCGCAGACGGACCGGACTACGAGGACGGCGTCTACTTTGCGACGTACAGCCACGTGGACGGCCACGGCTGGCAGCCATTCTTGGAAATCGAGGTCGAAAACGGTGAGATCGTCGAGACTAATTTTGACTATGCAGCCCCGGACGGTTCCCTCAAGAGCAAAGACCGAGGCTACCGGGAGCGGATGGAGTCGGTTAGCGGCACCCACCCCGCCCGCTATTCCCCCGAGTTGGAAAACCGCCTGATGGAAAACCAGGCCGCCCCGGTAGAGGCGGTGTCCGGTGCGACGAGCTCGAGCAACTGGTTCAACGAACTGGCATCCGAGTTGGTCACGAAGGCCGAGGCCGGTGACACCGAGGACCTTGTACTCCCGATGAACGATACCTACACGGCGGAAGACGAGCCGGACGAGCGCGGCGGCTGGATAGGTCACGTCGAGATTACCTACGAGGACGGGGACATCGTCGAGGTCGAATACGACGAGTTGCAGAAAGATGGTCGCGAGATTACCGACCGGAAGAGCGAAAACGAAGAATACGCCGAGCGCTACGCGGAGATTAACGAAATCACTCCGGCCGAGGTCTACGAAGAGCTCGAATCCCGCCTCGTCGAAACTGAAGACCCTGAAGAGGTCGACGTCGTCTCGGGTGCAACGATTACCTCTCCCCGGTTCCGCGAGCTGGCGAAGAAGGCGATGGACCAACGGGTGACGGCGACCGTTCCCCGAGAGCTCTAAAGGGCCCCGGCCGTCGGTGTCCTCCCCGGCGGCCGTTCATTCCTCGGGGCTGGCTCCGGCCCCGGGGAAGTCACTACACTCCAAAGGGTGGACCCTGTCGAGTCCGGCCTGACTAGCTTCTCGCCCCTCGTCTCCGAGTGGTTCGGCCGCCGTTACGGCGTCCCAACGCCGGTGCAAGCGGCCGCCTGGCCGGCGATCGCCGAGGGAAAGCACGTCCTCATGAGCGCCCCCACCGGGAGCGGCAAGACCCTCGCCGCCTTCCTCTACGCCGTGGACCGGCTTCTGACCGGCGCATGGCCCACCGGGGGAATCCGGGTCCTCTATGTTTCGCCCTTGAAGGCACTTAACAACGACATTCACCGGAACCTCCTGGCGCCCCTGGAGGAGCTTAGGGAGGTGTGGGAGAGTGCTCCGAGGGAAATCCGCGTGATGACCCGGAGCGGAGACACACCTCAGGCAGACCGGGAGCGGATGCGGCGGCGTCCACCGGAAATCCTCATTACGACTCCCGAAAGCCTTAATCTACTCTTGAGCTCTCCCCGATCTTTGGAGTCACTGCGGGGAATCCGGTCGGTTATTCTCGACGAGATCCACGCCGTTGCCGGGTCCAAGCGGGGCACCCACCTCATTACCGCCGTCGAGCGGCTGACCCGGCTCTCCGGCGAGTTTCAGCGCATTGCGATCTCCGCAACGGTCCGGCCCATCGAGAGAGTCGCCGACTTCGTCGCCGGATTACAGACCTCGGAGGCCCGCGGTGCTCCCAGGCCGCGTCCGATCGAGACGATCGACCTTGGCTCCCGGAAGCCCCACGCCGTCACGGTGCGCTTTGTCGCACCACCGGACAATCAATCCGGAGAGGCGCCACCCTCCCCCGGGGGCGAGCCCTTCTGGCAGCGGCTGGTGCCGGAAATTCGGGCCCGGGTAGCGACGAACCACTCGACGCTTATCTTTACTACCAACCGGCGCCACGCCGAGAAGCTCGCGCTCCTGTTGAACCAAGACCAAGAGGAAGTCATCGCCTTTGCACATCACGGCTCCCTCTCCCGGGAGGTGCGTCTCGGGGTCGAAGAGCGGCTCAAGGCGGGAGAGCTCCGGGCAATCGTCGCCACGAGCTCCTTAGAGCTCGGAATCGATGTCGGAGCCGTCGAAGAGGTGCTCTTCTTCAAGACACCCCTCTCCCTCACCTCGACCCTTCAGATGGCGGGCCGGGCGGGACACCAGGTCGGGGCGACGAGCCGCTCTGCCTTTTACCCCCTCTTCGGGCGCGATCTGGTAGACGCCGCAGTCGCCGGCCGAGCGATCGAAGAGGGATGGATCGAAGAGACCCGGCCACCGGAGTGCCCCTTGGATGTGTTGGCCCAGATTGTCCTTTCGATGGCGGGAACCGAAAAATGGAGAATCGACGAGATGCTCTCCCTACTCGGCCGGAGCTACCCCTACCGCAACCTCACCCGGAGGCAGCTCGATATGGTTCTGGCGATGTTGAGCGGAAAGTACGCCGACACCCGCGTTCGAGAGCTTCGGCGACGCGTTTACGTCGATCGGCTGGAGGACACCGTCACCGCTCCGAAGGAAGCGCTCAGGCTGATCTACCACTCCGGGGGCACAATTCCGGACCGGGGCTACTACGGTCTCAAGGTCCGGGGTACGGCGGTCCGCCTCGGGGAGCTCGACGAAGAGTTCGTCTGGGAGCGAAAGATCGGGGAGACCTTCGTATTCGGGAACAGGCCGTGGAAGATCCTCGGAATCGGGGATCGAGACGTGGAGGTAGTGCCTGCCGACTCACTGCCCCGGATTCTGCCCTTTTGGAAGGGCGAGAGTGTCCACCGGCGGGTCGACTACTCCGACCGGGTTCTTGATTTCTTGGGGGAAGCGGAGCGCACACTCGGGTCCGGGAGCTTCGGAACCGAGGCTCTCGAGAAGCGGTTGGAGGACTCCTATCACTTCGACCACGACGCGAGCCGGACACTCACGGCCTTTCTCGAGGGGCAGCGAGCACATACCGGCGCGCCCCTTCCCTCGGCGACGAACCTGGTGATCGAGGAGACCTGCCCGAACCGGTCGAAGGCAGTTCGTCACATCGTCCTGCTGACCCTCTTCGGCGGCGTGGTCAATTACCCTCTGGGGCTCCTCCTCCTCGATCGGCTGGAGTCGGAGCTGGGGCCGGTGGTCTCGGTCTTTCCCGACAACGACGCGGTTGTCATCCAGGCCGACGGAGAGGAGCCGACACTCGAGTCGGTACGCCGGACCCTCCTCGACCTGCCGACATCCTACCCGAGAATCGAAGCGGCGCTCCGGACGCGCCTCGAGGGAAGCGGTCTCTTCGGCACGCGGTTTCGCGAAAACGCCGGCCGGGCGCTTCTGCTTCCCCGGGCGGGGTTTGACCGCCGAACCCCGCTCTGGGTTAACCGGATGCGGGCCCGGGGTCTCTTGCAGGCAGTCGCCGGGCACGACGATTTCCCCATCACCGCCGAGACCTGGCGTGCCTGCCTCCAAGAAGATTTCGATCTTCCGGCCCTGGTCGATCGGCTGACCGATATTCGCACCGGGCGAATCACCATCTCGACTACCTCGACGAGTTCCCCTTCGCCCTTCGCCAAGACGACCCTATGGCAGCACGCGAACCTCCGGATGTACGAGACCGACGAGCCCCGGGGGGCCGGAGGATCGTCGCTTTCCTCGGATATCCTCCGGGAGATCGCCATGGACCACCGGCTCCGGCCGGAAATTCCGCCGGCGATCGCCGAGTCCTTCGAAGCGCGCCTCCAACGGCTCCTTCCGGGTTACGCACCGACCACTGAAGACGAGCTCCTCGATTGGGTCAAGGAGCGCCTCGCGATTCCCCAGGGAGAGTGGGAGGCCCTCGTCTCCCGCCTGCCCCCGGGAGTAAGCTCTAGGCTCGCCGGGCTTCTTCACCTCGACACCCCGCCCATCGTCCTGGCGCGGGAGCGGCTCCCGGATGCGGCGGTTCTCTTGGGCCTCACCCGAGAAGAGATGGCGGCCCGTGCCGGTTTGTCACCGGAGGAAGCGTCTGCGGTCTTCGAGGGAGCCCCCGATTTCAACCGGCAGGAATCCCCCGGGCGGCTCTTCGGCGAGTGGCTCGCATTCTACGGACCCGTGTCCCCGGAATACGTCCGTCGGGTTCTCGGGATGGACGAGACCTCCCTTAACCGGATGGTCGAGAGAGCCACGGAAGACGAAACGATCGTCCGGGACCTCGACGACGCGGGCTCCTTCTGCGAGTACCGTAACTACGAGAGCCTTCTTAGGATTCTCCGCAGCCGGAACCGGGACGCGTCGGTCACACTTCCGGCGGCGGATATCGTGCCCTTCCTTCGCGCCTATCAAGGAAGCCTGACGACGGAAACACCGGGGGATCTTGCGGAAGCGATTCTCTCTACCTTCGAGGGCTACCCCGCTCCGGTCGATCTCTGGGACACGGAAATTCTGCCCCGGCTTATCGACGACTTCCAACCGGCGGCCTTCGAATCCCTCTTCCGAAACCGGGAGCTCATCTGGGTCGGAACCGGCAGGCGGCGGGTTACCCTTATCGCACCGGAAGACCTGGAGTTGATCCGGGACGAATCGGACACGGCCGAGGCGAAGAGCCTCTTTCCTGACCCTGCGGGCTGGTACGCCCTCGGAGACCTGGTTGCTCGAATCCCCGTACAATCCGGTGCCGAGCCGCCGGACAGGGAACAGATCGCCCGGCGGCTCTGGGAGCTCGCCTGGGACGGTCACGTCACCGCCGACTCCTTCGAGGCCGCGACACGGGGGTATCCGCCGGGTCGGATACCCGGCGTCGGGCGCCGACAGCCGGCGCGCCGGGGCCCGCGGTACTCCGGAGGCCGGCGCCCAGGGGCAGTCAGGCACACCGTTACCGGCTCCCGGGGCACTCTCTGGCGGAGCCTACCGGACGCCGGGACCCTCTTCTCCGGGCACGATGCATACGACTTCGAGGAGCTCCGGCGAGACCGGGCGCGGCTCCTTCTGGACCGCTACGGAATCGTATTTCGAGAGATGCTCTCCCCGGAGCTTCCGGCGCTCTCCTGGGGCCGCCTCTTCCGGACGTTCCGGATTATGGAGCTTTCGGGGGAGGTCGTCGGAGGGATCTTCTTCGAGGGGGTTCCGGGGATACAGTTCGCTCGGCCCGAGGTAGCCCAACGGGTGGCTGAGTGGCCCCGGCATGGCAGTAGCCGGGCCGGCAGCGATACGGTCGGCGGCAACCAAGCCCCTCGGCGCCTCCTTCGGCTAAACGCGATGGACCCGATTTCCCTCTGCGGCCGGAACATCGAGGGACTCGGATACGACCTTCCTCCTCGAGTGCCCGGAACGAGCTTGGTGTACGACGGTCCCGTTCTCCTTGCGGCGGCCCGGAGAGGGGGGAGCGAGGTGTCGCTCCGAATACAGCCGTCCGACGACCGCCTTTCGGAAGTCGTCGAGGCTCTAAAGGTTCCGGCGACCCGCCGAACTCGCCGGGTTACCCGGCTTATCGTTCGGCGGATAAACGGGGACGAAGCCGCAGGGTCCCGGTTCGCAAAGGCGTTTCACGACGCCGGATTTGTCACCGACCGGCAGGAGCTGGTATTCTGGGCGAAGCATCAATAGAAGCGCGGAGCGCAGCCGGCTGTTCTTGCACCGGAAAAGGATCGGAATGTTACTATCGTTGCTCTTTCTCGCCGGCGGAATAGTGCTCCTCGTTCTAGGCGCGGGATGGCTCGTCGGCGGCTCTTCGGCCCTCGCGCGCCGATTCGGCGTGTCCGAGCTGGTAGTCGGCCTGACGGTCGTTGCCTCCGGGACCTCGGCACCGGAGCTGGTCGTCTCGGTGGTGGCCGCCCTCTCGGGAAACCCGGAAATTGCGGTAGCCAATGTGGTCGGCAGTAACATTTTCAACATTCTGGTTATTCTCGGAGCCGCCGCCGTCATCGCGCCGATCCGTGCGCAACGGAGTACCGCCTGGCGAGAGATCCCGATCGCGGTAGGAGCGGCGGTTCTCTACCTGCTATTTCTCTCCGATTCCTTTTTTTTCGGTGCGCCCCGGGAGTACCTCGCTCGATGGGAGGCGGTGATCCTCCTTGTCTGTTTCGGCGGCTTTGTCCTCTATTCCGTCCGATCCTCCCGTGCCGGCCCGGATACCATGGTCCCGAAGGCGCCCTCCGAGGCCATCCCGGCCGGGAGACTCCCCCAAGGACTCGGCATCTCGATTATCGCTACCGTCGTCGGGATCGGAGCCCTAACCCTCGGCGCGCGGGTTTTTGTCGACGGAGCGGTCACCTTGGCGACAACACTCGGGGTGCCGACCTGGATCGTCGGGGTAACGGTCGTCGCCGTCGGCACCTCGTTGCCGGAGCTCTTCACCTCCTTGGTAGCGGCTCGACGGGGACAGACCGACATCGCCTTGGGGAACGCCGTCGGGAGCAATATCTTCAACGTCTTCTTGGTCCTTGGAGCCGCCGGGGTCATCCATCCGGTGGTGCTTCCCCCGGGGCGCTCTCTGGCCGATGGACTTGTCGCTTTGGCGGCGATGCTCCTACTCCTCCTCGCGATGTTCACCGGCAAACGAAGGGTTCTCGACCGCTGGGAGGGATGGGTGTTTCTGCTGTTCTTCGCTTCCTACGTGGGGTATCAGGTGTTAGCTGCGGCCCCTGGGTAAGCCCGGGTCAAGCGCCACCCGTGGCGTCATCCGGAGACAAAGGTGTAGTGCTTCCGAACCGGCTCGTGGATTATCCAGACGCACCGGAGGCCCTTTGGGAAGGTAACAAAATCTTGGGGCCCGAGTTCCACCGTTTGTTCTCCGGTCTCGACGGTAACCATCCCTTCGAGAATCCAGCACTGTTCGGTCTGCTCGTAGTACCAATCCAGACGGCCGTCGGGGTGTTCCCAGATCGACCACGAGGGAATCCCTCGTTTCTCCGCTTCCGCCTCGGTTAGTTGTTCTTTCGTTACCAGCACTGGGCCCTCCTCTTGAATGTGGCCGGCACTTGCCATCCGGCTGCGGCCTTGGCACTCTCTAAGGTAGAAAGCGAGGACAGTATGATCAACAACGACCGGGTGCTTGCCGAACTGGCCCACATAAAGGACGAAGAGTCCGGAAGCGATATCGTATCCCTGGGATTGGTGAAGGGTCTGGAGGTTTCTCCCCCGTCCGTGTACGTGGAAGTGGAGCTGACTACCCCGAACATGGCGGCGAAGGGGAGAATCGAGCAGGATATCAAGGAGCGCCTCGGCACCCTGGATGACGATATCAAGGTGACGGTGCACACGACACCGATGAGCCGCCGGCGAACCAACCGGGAAAAGCCGACGGGACTCGAGGCGGTAAAGTATCTGATCGCCGTCGCCTCCGGGAAAGGGGGCGTCGGCAAGTCGACCGTTGCGGCTCGCCTCGCCTGGAACCTCGCCGAGCGGGGATACAAGGTCGGCCTTCTCGATGTGGACCTTTTCGGACCCTCGGTGCCGACCCTCTTCGACATGCACGAGGAGGAGCTCCGGGGGGGAGAGAACGAGATGGTTATCCCGGCGGAGCGGGGAAGGCTCAAGCTTATGTCCTTCGGCTTTTGGCTCGGCGACTCCCCGGCGGTTATGCGGGGTCCGATGGTCTCGCAGTACGTCGAGCAGTTTCTCCATCAGATCCAGTGGCAAGATCTCGATTACCTGTTCCTGGACCTGCCCCCGGGCACCGGGGACATCCAGCTTACGCTGACCCAGTCGGCAAACGTCGACGGGGCGGTAATCGTCACGACGCCGCAGGCGCTCGCGTACGCGGATGTCGGCAAGGCGGTACTGATGTTCGACAAGGTGAGCGTCCCGGTCCTCGGCGTTGTCGACAACATGGCCTACTTCGACTGCCCCAACTGCGGCACCCGGCACGAAATATTCGGTAAAGGAAGCGCCGAGCGCCTCGCCGAGCGGTTCGGGGTTCCCATTATCGGGCAGTTACCCTTAAAGCCGGCGGCCTACGGTGGTCCGATCACCTCCGGCAGCGGGGACCCGGGGGCCGAAGCAGAAGGCTCTCCCTTCCGGGACCTTGCGACCGCGACCATCTCCTCCCTCGGCAAGGCCTCCTGGAGCGCTCTCAACCCGGAGGTCTCCTTCGACGAGACGGCGATCACCTTGCGGATCCCCGGACGGGGTGTCTTCCGGGTGGATAACCGAACCTTGCGGGGCAATTGCCAGTGCGCGGTCTGCGTCGACGAGTTTACCGGGGAGCGCCGGATCGGCTACGACGATGTTCCGGAGGATATCCACGCCAAGGAAATCAAACCCCTCGGAAACTACGCCCTCTACGTCCAGTGGAGCGACGGCCACGCCACCGGGTTCTTCCCCTACGAGTCGATTATCGCGCTATCCGAGAAGGTCGGGGAGGCTTAGGCTCTCCCCTTGGAACCGTGGCGGCGTAACCTCTATGCGGTCTGGGTAAGCCAGATCTTTTCTCTGATGGGATTCGGGTTTGTCATTCCGTTTCTCCCATTCTATATCCAGGAGCTCGGAGTAACGGATCCTAACGAGGTCCGGTATTGGAGCGGGCTTGTCGCTGCCGCCCCGGCTCTGACCATGGGGCTAATGGCGCCGGTCTGGGGCCTTATCGCGGACCGATTCGGCCGGAAGCTCATGCTGCTCCGGGCTATGCTCAGCGGAGCCATTATTATCGCCATGATGAGCTTCGCCCGGTCGGTTGAGGGCGTTCTCGCCCTCCGGGCTCTTCAAGGGGCCCTTACGGGAACCGTGGCCGCCAGCGGCGCCCTTGTAGCCACCTCGACCCCGGCACACAAGCTCTCCTATGCCCTGGGGCTCCAGGCCTCGTCGAACTTCATCGGCATCTCCCTGGGCCCCTTCGCAGGAGGACTCGCCGGTGAGTTTCTCGGATACCGCTCGAGCTTCCTCTTCGGTGCCGCAATCCTGATGGTCGGCTTTTTCGTCGTCCTGCGAAACATCGAGGAAAGGCCGGTCCCAGAGGAAAAACCGAAGGGTGCGATCGACGCCGGATCCGGCGGAGGATCGCCGGCCTTCCGGGTTACCCGGAGCGTCGTGGGTCTCTTCGCCTTAATATTTCTGATGCGTTTTCTCATGACGATGATTATCCCCTTCTTGCCCCTCTACGTTCAGCAGATCCGAGGGAGCATCGAAGGAAGCGCTATGGTCGCCGGGAGTCTTTCGGGACTGACGGCAGCGGCAACCGCCGCCGCGGGTTTGACCGTCGTGCGTTTGGGGGATCGAACCGGGCCGGCTCGACTTTCGGCGGTACTCGCACTCGCCGGCGCAGTCTTGAGTCTCCCGATCTTTTGGATTCACGCCCTACTGCCCTTCGGAGCTCTTCTGACGGCAGCGAGCTACTTCTACGGCGGCATCACCCCGCTGATTCAATCAGCCTTGACCGTTAGGGTGTCGGCCGCCCGACGGGGACTTCTCTTCGGTGTACTCACCATGGTGGGAAATGCCGGATGGTTCCTTGCTCCCTTGGTGGGTAGCGCAATCGCCATCCACCTGTCGATAAATCACATCTTTCTGCTCTTTGCCGCAATACTGTTAATAGCTGCGGTCATTGCCGGGTTGGTTGGCGCAGCGAACGAGGAGAAAAAGTCTGTTTCACTAAGAGAAACCTCTTGATACTCCGGGCTTCGGAGGCTAAGTTTCCTTCCGTGAGTACCCTTGTGCCAAAAGCAGTCAAGCGAAACCAGTCGGTGGAAAAGGTCATGCGTATTATCGAGCGGATGGCCGAGACCCGGGGGCCGATGCGCCTCCAGGATGTATCGCATTTTGCCGAGTTACCGGCGAGCACCACGCTCCGGTTCCTCAACACGCTTATGCAGATGGGCTACGTAACGCAGAGTATCGAGAATCAACGTTACTCCCTCACCTTCAAGCTCTGTGGCATCGCCGAGCAGATCCGCACGAGCTACGGAATACGGGACATTATCCATCCCGCCCTGGAGGAGCTCACCCAAGAGATAGGCGAGTCATCCTGCCTCGCCGTCGAGGAGTCTCGGGAAGTAGTCTACGTCGACGTTATCGAGGGCCCGGGAAGCATGCTCCGGACCCTCCAGCGAATTGGAAAACGAGCCCCCTTGCATAGCACCGGGGTCGGGAAGTCGCTGCTCCTGAACTATTCGCCGGCGGAGCTTGCGGTGCTCGCAGCCGAGACGGGTCTTCCGGCGTTAACCGCCAACACCATCCGGTCCCTCGACGATCTGACCGCGGAGCTTTCGCGTATCACGGCGAAGGGGTTCGCCCTCGACGACGAGGAGTGCGAAGAAGGGGTTCGCTGCGTCGCGGCGCCGATTCGCGACTACACCGGAAAGGTCGTCTGCAGCATAAGCATCTCCGGCCCGGTGAGCCGGATGAACGGCGAGCGCGTCGATGCGGTCGGGGAGCACCTTAGGGAAACGGCGGCAGTGCTTTCCGCGCGACTCGGCTACGAGCCGTCGGAGTAAGATTGGAGGGCACCATGCAACCAAAAATCATTGTTCTCGACGACGACCCGACGGGTTCCCAGACCGTCCACAGCTGCCTGCTTCTGACTCAGTGGGACTCGGACACCCTCCGGTATGCCCTGCAGGATGAATCGCCCCTTTTCTTTGTGCTTACCAACACCCGGAGCGTTTCGCCGGATCGCGCCGCGGAGATTACGAGGGAGGTCTGTAGAAACCTCTCGGAACCGCTCGCAGACTACGGCCGGCCCTGGCTTGTCGTTAGCCGGTCGGATTCCACCCTCCGGGGGCACTACCCGGTCGAGACGGATGTCCTCGCAGAGGAGCTCGGCCCCTTCGACGCTCACTTTATGACGCCGGCGTTCTTCGAAGGAGGACGGATTACCAAAGAGGGGACTCATTACGTAGTCCGGGACGGTGTGGCGACCCCGGCCCACGAAACGGAGTTTGCCAAGGATTCGGTCTTCGGCTATTCGACGGCCTACATGCCCGACTACGTCGAAGAAAAGACCGCCGGTCGAATCCGGGCCCGGGACGTTATTCATTTTCCGACCACCCTCTCCGACGGCGAGATGCTCGACCTCCTCCGGGGCTTGAGCGGAAACGTCTGCTGCACGGTGGATACGGAGACCCAGGACCAGATGGACCGTTTTGCCCGTCTCGTGCTCCAGGTAGCCGGGGAGGGCAAGCGCTTTCTCTTCCGGAGTGCCGCGAGCCTGTTGACCTCTCTGGCGGACCTCCCGCCCCAACCCATCGCGGCCGAAGAGATGGCTCGGTACGTCCCGGATAACCGGCCCGGGCTGGTGGTCGTAGGGTCCCACGTGCCGATGTCTACCCGACAGTTGGAAAACATAATCTCCCGGCGCCCCGTCGAGGCCCTCGAGCTCGATGTGGAGGCGCTGCCGGACAGCTCCGGCGAGGTGGAGGCAAGCCTTTCCCGGCGCCTCGCCGGGGCTCACGAGGCCGGCCGGGATGCCGTTCTCTACACCAGCCGGGCGGAACGCACCTTCGCCACTCCCGAGGAGCGGTTGGCTTTCGGGGAGGAAATCTCCCGGATAATGATGGGGGTCATCCAGGGTGCGCCGGCGACCCTTGGCTTTCTCATTTCCAAGGGTGGCATTACCTCCAACGACGTCTTGTCGACGGGGCTCGGCCTCAAGACCGCCCGGGTCGTCGGACAGATCCACCCCGGGTGCAGCGTCGTGGTAACCCCGGAGACACACCGTTTCGGGTCGATCCCCGTTGTCATCTTTCCCGGAAATGTGGGCAACGACGAATCGATTACCTTGGTCTACGACCGCTTTAAGGGTAACTAGCGCCGGATTCGCCGCCTTGCACCCCGGAGGAGTCTTCCTCTATACTGACGCCTTAGCCGTTATGACAATGAAGACACAGAGTGCAGTTCCATTCATCGTCCCTGAGGAGCTCGGGGAGGTGTTCGACAGCGTCGAGGTAGTAATCCCCGAATCTCGGAAGGAGCTCCTTGATATCACCTTTTTCAATTCCGATGCCGACTTGGTTGAGGTCGCCTACGAGGTACCCCACAGGGGCCGGGTCGTCGAAGCAACGGTGGCCCGCTGCAAGAACGGTGCCGCGGTAAATTACGTAGAGCCGTACATGCGCCGACGAGACCCGGAAGCGATGACCATCGCCGATGATGGGCCCAGCGACAAGAAGCGCTACCGGGACCGCTTCGACAGCGACTTCGAGCCTGTAAGACAGCAAACCTTCGAATGGCTCAAGAATCAGGGCCGCCTGATCGTCCTGCCCTTTATGTCCGGCGACAAGCAGCGGGGCTACCCTACTCTCTTGGTTGCTCCGGACAACGCCGGCTTCTTCGTTACCGGGCTCGCCGATCTCCAGGGGTTTATACCGCTCTCGCAAGTACCTCAAGGCTTCAAGCCCGAGGCCGTCATCTACCTGGCGCCGCCCTTTCGGCACACCCACTTCGAAGGACGGCAAGTCGTCGTTCATAATCGCCTTCCGAGAATGCACGAGCTCTTTTCGTACAACCTCTACCCCGGCCCGAGTGCCAAGAAGGGTGTATACGGCATCCTGCTTACCCGGGGCGCCGAGGAGGGATGGGTTACCCTCCATAGCTCCGCCGTCCGTTTGATTACGCCGTACGACAACGAGTTTACGATTATGCACGAAGGCGCCTCCGGCGGAGGCAAGAGTGAAATGACCCAGCCGCTCCACCGGGAGCCGGACGGTCGCATCCTTTTTGCGGAGAACATGGTGACCAAGGAGGAGTTTCACATCGAGCTCCTCGATACCTGCGAGCTCCACCCGGTAACCGACGACATGGCCCTCGCGCCGCCGTATCTCCAGGCCGGGAGCCGGAAGCTCTCCATAGAGGACGCCGAGGCAGGCTGGTTTCTCCGGGTCGATCACCTCCAAGAGTACGGCACAGAGCCCTTCTTGGAGGGCCTCTGCATCAACCCGCCGGAACCGCTGATCTTCCTGAACATAGAAGGGCACCCGGGGTCGACCTGCCTCCTCTGGGAGCACATAGAAGACGAGCCGGGAAAGCGGTGCCCGAATCCCCGGGTGATTATGCCGCGGCATTTTATTCGGGACACGGTTCAAGAGCCCGTCGAGGTCGACGTCAGGAGCTTCGGTGTTCGAACCCCGCCGTGCACCCGGGAGCAGCCGAATTACGGCATAATCGGGATGATGCACGTCCTGCCGCCGGCCCTCGCGTGGCTCTGGCGCCTGGTTGCTCCCCGGGGTCACTCGAACCCGAGTATCGTCACCGTAGAGGGATTGAGCAGCGAAGGCGTCGGCTCCTACTGGCCCTTTGCCACCGACACCAAGGTTCGCCACGCCAATCTGCTCCTGCGTCTGATCCAGAATACACCGGGAACCAAGTACGTCTTGATTCCGAACCAGCACATCGGGGCCTACAAGGTGGGCTTCCAGGGCGAGTGGATCGCCCGGGAGTACCTGGCCCGCCGGGGGAGCGTGAAGTTCCGGCCCGGGCAGCTTCTGGAATCGAGGTGCCCCCTCCTCGGCTACGCGCTTCCGGGCCTAAAGGTCAACGGCCAGAGCGTGCCGAAGGGGCTTCTCTGTGTCCACGAGCAGCTCGAAGTCGGCGCCGAAGGGTACGACGCAGGGGCAAAGATACTCGAGGATTTCTTCCACAAGGAGATCAAGAAGTTCTACACCTACGACCTTGATCCCCTCGGCAAGTCGATTATCGACCTCTGCCTGAACGACGGTAACGTCAACGACTATGAGTCGCTGCTAGCGCTGTAAACTACGCACGTTTCTACGGATGCGCGATCTCTCCTGATAGGTTGATACTCGGTACGGTCGCTCTTGGCGACCATATCGGAGTTATCAAAAGGGAGGATCGCGAACATGAAACGATGGACGCTCGTGCTTTTCTGTTGCCTGTCGGCAGCAACTACCCAGGGTCTGGAGTCGAGGCAGCCGGAGTTGGACAGCTGGAGTAGTCGCGCGGGGATGGGCGCCACTATCGGCGTCGGCGACTTCTACGACGGCAGCACGGACATGTGGCCGGAGTTCGGGATGGTACTAGCGTTTGGGCGGGAGTTCCACCTGCGGGAAGGTGTCTACATTGAACCCGGCCTGGGTCTGATACGCAACGGCACCGGTGTAGACTACTACTACGAGTGGTACGACATCTTTGTGACATATCTCTATCTGCCGGTCCTGGCCAATATCAAGCTAGAAATCGCTCCAGACGCCTACTTCACGCTGAGCACCGGCCCCACACTGAAGTTCAGGGTTGGAACAAGCGGCACTTGGGAGAATGACTACGGCGACGGTGAGCTCTCCGACGATTTCTTTGACGACTTGAACGGCGTAGTCTTCGCTACGGAGTTGATTCTCGGCCTGGAGTTTCCCTTGAACGACAGAACCTGGCTGGGACCGCAACTCTGGGCCAACACGGACCTTACGGACACCTGGGACTCAGACGATGGAAGCTCGTTCTTGTCGGGAGGTGTGTCGATGATTGTCCGCTTTAAAGTCTAGTTGAGGGTATCAACAAGCCTGTTGATGGAAACCGCGTAAGTCCATATTCTCATTAGGATTAGCGAAAGCAGTACCTGCGAATTCGGTTTTTGATCCCGTAAGTCCGGATTACTCTTGATAAGGCAGGTACTTGCGGCCATCTCCAACAACAAGGTGGTAGACACTTCAGATCGATTGACACCGCTTTGCCGGCTTCGCTATAGTTTGGGACACCTGGGCGTATAACTCAGTGGGAGAGTGCTACCTTCACACGGTAGAAGTCACTGGTTCAAATCCAGTTACGCCCATTCTGTGCGCCAGGGGCGCACCATAGATGCAAGCTGGGCTTTGCTTCGCAAAGTCCAGTTACGCCCATTCTGTGCGCCAGGGGCGCACCATAGATGCAAGCTGGGCTT
>JBKHCS010000052.1:0-19762 GCA_046541715.1 Spirochaetaceae bacterium
AAAGGTGTCGGTGCCCAAAGGGCAGTGGGATCCGTGCTTTTGGCAGGAGCCCATCGTCACCAAGATGGTGTCGTTCTTCTTCATGTTAACCCCAACGTCGTCATACCCGAGCTCCGGTGTGTTCCATGTCTTCTTTCGCAGCACGTGTGCCCACCAAAAAAGATTCTCTTGAAAAAAAGAGGCGCACCCGAGGGCGCGCCTGTCTTCGCTAGGTTAAGAAACCGCTCCCGTGCAGGATTTCCTTCAGGGAGTCGCGGTCTGCGGCGCTTACCCCCGGAAGTGGCCTCCGGGGGTTACCGCCGTGGAAGCCCGCTATGTCCATCGCCGCCTTGACCCCGGCGACTCCGTAGGTGCCCGAGACCTGCTTGTTCAGGGTGACGAGGCGCTCGTTAAGCTCGTCGGCTTCGACGGTCTTGCCCGTCAGATGGAGCTTGTGCAACTCGACGCAGGCGTCGGGAATAATGTTGGCCAGGGAGAGAACCCCGCCGACCCCCCCGGCTCGAACCAGGTCAAGGAAGTAGCCCGCCGAGCCGGACATAATGTGGAAACTCTCCGTCCGGGCCTCGACGTTTTCCTTGTACGTTTCCCGGGAGCTGTCCTTTATGCCGACGACGTTCTCGTGGGACGAGACCGCCCGGAGAAGATCCGCTCGAATGGTCACTCCCGCGGCGACCGACGGGTTATTGTAGAGGACCACCGGCACCGGGGATGCGTCGGCGACCTCGAGGATAAAGGACTTCAGCACGGCTTCGTCCATCTTCTTCGCAAAGAAGTGGGGCATCAAGAGGCTGACCATCTTTGCGCCCATATCAGCGACCTTTTTGGTCAATTCGATGGTCTTGTACGTGCTTTCGCCGCCGGTTCCTGCCATTATTACCTTGTCCGGGGCGGCGTGCTTTAAGACGGTGTCCAGAACCTGGATCTTCTCCTCCCCGGTCAAGGACTTGTATTCGCCGTTGGTCCCCAGGACGAAATAGCCCAAGAGTCCCGAAGCGTTCATCTTCTCGATGTTTTCCCGGACCTTCTTCAGGTCCACCTTGTCGTCCGTGAAGGGCGTGCACATCGGAGAGTAGATCCCCGAGAGCATCTCTTTCGCTGTCATGTCTGTGCTCCTTTGCTATCCAGCATGCTAAGTAATTCTGTCACCGCAATGTCGACGAACTCTCGATCGTTAATGTGTGCATCCACCTCGTCGTAGGGAATGCGATCGTCCAGATGACGTTTAAGCGATGCGATAAACGCCTCGTTTCCCTCGGGCCACCAATGCTCTCCCCCCTCCCGGTCGGGAAAGGAGAATCCCCGCAAGGGAACGTAGACGTGAACCGGGCCCTGTGCCCGGTTGAGTTTCTCCGCGGTAATCCGACCCACTTGCGTCAGCTCTTCCGGAGTCAGACGGACCAGGGTCAAGGTCGGATTATGGATAATGTGCGGTCGGGCTCTCATCTCCGTGGAGGCCCCCAACGTAGCGGTCTCCGATCTCGTGGAGGTTATTGTCCAGAGACGCCGCGAAGAACCCCTCGGAGGGCATATCCTCCATCGCGTTCCCACCGGTGCCGTTCTGATGAAAGGCGACGAAATCGTAGCCCCGGGCTTCGAGCAGCTCCTTGGCGACGAGGGCTCCGGGAGTCCTCGTCCGACCATGGAAACGGCGACGGAACCCTTACGGTCCGCCGTACCGAGAGACGTCTCGCCGTAGCCCTGGACCATCCCGACTACCGCGTTCGCGGCGTTGGTCAACACCCGCCGGGTAATGGTATTCAAACCCTGACTATCCGCTACCGAGTGCATCATAATAATGTCCCGGGTGTCAACGAAGGGGCCGAAGGTCGCCTGTCCCGAGGCTACCGTGGAGACCATGAACGTGGGAACACCGAAGGGCAGGGCCCTCATCGCGGCGGTCCCGATATTGGTTCCCTGGGCGCCCCCGATGGCGATAACCCCGGAGATCCGTCCCTTGTCGTGAAGCCTCCGGCTCCTTGGTGTCGAAGGTGGCGATAACCAGCACGCTCGGTCGCATGACGTTCTACTGAGACGGCTTGTGGGTGCGGAGAATGCGGTGCATCTCCTGGTCGATATCGTCAATATGGTCCACCATCGTCCGGTGTGCCTTTTCCGCGTCTCCGGCCGAGATGGCCTCGTAGATCCGGAAGTGATAGTCGATGGACCGGGGTACGATCGAAGGGCTCCGGCGGATAACCAGCCCCTGGTTGTCCTTTAGAAGGGTCTGGACGTTCTTGAGAATCTCTTCCAGGGTGTAGTTCCGGGCGGCCTGAAAGATACGAAGATGGAACTGGTTGTCGTCCTCGATAAAACTCTCGATGTCGTCCCGTTCTTGCGCCATCCGTTCGCAGTGGAGTCGTAGCTCCTCGAGGTCTTCTTCGTCCGAACGTTCGGCGGCGAAAGCGGCGAGGGCCGGCTCGATTACCTTGCGTAGCTCGATAATCTCGATAAGGTTTCGCTGACGGTTCACCTGCTGGGCGATGCCCGCTTTGTCGAGTTCGGCGTCCGACGGATCCGTAACGTAGGTGCCGTTGTTGCGCCTCTCGATCAGGCCGAGGTAGAGAAGAACCCGGAGGGCTTCCCGAACAGTTCCCCGCCCGACCCCCATCGATTCGGCCATCCTTTCCTCCGACGGAAGCTGGGAACCGGGCTTCAGCTGTCGCCTCAGAATCTGATCTTTGAGGTATTCGGTGATTTCTTCGGATACGCTTACGCGATCGATCTTCTTAAACTGCACCACATTTCAACTCGTATGATTGTATTACGATAGTACTATATCCCCCTGACGGCCCCGGTGTCAATGATTAACCGGCCGAATGCTTCGTCCGAAGACCAGAAGGTAGACAAAGGTTATGCAGACCACCACCGAAATGGCCCAGAAACCGGTCGATATGCCGAAAGCCTCCGAAATCCGCGCGGAAATCTGGATTATCAACATTCCGCCGAGCCCGCCGGCCATCGCAAGGGTGCCGAGGACCGTTCCCCGGGAAGTCGACTGGGTAACCTCACTGGCCATCGCAAGGATGCTCGGGTAGAGCCCCGAGGAGGCGAGTCCGGTAAGCGCCAAAGCCACCGCCGATACCACCGGCGATCCGAGCAGCGTCGTAATCAACGACGCGCCCAGGAGCGCCAAGAGTACCAGCAGAATCAGTCGGTTGGAGTAGCGTCGGACGAGTACGCTGCAGATCAGGCGCCCCCCGGCCAACAGAATGTAGAAGGCGGAAAGCACGCCGGAAGCCACCGGAACGGAAAAACCACGGGCATCCGCAAGGTAGGTAACCAAGAGAAACATAATAGTGAACTGCGTCCCGATCGCCAGAAACGTGAGGAAGACGACGAAGGCCGTGTTCTTCGTCTTCAGAGCCTCTATTCTGTTCTTCCAGGCATTGGCACCGGCGGAGAGTGAAGGCTTCTTCAAAGGCAAGCGATTCAGCAGGAGGATCAACGCCAGAAGGGAGGTAGGGACATTTCTATCGAGTCTTGACAGGTCAAGCTTTCCGCGTTGTCCCCCGTCGATACGTCGTGGTAGAATAGGGGTTCAATCCAGACAGGTAAGCCAGACAGGCAAGAGGAAGGAGTAGCTGTGGAGCCCAAGGTAGGTTTTATCGGACTAGGCGTAATGGGGTTGCCCATGGCGGGCCATGTAGCAAAGAAGTTTTCCACGACGGTGTACGATGTTTCTCCGGAGCCCATGAAGGAGTTTCCCGAGGCCGCCCGGGGTGGGAGCGTGCCCGAGGTAGCCGAGCGCTCGGACCTCGTGCTCCTTTCTCTGCCCTCGAGCCACATCGTCGAAGAGGTCGTTCTCGGCTCCGCAGGATTGATTACCGCCCTCAAGCCGGGGTCGGCGATCATCGACAACAGCACCACCGATCCCTCGATTAGCCGCAAGATGGCCGGGGCCCTCGCCGAAAAGGGGATCGATTTTCTCGATGCTCCGGTTAGCGGCGGCGAGGGCGGCGCCCAGAAGGCCAGTCTCTCGATTATGGTCGGCGGGAGCGAGGAGGTCCTCGAACGCTACCTCCCGGTTCTCCAGGCGATGGGGACGACCATCGTCCGGGTCGGGGACGTGGGTTCCGGGGGCGTCGCCAAGCTGGTCAACAACATGATTGTCGGGAGCGCGTTCACCGTAGCGGCGGAGGGCTTCGCCTTGGCAAAGAAGGCCGGTCTCGACCCGAAGCTTCTCTACCAAGCCATCAAGAACGGGTGGGCCGGAAGCCCGGTTCTCGATGTCGCCGCCCCGGCGATGTACAACCACGACTTCAACCCTCCCGGGGGTACCAACATCATCTACAAGGACCTCGGGTACGCAATGGATCTGGCCAAGCAGTACGACGCGCCGGTCCCCATCACCGCCCAGGTCGTCGAGGTGTTCAAGACCGCCAGGGCCAAGGGCTACGGCGGCCTCTTTCAGCCGGGCATCATTCAGCTCTGGGAAGAGGTGCTTGGAATACGCCTGGACCAGTAGAGAGCTCTATTTCGTGGCGGATGCCTAGCTCCTCCTCGGCGAAGAGGCGTCCGCTCTGCACCGGCACCCGGAGGGTGACATCCTCGAAATAGCAGAGCTCCTCGTTGACCGCCTCGCAGTAGACCAGCGATAGGTCCACCCGGATCTCACCCGCGCCCCGGCCGACGGTCAGGGGAAAGCTTACCGGAAACGAAAGCCCCGGTTCCCGGGTCTCCGAGGCCCCCGGAAGCCGAACCGCCTCCCCTTCGGCGGTAGCCGCCGCGAGGGAGGTCGCCGTCGGGTTGATTTTGTACCCCTCGGGGAGATCGACATCGATAACCAGCCGGCTCTCCCCGGGGCTCAGACGTACCTCTTCGAGAACCAACTCCTCCGCCGGGCGGTCGGGCCGGGTGGGCGCGAAGAAGCGGTCGATCCCCGTCAGCACCGCCGTCGAGACGGCCCCGGATTCCAGATCCAGAACCCGGAGCGCGTGGTTGTTGGTGTCGGCGATGTACACTTTCGACCCGACCACATCGAGCCCCCCGGGCTCGAAGTAAAGCGGGTCGGTGCCGTCCCGCCATCCCTGTCCGCTCCCGCCGCTCACGGTCTCCACCCGGCGACTTTCCGGGTCTATCCGTCTGATCGCGCTGTTGTAGGTGTCTGCGACCAGGAGGCTCCCGTCGGGGGCGACGTCGATTCCCAGGGGATGCTGAAAGAGCGCCTCGCTGCCCACCCCATCCGCCAGACCAAACTCGAAGAGACTCTCTCCGCTCCCGGCGACGGTGCTTACCGGGTAATCGGGATCGCCGATATCGACCCGGCGGATGCTGCTCGCCTCGCTCTCGGCGAAGTAGAGGTAGCCGTCTGCCCCGATGGTCAACCCGCTCGGCTGAGCCAGGGTCGCCTCGAGGCCCGGGGCGTCGTCGGTTCCCTCGGCGCCGCTCCCGGCGATGGGCCACGCCTCGTCGTCATCCAAGGTAAACCGCCAGAGCTGGTGCGAACCCGCCATCGCCACATAGAGGGTGTCGTCGTCGAGGACCAGGTCCCAGGGGGAGCTCAGCTTGACGTAACCGATGGGAGCCGGGAGCGGCGGATAGTGCTCCGATTGCCGCCCGGTCCCGGCCCAAAGGCGAACCTCGCCGGTTTCGAGGTCGATGATGCGAATGGCGTGGTTACCGGTGTCGGCGACGAAGAGCCGGTCGTTCTCCGGGTCCAAGGCCATGCCGTGGGGGAGGGTAAACCGCGCCTCCTGACCAACACCATCGACAACCCCCGTTTCTCCGGAACCGAAGATCCGCCTGACCTCGAAACCGTCGATAGACACTTCGAGAATCCGGTTGTGGCTGGTATCCGCGATAAATAGCCGTCCGGCATCCTCGTCCACGACAACCTTCCCGGGAAACGAAAGCACCGTCCGGGGAAGCCCGGCCTCGTCTACGGCAAAATCGACCGGCGTGCGGTCAATATGCTCGTCGAAGTCGTCAATCATTGTCGAGATGACCCGCCGGAACCCGTCGTAAAAACCCTCCCCGAGGTGATAGGTACTTACCTGGCCCAGGGGGTCGACGATAAAGAGCGTCGGCCACACCGAAACCCCCCAGGCGCGCCAGATCTCGAAATCCTGGTCGTTGACCACCGGGTGGTCGACGGAGTAGCGCTGGGACACCCGGCGGATATTCTCCAGATTCCCCTCGGTCGTAAACTTCGCCGAGTGAACCCCGACGATGACCAGCTCTTCTTCGAACTCCTCTTGAAGATCCGCGAGGAACGGAAGGTTGTGGATGCAGTTGATGCAACCGTAGGTCCAGAAGTCGACGACGACGACTTTGCCCCGGAGCTCCTCCCAGGTCAGGGGCCGGGAGCTGTTTACCCACTCCAACCCTTGGGGAAACTCCGGCGCCGGAATTCTTCCGGCGAACTCGGAATCTACCGGGGCATCGGGGGTCGCCGGGACCGTCTCTTCGGTGCCGCCGAGGCCTGCGGCGTCCTGGACGAATCCCGCAAGCAATAGTGACATAAAGACAAAGATGATCGAAACAGGCGGAAAACTGCGCATGGCGAAAATATGCCGCCGTTGGTGCGCCGGGTCAACGCATCCGGAACCGCAGCAGCACCGGATGATGGTCCGAGAGGTAGTCCCCCCGACGGGGCGGATCGATCCGGCGTCCCTCGACGGCTTCGAATTCGGGACTCGAGAGAATCCAATCGATACGCTTTCGCTGGGGCTCGGTGGCCCCGCCGTAGCCGTGAAACGTCGGCTCTTCGGGCAACTCGAGGGCCTGCCAGGGGTCCACCAGGGGCGTCTTCCGGATAACCAGTCGGTGGACGCCCTTCGACGGGGCTTCGTTGAAGTCCCCGAGAAGGAGGGTGGGGCCCTCGCAAGCCCCAGCCTTCCGCAGCTCTCGGACTACTACCCCGGCTTGTTTACGCCTGGTGCGGTCCGAGAGGTTGTCGAGATGGAGACACCCGATAAGAAGCTTTTTGTTGGTAGCGGTGTGGGTGCCCCGGCAAAGGGTCATGATTCGGGGGAAGACGCTCCCGAAGGAGCGGCTACCCGGTCGCCGGGGGTGCCGGGAGAGCCAGATGTCCCGGCTCCATTCGACGTCGATGGAGCCGGACCGGACGAAGAGGCAGGGGTACATCTTCGTCTCGTCCCAATTCCGGTGTTCGTCGACGAGACGATACTCCGGGAGCATCCCGAGCATATCCAGAATCTGACGGTGCCACCCCTCTTGGGTGCCTATTACGTCGGCTTCCGTCTCGAGAAGGGCGGCGGCGAGGTGGGGTAAACGGCACTCCCAACGGAACCTACCATCTTCGGGAGCGTCGAATCTAATGTTTACGGAAACTACAACGACGGCCTTATCCGACACGTCGGAAACGACGCTTAGACGACGTCGTTAAGCGAAAGGCCCTGCTTTTTGAGGTAGGGCAGTAGCCCTAGTTTGGTCACCGTCCTCAGTGCCCGGGTCGAGAGACGCACCCGAACCCATCGGTTCAGCTCCGGTACGTAGAGTCTCTTCGAATGAATGTTCGGTCTCTGCCACCGCTTGGTCTTGTTATGCGAGTGGGAGACGTTGTTTCCGGACAACGGTTTCTTTCCGGTTATGCTGCAGCGACGAGCCATGGTAGACCTCTTCTTCGAATTATCGGAACCATATGTTTACTAAACGGCCGCGTATTCGTCAAGGTGTGGCAATCTCGGGAGTGGCAAATCCCCGGCGCAGATGCCGGATCGCGGCGTAGTACTTGTAGCTGTTTCCCCGTCTGTCACGATTCCGGATCTTGTAGAGGGAATCACGGTAGTAGAACTCCAAGTTTTCGCCATTCTGCACATTGATGCCCTCGATCTCCGGGACCGAGAACTCCCTGGCGGTTCCGGTATCGGCGGCCACGAAGACAAGCTTGTCGCTAAACAGAAAGAGCTCGCCGGTGCCCAACGGCCGAAGCGGAAGGCTCTTGTACCCTTTCTCCAACCTCATATCCGCCTCCTGAAACAGCGGAGTCGAGAGAAACACCTCGCGTTTCTCGTCCAAGAGCTTCTCGAGCTCCCGGATCTGCCACCGGTTCCAGGCCAGAATCGTGTCGAAGTGGAGGGGCCCCTCCCGACGCCGGAAGAATCCGCTCGGTGCCACGGTAACCTCGTACCCGCAGTTACCGCACCGCAGGTTGTTGCCCCGGGAGACCAGGGTGTTCATCTTCCGGCATTCCGGGCAGGTAAAGAGCACCATCTCGAGGTACTCGGCGCGGTGCTTCGAGCGGAAGGTCCAGCCGACTCTCTTTTGGAACGCAAACTCGTCGTGGGCGAGATGCTCCGCCATCTTCTCCCGGATTTCCTCTGCAGTCAGCGCCTTCAGATCCGCAGGGGTAAACCCGAGAAAGAAGCTCACCCGGGTCCGGCCTCTCCTGATGCCTCGGGCCCACCGGGGCATGGACAGAAAGGCTCCCTGGACCTTGGCGATAACCACCGGCACCTTGAGCGATTTTAGCAACTTTGCCGTCGAGGGAATAATCGGAAGTGTGGCTCCGTCCCAGGTGTTCTGGCCCTCGGGATAGATCCCGATAATGCCCCTGTTGGCCTTTATCTTGACGATGTTCTTTACCGTCTCCAGATCCGATACGGCTTTCGTTTTTGGGATGGAGCCGACCAGCCCGAGGCCAAAACTCAGAAGCCGGGACCGGAAGTTCGAGTCGGAAACCACGTAGTGTATGGGCGCCGGAACAAAACGGTTGACAAAAAAAGGATCGATGGCGCTTTGATGATTGGGAAGGACCACGTAGGGGGGCTTGAGGCTCTCGAAGATCTCCAGGTTCTCCGCTTCCAGCTTAAAGAGCCACCAGAAGATAACCGCGACGAGCTTTCGGAGAATCCAATTCAGGGGCTTCAACGCTCGGATCCGCCGGCGTTCCCGTCGCATATCCCGACGCTTGCGTCTTCCACCGATGATGCTTTCTGCCATGCCTGCCTATCCTTCGGCCTTCTCGTACATCTCCTTGGCCCACGCGGCAACCTCTCGTTCGCTCTTTTCCTTGCCGAGCGTCAAAGGCTCCCGGAAGCCGATCGTTCCGATTATCTCGTTCCCGACCAGAAGGTTCGAGAGCTGCCGGAAATATCCCCCGATCCGGCCGGAGTAGCTGCAGAAGAGGGCGAACCGCCGCCTCGAGAATTCGAAACCCTCCAGAAAGCTCCGGACGGGGGGTGCAACGTTCCCCTTCCAGATGGGGCTCCCGAGAAACACGAGATCACTATCCGGAGGGTTGACGTTAATCGGGCGAAGCACGGGGAGCCGAGGATAGGTTATCTGCTGGTCCTCCCAGACGTATTCGACGTAATCCTCCGGATCCTGAACCTTCTCCGGCTCCAACCGAACCATCGGAATCGAAAGGGTGGTGGAAATCGCACGCGCGAGGTGCGCCGTATTCCCGTCCCAACTAAAGAAGAAAACAGCGCTACGTAAACTCATTCGTATTCCGGCGTGGTGGTCTTGCGGTGAAGACTGTTGTTCTCCGCAGAATTGCCCGACTATTATAGCAGCATGTTTGCGCGAACGGAATACCACCCCCGGAGAGGGATAGGTGGCTGGCTGCTTGCCGTCGCCTTAAGCGGTACGTACTTCGCGATCGCGGGTCCCTTTCCCCTCGTGAACCCGGGGATCGGGGATCTTCCCTTTTTTCTTCTCATCGGACTCTTCGGTCTTTCCGGTCTGATTCTTCTGCTTCGGCGGGGAACCTTTCGGACCAAGGCATTCTTGCGTTTTCTTGTCTTTCCGGAGCTTCTGCTCGCCTACGCGCTGCTCCTCGGGGCCTTCTCCTACATCTACGCCCTGAACGCCAACATGGACTACGTCCAGCGCTTCGTCGAAGGCGGAGGGGAGCTGCGTCTCGCCCTCGACACCGAAACCGAACGCAACATCGTGCTGTTTCGCTACGTGCCCTTCCTGATCGTCTCCGGAGGCATCTATCTCTACACCCGGCTTCGCCTTCCTTTCGCGAGCGGCTATCTCCCCGGCCGGATTTCCCGGCTCTACGACCGTCCTTCGGTGGCACTGGCTCGATTTAGTCCTCGAAGGGAGGGGAGCGCCCTTCGGCAGGTGCGCCGCTGGTCGCTCGTCTTGGTGCTCCTCTCCGTAGCTCTTTCGACCTTTGCCCAGCCCTCCTTCCTTGCCCTCGGGGGAATTTCGGTCTTGGCCTGGATTTCGCTGATTCCCCTCCTCCTCGTTCTTACCGTCAACCGTCCCTGGGTGGCTCTCTTCTACGGCGTCCTCTTCGGGAGCTATCGGACTCTCCTGGTCAACTTTTGGCTCGGGACCTTCAGTCTGGTTTCTCTCCAGTTTGCCACCACGGTCTTCGTATTCAACTACCTGTTGTTCTTTGTCGTCCTCGTCCCGGCGTACCGGAGTATCCGGGTCGGCAGGGTGTTTCTCCTTGCCTTAGGGTGGACCCTCTTCGAGTATCTCCACTCGATCGGCTTTCTCGGTTACCCCTGGGCGCTCCAGGGCCACGCCCTCTACTCTCAACCGGCCCTCATCCAGGTCGCCTCTCTATCCGGCGTCTGGGGTGTCAGCTTCATGGTCGTTTTAGTAAACGCCGCCTTGGCCGACGCCGTTCTGGGCCGTTTGCTTCGGCGCCGCCGGGTCCTGCTTATGCCCGCCTTCGCGGGACTCGTAGTGCTGGTGGTCATCCTCGCCGGGTTGGTCGTCCTCGCTCAGGACGCCGATCGTGACCCCGGCGAAACGGTTCGCATCGCCCTGGTGCAGCAGAACTCGGATCCCCGGAAGCACGACTACACCCGAACCCTCAACTCGCTGATATCCTTGACCGACCGGGCCCTCGAGAGCGACCCGGACCTCGTAGCCTGGTCGGAGACCGCATTCGTCCCGAATATACGACGATGGAGCCAGGAGGATGCCCCCCGGTCCCGTCTTGTCCGGCTGGTCAACCGGTTTCTCGAGTACCAGCGTTCCATCGACACCTGGCTTTTGACCGGAAACGACGACTACGAGGTCGTCCGGGACGAGGACGGAGAGGAGATCGACCGTCTAAACTACAACGCCGCGGTCCTCTTTTCCCCAGCGGGAGAACGCCGCGACACCTACCGAAAGATTAAGCTGGTACCCTTTACCGAGCACTTTCCGTACGAGGAAGAGCTCCCCTGGGTCTACGACCTGCTGATGGAGTTCGACGTAACCTTCTGGGAACCCGGAGAGACCAGAACCGTCTTTCGCCATCCAAAGTTCACCTTTTCGACGCCCATCTGTTACGAGGATGCCTTTCCGAACGAGGTTCGCCGGTTCGTTCTTGCCGGGGCCGAGGTAATCCTGAACATCTCCAACGACTACTGGTCCCTTACCAACGTTGCCGCCCAACAGCACTTTGTCGCCGGGCTTTTCCGCTCGGTCGAAAACCGGCGGCCCACCGTCCGGGCGACTGCGAGCGGTGTGTCGGCTCACGTGGACCGCTACGGCCGAGTAATAGCGACCGGTGCCTTCTACGAAGAGGACCTTGTTTTGGCGGACGTCGAGATCCTTCCGGAGGAGCTTACCTTCTATACCCAGTGGGGTGATTGGTTTCCCCAGGCTGCCGGGGTTGGCTTTCTGTTCCTTATGCTCTTGGAGCTGCCCCGGCGTTACCGGGAAAGGAAGGGGCTTCCGGGCATCGAAGCTGCCCGCCTGGACTTTCTCAAGGAGATGGCGCGCCGCCGCCGGGCCTACGTCCGTGCCCGGAAGCGGGGCGGTGGGAACCCCTCAGATCCACCTTCCTCCGGCTCGCAGAATCGTCAAGGCCCCAGGTAGATTTCGACCCGCCGGTTGAGGTGCTGAAGCTCTCGTTCCTGCACGACCGGCTCCTCTCCCGCCCGGCCGATAATCTGCGCCTGGTCGAGGACCTCCAGCCCTGCTTCCGAGAGATACGCCTGCACCGCCCGGGCACGGTCCCAAGATAGCTCGATACGACCCGTCTCGGAGCCCGCGAGGGCCGTGTGCCCGACGATTCGCACCCTCTCGACCGGCTCCAACTCGAGGCCTCGCCGTACCCTGGAAAGCTCTTCCCGGGCTGCCGGGGTCAGCGCCGCGCTGTTGGGCTGGAAGTAGACGACGTAGCGTGGCTCCACCGCGACGCTCCTCGTCGGGGTCGACGGCGGTTGGGGAGCCCGGGACTCGGTGGACGGAGCTCTTCCGGCCGGCGGCTCGGCGGGAGGGGTGGGCTCCGGCGGAGGGGTGAGCTCCGAGGGAGGAGCGGGCTCCGGTGCCGCCTGTCTTGTCTGCCGCTCCACCCGGGAGACGCTCTCCTCCGGTTGCCGGGGCGCCCCGGTGTCCCGAAAGAACAGCAGGTAGGCACCCCCGGCGATAAGTAGAAGAATGAGCGCTCCGACGACAAACGGGAGAAGACGCATCCCGGGGAGGACCTTGCGGACATCGACTTCCTGGGTGTCTACCAGCCGGTTCTCGACAAAGAGCCGAAGCCGCGCCCTCCCTCCTTCGATGGCCCCCTTCAGCTGAATAAGCGGTTTCCGGCCCTCGACATGGGGGAGGGAGGGAATGACAAACGATGCAACCTCGCGTTGGTCGGGTCCGTCGACCAGAAATACCTCGACAACGGCTTTGCGCTGGTCCCGGCGCATGGTCGTCAAATCGAGGCTCCCCTGGGATTCCCGTTCTATCTCGAGAACCCGTACAAGATCACGATGCTCAATCTGAACCGCGAGGTGTGCCACCATGTCCCCCTAATTTTGTATTTTATCGAGTTTTTTTGGATTTGCAAGGGGGCGCGCCGCCTGCTCCGCCCACCCCGCCTCCCCGGCCGGGCGCGGTCCCACCGGGGCTGTCCGCCTCCGGGGCCTTGCCGACAACCGGGGTCTGGAGTAGCTTCTCAAGCGATGAGCGACAGCTTCAGAATAGGCATCGTGTGTGGAAAGCTTGGAGACGTCGACGGCGTCTCCCTCGAGGTCGATAAGTGGATCGACGTGTTGCGCCGGCAGGGGCACGAGCTCTTTTCGATCGCCGGAAAATACACCAACCCTATCCGGGGAATTCCCGCCGACCGGCAACTCCTCCTGGAAAAGATCCGTTTCGATTCGCCGGAACAGAAGCACTACGAGAGTTTCGCCTTTCCCTACCTGACTCGCCGTCCGCCCCACGTCAACCAGGAGCAGATTCACGTTCTTCTCGACGGAATGCAGGCGGAAGGACAGGAGGTCGCGACGGCGCTCCTCGAGTACGTCCAGGAGCACGAGATCGACGTCCTCATCGGGGAAAACACGAACGCCATGCCGATGACCATCCTCGGGGGCATCGCGACCTACCGGGTCGCTACCGAGAATCGGGTCGCCACCATCTTCCATCACCACGACTTCTGGTGGGAACGAAGTCGCTTCAGCAAGAACCACATAGAGTCCCTCCTCAACCGGATCATGCCGCCGGTGGATCTCGGACTCGAACACGTCGTCATATCTTCCTACGCGGCCCACGTCCTCCGGGCCCTAAAACGGGTAACGCCCCACGTGGTTCCGAATTGTGAAGATTTCGACGCCGCGGTGACCCTCGACGATTACAATCGAACCTTCCGAAGCGACCTCGGTTTCGCCGAGGACGACATTCTGATCGTCCAGCCGACACGGATCGTACCCCGGAAACGTATCGAAGACTCGGTAGAGTTGGTAGGACGCTTCATCGCGGCGAATCCGGATCTCGCGCCGAGGGTGCGGTACGTCATCTCCCTCTACCAGGGTGACGAGCCGAATCAGAACTACATCGAAGAGATCCAGAGACGGGTGAATCACTGGGGAATCCCCTTCTACCTGATAGCCGATCGGGTCGCATCGGTCCGGAAGCGCAACGACGCCGGCGAGAAACTCTACACCAACCGAGACGTTCTCGCGAACGCCGACCTGGTAACATACCTCCCGATCTGGGAGGGCTTTGGGAACGCCCTCCTGGAGGCGATTGCCGCTCGGGTCCCGGTTGTCACGACGACCTATCTGGTCTACAAGACCGACATCATGACTACCGGGCTTCGGAACATTGAGATTCGCGACCGCTACACCCCTGAGGGAGTTCTGGATATTCCCGACCGGGTTCTCGAAGAGATGCGCTACATCCTAACCCATCCGGAAGAACGGAAGCGAATCGTCGACGAGAATTTTGACGTTGCCCGCCGGGAGTTCGGAATCCAGCGACTCGACGAGCTCCTGGCGCACGTGTTCCGCGAATACGGAGACGAGATACGGGCTTCCCGAAAACGCATAAGCAAGAGCAAGGCCCGCTATTCGGTCTGACTCTCCCCCCGCTCGTAGGTAGTGACTTGGGGCCGCTGTTTGTCCTGGTACTTCCTCCAGAGAAGAAGACCGACGCCCACCAGAATCATCCCAAGGCTCAGTACCTGCCCCATCGAGAGATAGAAGGGGGAGACAAACCGCTCGACCGGAGGCCGGGGCCCCGCCGGGCCGAAGACGTAGCCGATTCCGTAGTCCGGTTGCCGGGTGTACTCGACTAAGAACCTGGCTATGCCGTATCCGATAACGTAGCAGGAGGTAACAAAGCCTTCGAACGGGGCCTTCCGCCGGGCCCAGAACCAGAGGATGGCCCAGAGAAGCACCCCTTCGAGAAGCGCCTCGTAGATCTGGGAGGGATGCCGGGGAAGGTTCGCGAAGCCGACCTCCGAGATCTCCATGCCTACCCGCTCCGCCAGGTTTTGTACCCAGGGTACCGAGAGGGGCAGAGGAGGAGCCTGGGGAAAGACGATGCCCCAGGGAGCCGCAGTCACCCGGCCGTAGAGCTCCCCGTTTATAAAGTTGCCCAGTCGGCCGAAGGTGTAGCCCAGGGGCACCGCCGCGGTAATCATATCGGCCCAGAGCCAGAGATCCATCTTCCGGTGGCGGAGGTAGAGAACGATGCCCACCGTCGCCCCGAGGAGGCCGCCGTGGTAGCTCATCCCCTGGAGGCCGGTAAACCGCATCCCGTCGTCGAAGGGCCAGATCAGAATCCACGGTCGCCGGAGGAAGGCCTCGATCGGGGCGTAGAGGGTTACGGCCGCCAGACGGGCCCCGATAAACATGCCCACGATGCCCCAGAACAGCACGTTCAACAGCTCCTCCCCGGAGGCGTCGACTCCGAGTTCTCGGGACTGGCGACGAACAAGCAGATAGGTTAGGCCGAATGCCAGGAGGTACATCAGGCCGTACCACCGTAGGGGGACGCCCTCGAATACCTCCGGGCGGAGCCATTCCGGATACGGTATGTAGACGGTCATTTCTTTTCCTTCTCCAACGGCTTCTCGATTATTCGGCCGGATTCGGGGTCGAATACGATTTCCACCGATTTCCGCTCCTGAGAAACCTCGAGGGTCCGCCCGTGACTCTCGAAGGTGATGCCCGGGAAGAGGGTCCCCCGGATCTTTACGCTCGAAGGATAGTGCTCCTCGAATCGTTCCCGAAGGGTAAAGAGCCGGAGGCTTCGTTTCTCCATCGCCTTGAGCATCTGCCGCTTCTTCTTGCGGAACTCGTCGAGCTTCTCCGGGCGAAGCCCTTCCGAGTCCCGCATCGCGAGGTCTATCTGCGCGACCAGACGTTTGATCTTTTCGATCTCCCCTTCTTCGCGCTCGATTTGGTCCATGATCAGGTAGTCCTGACCGAAGGAGACCGACGTCTTTACCCCGCTCGCGGAACCGAGGTTAAAGACGTCGAGCCCCTTTCTGGCGCGGATCCGTCCACCGACCAGGCCGTTCTTGTCTTTTCGATGCGTGACGATTCCGTTGCACTTGATGGTGCAGAGGAGGGCCCCGGATATCACCGTAACATCCTTGACCGAAAGCAGGGTCGCTTGTTCGGCGAACCCGACGCCTATGTTTCCCTTCGAACGAATAACGGCCTTCCCCGCCCCCCGGACGCCTTGCCGAATCAGGACGTCGCCTTCGGCGGAAATGAGCGCCGCTTCGACCCCTTCGCCGATCGAGACGTCTCCGGAGCTCATCACGTAGAATCCCGAGAGGACCGATCCGGTAATCTCCACGGGGCCGGGAAACCTGACGTTCCCGACGGCCATGTCGATGTTGCCCTTAATCGTCTTCCGGGGGAGCACGTCAACGGCTTTGTCGGTTAGCTCGAGCTCTCCGGCCTTGGTTGCGACGTAGGTGGTTATTCCCTCGGCGTCGACTTCGGTTTCGATGTTCTTTCCCGGGGTAATCTCCCGGGCCGGCGAGTCGGCTGGGGGAATTCCCCTGCCGTAAACGTCGACACCCGGCCGGGAGACCCCGTCCGACGGGATAATCCGGAGTATCCTTGTTCCGACGTCGACGGTGGTGACCGTGTCGTGGGTCCGGTAGTCGACGCTGCCGTCCTTTCGGGTCGTCACCTCCTCGCCCGACGCGACCGATATAAGGTACTCGACCTGGTTTCCCGCGGCGCTTACCGGCGGCCGACCCCGGGCCACCACCATGTTCTCTACACGTTTGCCCCTCTTGATCGTCTCCGCTGCGTCGAGGAGGGCGTCGGCGTCGACCCCCTCGGTGACTCCCGCCGCCTCCAAGGCTCCTCGAATCTGATCGAGGCCGACGCGGCGGCCGCTTCCTTCGCCGTCCCGGGCCGTCAGGATAGCCTGGAGGTTGTCGGGCGTAACCCGAACCGCGACGCTTCCGTCCCGGTGGGGCCGGACCCGCACCTTGATGACGCCCTCCCGGTCGCTCAAGTCGAGGACACCGCCGTGGGTCGCGATGACCACGATTCCCTTCTTTTCGAGGTTCTCGAAGAGCTTCAGCTCCGGCGACTCTCCCGGCAGGCCCGGAACCGGCTCGCCGTAGACCGTTACCCCGGCCTCCCCGACGATCGGCTCCGGGAATCCCACGATGCGTTGCTCTTTCTCGACGATTGCCATCTGGTCTATTTCGTCGACGGGAAAGGCTTCCCAGGACTCTATGTCTGCAGCAGACTCCGCGTTCTCGGTAAGACGCGTCTTGATGGCTTCCCGTTCTGCTTCGAACATAAACCGGAGGGAAAAATCGGGGTGTACCGGGGGACCCGCCGTCGGCGGCTTCCCTTCCGCCAGGACGTAGCCGACCAGCTCCGTATCCGCTCCCCGGTAGAACTCGCTGACGTCGGCCCCCACCTTCTTCAGGTCCATTCCCCGGAGGCCGCTCTCTTTGATCGCCTTCCCCACCTCCTTGAGGACCAGATGTCTTCCTCGCCCCTTCCCCTTAACGATGTTCAAGACGGCCTGCATCTTGTCTTCCGAGACCAGAATGTCGAAAGAGGCGTCACGGCTTTCGGAAATCGGAGCCTCCTCCAGAGGCGTTCCGGTAGAGATCGCCTCGCCGAGGATGGCGGCTATCTCCTCCTTGGAGAGGAGCGACTCCTCGGGATAGCCGATCTCTCCGGCCGCGGCGACAATTTCTTCCGCCTCCGGCGGCGGCAGCTCCGGGTTTCCCGGGTGGAGGGTCAGTCGGCAGGTGGCTTTGTCCGGCGAGAGGCTCACGTTCCAGGCGTGCCGGGAAAAGGGGATCAAGTCGGCCCAGTTCCGGCCCCACCGGAGGATCCCCTCGGTCGTAGCGTAGGCCTCGGATCCCCGTCTCTCGATGCCTCCTGCAAGGTGGAAGACGGCATCCGGGAGGACCCGGGCGTGGAGTATCTCGCCGTAGACGCTTCGCCCCGGGCTCCCGGCTACGGCCTCGGTAAGGTCACCGACCTTTTGTCCCGGGGTAACGTAACCATACCCCTCGACCGCGGGGTCGACGTAGATCTTCTCGGTTACCGGTCGGCTCTCGGTTACCTCGACGCTTTCCACCTTCGGCTTTCCGAAGGGAAGCTTGGACTTCTTGGTTACCCGTTTCTGCCGCTTTACGGTCTCCGTCCGTTGGACGGTTATCTCCGGCGCCCCGGCGTTCCGTACTATCCTCTCGGCGACCGCTCCCATTTCCTCCGGAACCGGGAGGTCCGTAACGGCAAACTGCTCCGCCGCCGGCTGTTCGGCCGGAAGTCCGGAGGCCACCACGAAGGTGTCCTCCCTCAGGCCTTTCTTGGCGATCAGGTCGAGGTGTCTCCGGATCTCGTCGTGAGAGATTCCTTCCTGGATACCCTGGGAGGTGAGCTCGTCGAGAATCCGTTGAAGATCCCACCTCGGGCCTTCCGGATCCCGGACGAACCGGAGCTTTGCTTCGACGCCCTGGCCGTCCACCGAGATTGTTACACTGCCGGCAACCTCGACATCGGTTTTTGCCATGTTTCCGTTCTAAGACTCCCTACGGTTGAAACCCGGCCTTGATCGCCTTGACCAGCTTTGACTTGTAGAGCGCGAGCTCCCGCCGGAGGTGCTTCATTTCCAGCTGTTGCTGTTTAATCGTTTCGACTAGGTCCCCCGTCGAGAGGGCTCCGGTGTGCATTAACTCTTCAACGTAGTCCATTTTCGCCTCGAAATCTGCCTCCGCCTCGGTTTCCGCCTCTTCGAAGGAGGCGGCGACACTCTCCCACCGCCCCTCGTCGGCTTCCTCCTCCGGCGACGCCAGAATCTTGTCTCCGATGCGGAACACCGCCTGGGAGAGGAGCGAATCCGGCTTGTAGACGACGATCGGTAGCCCCGCGCCCAGTGCGGTGTCCTGCAGCTCGTCCCGGTAGATAATGCCGAGATGCTCTAAGTCCAACCCCAAATACTGTTGGCACGAGCGCTTCAGCCGGAGCGCCTTTTCCGCGTCCTTCGGATCCTCGAGCATGTTCAGGACGATCCGAGGCCGAAGGCGCTCGAGGGCCTCCGTCACCGCCCGGTGAGCCTCAGAATCGATCTCCCCGATCTTCGCTACGAGCTGAGGAATGTAGATGCTTCTCAGGGTCGTGCTGTTGTGCTTCAGCTCGTCGAGATAACCCCGGGCTCTACTCTTGGCTTTGGTCGATGTCGTGATCAGCCGGAAGATGAGGTTCTTCATAAAGAGGTACGCGTTTACCGTCGCAGTGGGAGTCGGTGTCGTCACGATGATGCCCCGATTCGACACCAGGAAAAAGTCGAGGGTGTTCAGGTGGGTCCCGGCGCCGAGGTCCAACACCACGTCGTCGGCCTCGAGATTGCGAAGATGCTTGATCAGTGAGCGCTTCTGGGTTACCTGGAGGTTTGCCATCCCCGGGATCTCGGCGTCCCCCGGGACAAACCGCAGGCCGCTGTAGTCGGTAGAAACGACGATGCTCTCGAAGTCGGTTCCCTTGTCGCTCAAGAAGGTGCCGAGGCCCCCCCGGAGGTTCCGTAAGCCCAGAATCATGTGGAGGTTTGAGCCCCCCATGTCCAGGTCCACGAGGATCGTCTTCCGGCCCATCCGGCTCAGGGCTATCGCCAAGTTGGCGGCTAGAAGGGACTTCCCGACGCCCCCTTTGCCGCTGGCAACGGGAAGAAACCGCATGACGCTTACGACCCCTCGCCCCGGGGGATGGTATGGAGCAATCCAACCAGAATGACGACGGCCAGCGCGTCGATCCCGACGATTGCGACGGGTCCCAGGGAAATTACGAGGGGGAGAATACTCGAGTCGACACTTGGTATCGGGAGCGTTCCGGTGAGTATGCTCAAGAACCCAAGGGCCAGAGAGACGACCTTTGCGAGGAGCCCTAGGGGAAGGATCGCGGCGTAGCGTCCCGGAAAAACCGTCGCCGCGGCAAAGGCTACGCCGACCATCAGCTGGGGTGCCCCGAACCAAAGGACAAAGGGCGGAGAGGTTGCGCCGTCCACCGATAGGCCGGAATCGAGAAGAAAAAAGAAGAGGCTAAACCGGACAACCTCCCAAAAAGCCATCAGGCTGAGGAGTAGGCGGGTGCGTTTCACGGTATCCCGAGTGTACGACCATCAATTTGGG
>JBKHCS010000188.1:0-3562 GCA_046541715.1 Spirochaetaceae bacterium
TTCGGCAACACAGAAATCCAAGAACTGCCGGTCGTTCTCTCGGGCCCACTCGACTGCCGCGCTCCCGGTCCCCGCAGGGGCAAAGCCGAAGTTCGCCCCGTAGTGGGTCAGATCGGTCGATCCTACGACCCCGACGGAGGCTCCGGCGGCGACCGCCTCGGCGAGAAGGCGTCCGAGGGCAATCGCTTCGGCGTTCGCGGGAGCCCGGAGGCAGACTACGGACGCTTCGGGGAATAGTCCGGCAACCATCGGCAGAAGGACGTCGACGCTGTTATCCACGCTGTCGTCCGAGGTCACGTTCATCGATGTGCGTATGCGCTCCCGGAGCTCGGTGTTGGTGGAGAGGACCCCGAAGGGAGTGTCGAACCCCTCTTCGGAGAGGAGTAGAACCGGTTCCCGGGGCCCGAGGTGGCCCCCGACGATAACCACCGTCTCCGGGGCGCCAAGGCGTCGGAGCGCGCGATACGCCGGGCCACCGGAGAAACCCCACCCCGCGTGGGGAGCCACGATCGATACGGCTTTGGGTTGTGGGGCTACCTCCGTCGTCGCTTCTCGGTCCCAGCGTCGGAAGGAATCTTGAATCTCCGCCGGATCCCGGGGGTACCATCCCGATGGAAGTAGCTGTGGTCGAATCATACGCGGATCTACCGTATAATGTAACATTATGGGCCGCCGTTTTACACTCGTGTTTTCCATCATCTCGGGACTGTTGCTGGTCGCCATCCTCTGGTACTCCCTTCACCGTCTCGACGTCGAGCGCCGTGAGGCCGTTATCGAGACGGAGGCGTCCTTCGCCGACCTGCTCCGGGTTATCGCTGCGTCTCTAGACGACGCCGAAGAGGGGACCCTTTCGGAGGAGATCCGGCAGGCGGTCAATCCCGTTCTCCGGAGCGATGCCCGGCTTCGGGCCGTGGCGGTCTACAGTCGAGAGAACGGCGTAGAGTATATCTGGGCCGCTGAGGGACGCTACCTCTCGCAGGTTCGTCGGTTGGACGGTCAGGTTCAACTGCCGGAGCTCTCTATCAACAACCTTGTTGAAACCACCTTCCGGCGATCAATCAGAACGTCCGGTCTTCAGATCTACGTCGAAGCCGCTTATCACGTAATGCCCCGGGGTTCGGTCAGACTCGTTCTCCGGGACGCCCTTATCGGCGTGGGCGGGCTCGTGGTGTTGATCCTCCTGGTGATGGCTTTCGGCGCCCTCGTATCTTCGACCGGCCGACGGCCTGCGAGGGAATCCCGGCCGCCGAAGCCACAACGACAGAGTTCTCCGCAACAAAGCCCCGAGGATCCCCATATTTCGATGCGCAGCGGTGTAACCCTCGAGACCCATCTTACCAAGCGTCTCTCTCTGGAGCTCGAACGGGCCGCGTTCAACGATCAAGATCTTACGCTGGTAATAACGAAGCTGCCCGGCTCGGCTCCCGGAAGCTCGCGGTATCGATGGATGGCCCGGCTTCTTCTGGAAAACTTCAAGTTCGAAGATCTGATATTCGAATACGGTCACGACTCCTTCGCGGTAGTGCTGACCAATACCGATCTCGACCAAGCGATTCGGGCGACGGAGGAGTTTCAGCGAAAGAACGCTGCCGGATTGGCGAAGGAACACGTCGAGCCGGTCTTCGGGCTAAGCTCCCGGAACGGGCGGCTTATCGAGGGGCCGCTTCTGCTCAAAGAGGCAAACGCCGCGGTCGACCGTGCGAAGAAGACACCGGGGCGCATCGTGGGCTTCCGGCCGGATCCCCAGCGCTACCGACAACACATAGCATCACGGCCCCCGGTAGGGTAGCGAAAGCCGAGGGAGGCTACTGTTCCGCTTCGGCGCCTTCCGGCTCCGGCCGGAGGTCTTCGATGTCTTTGAGAATACGCTCCAAGGACCAGGCACCGATCTGGAACACGAGAGCATCCCCCTCCTCCGAGCGGGGCACCGCCGGCCCCTCGCCCCGGAGGGCAAACTGATTCTCCGGCAGTTCCCGTCCGACGACGAACCGGTAACCCTCGCCGCTTTCGGTGGTAAAGGAGACGGTGGCCTGGACCTCGTCGAAGAGACCCGACGGCGGGTTCACGAGGTAGTCACTCGCCTGTAGATTTGCCAGGGCGCCGGCTATCCGTTCCACCGCGCTCTCGTCGAGGTCCCCTCCGGGACCGGGAGACAGATTCCATTCGTCTCCGGCACCCCGAGTCAGTCGGTAATCGGCGCTGACCGGCTGTGCCGGATCGAGAAGCGCAACCTCCGCATCCACCGAAATCTCGACAATATTCTCGGGGATTACGTCCCGGACCAGCCGGAGCTCCGCCCAATAGCCGGTCTCCTGGTTGAAGTAGAAGTTCAGCGCGTTTTCGACGGCGTAGGCCGTCTCTTCTCCGGCGTACCGTACGAAGACCTCTCCGCCCTGGGGCGCCAGGTTACCAAAGAGAAGCGATATCTCCGGGGCCGTCCCCCGCCGCAGGGTAAGCCGGGTCGCGGTGTCCGTAGTAAGGCCGAGTTGCTCGTGGCGCTCGGCGCTTTCGGATACCGTCCGATTCCGCCGGAGGTTTTCCACGGCGTTGATCATGCTGTCCACCCGTTCCGGGCGGGCGGGATAGAGCTCGCCGCCGAGCCGCAGCTGCCAGGCACCCTCGCCTCCTTCGATTCGGAGGTCGTTCCCGTCGGCATCGACTACCTCGATGCCCGTTACGGTCTCGAGGGCCCCCTCGGCGACGAGAGAATCCTGTTCGGCCCCCCTGCTACCTAACCGAGCGAGACCGAAGACGTAGAGGGCTACCAGAACCCCCAGGAGGACGCTCAGCGAAAGAACACGGTTTCGGTAGGTCATTCCTGCTCCTCCTTGGAGGCGACAACGAGTTGGGCCCGGCGCCTACGGAAGAAAAAGCGTCCGATACCAGCGGCGACCACCAGGAGGGGCATCACCAAGACGTTAAAGAGCTCGGCAAAGGTCGCCACCCCGGCCCTGACTTGCGGGTCTTGAATCGCGTTGAGTCGGACGTCCCGGACCGCCCGGGTCCGAATGCTCAAGAGGTCCTCGTCGTTGGCGAGCCACCCGAGGGCGTTCTCCAGAAAGACGATGTTGTAGCCGCTGTCGGTAAACTGCGTGTAGTTCCCGGCGAACTCCGAGTCGCCGACGACCACCAGCCGGGCCGAGTCTGCGCTTGTTGTCCTCGGGAGAAGCGGCTCCTGTTCTCCCGGACGCGGAGGGAGCGTCATGTCGGCAAAGTAGCTTTCGAAGCTTCCTGAAAGGGCCACGGCCAGGACGTAGTTGCCGGTACCTTCGGCCCGCCCTTCCATCATCCCGAAGGGCTCCACGGGATCGATCATGTAGGGCCCTTCCATCGTCCAGCTCTCTTCGGAAGACTCGAGGAGAACCGTCGTCTGCTCCTCCTCTCCGACTACGTCCAATGGGCTCGGCCAGTAGAGGTCGAGGCCGGAGAAGCGGGCGGTAATCGGATGCTCCGGATTTGCCGAGCTCCCGAGGACCGACACCCAGGGCGGATAGGGCTCCATGCGCTGCACCAACAGGGGGCCCTGGGGCACCTGGATCGGAATACGACGGTTGTAGCTGTC
>JBKHCS010000189.1:0-3486 GCA_046541715.1 Spirochaetaceae bacterium
CCGGCCGGAGCCTCGGTCGGCACCCCGGCCGGCGAAGCTACCGCTCCCTCGAGGCCGGCCCAGGCGCCCTCGGCGCAGCAAGGCGCGCAGGAGCGGGTAAAGCTCTCTAACCTGCGGAAGCGCATCGCCGCGAACCTGGTGGCGTCGAAGCAGAACGCCGCCCACCTGACGACCTTCAACGAGGTGGATATGTCGGCGATCATGACTCTACGGAAGGAGAACCGGGATGCCTTCGAGGCGAAGTTCGGCGTCCGGCTCGGCTTTATGTCGTTCTTTGTCAAGGCAGCGGTCTCGGCGCTTCAGGAATACCCGGAGGTCAACGCGTACCTCGAGGAAGAGGCGGTCGTCTACAACCGGTTCTACAACATCGGCGTCGCGGTCTCCACCGAGCGGGGGCTCCTGGTTCCCGTCCTCCGGGACGCGGACCTCAAGAGCTTCGCCCAAATCGAAGAGGAGATCGTCTCCTTCGGGCGACGGGCTCAGGAGAAGAAGCTTACCCCCGACGAGCTTACCGGGGGCACCTTCACCATTTCCAACGGCGGCGTCTTTGGCTCGCTGATGTCGACGCCGATTCCCAACCCGCCGCAGACCGCCGTCATGGGAATGCATACCATCCAGCAGCGTCCGGTCGCGGTGGATAACCAGGTCGTCATCCGGCCGATGATGTACCTCGCACTCACCTACGACCACCGGCTCATCGACGGCCGGGAAGCGGTCGGCTTCTTGAGCAGCATAAAGCGGCTCGTCGAAGACCCGGCGCGCCTGATGCTGGGGCTCTAGTATGGCAGACAAATTCGATATCATAGTAATCGGCGGAGGGCCCGGAGGATACGTCGCGGCGATTCGCGGAGCCCAGCTCGGGCTGAAAGTCGCCCTCGTCGAGAAGCGCGAGACCCTCGGGGGCACCTGCCTCAACATCGGCTGCATCCCGTCGAAGGCGCTCTTAGACTCCACCGAGCTCTTGCACCGGATTTCGCACCAGGCGGATACCCACGGCATCCAGGTCGGGGCGCCGAAGGTGGACCTAAAGACCATGCACGCCCGGAAGGGCCGGGTGGTCGAAAAACTAACCGGCGGGGTCGCGGGCCTGATGAAGGCCAACAAGATTGCCGTCTACACCGGGTTCGGCCGCCTCAAGGACGGAAACACCGTCGAGGTCCTGGACCCCGGCAAAGCCGCCGATCCCCTCACGGGCCCCGACGCGCCGCCGGCGGAGGCCAAGGTCGTCGACACCGTCTCCGGGGCCAACATCGTCATCGCCACCGGGAGCGTCCCACAGGAGCTGCCCTTTCTTCCCTTCGACGGGAAGAACGTCGTCAGCTCCACCGAAGCCCTCGCCTTCCCGTCGGTGCCTAAGCGGCTGGCCGTCGTCGGGGCCGGTGCCATCGGCCTCGAGCTCGGGAGCGTCTGGGCTCGCCTCGGCGCCGAGGTAACGGTTGTAGAGATTCTCCCGGAGATACTCGCCGGGTGGGACAAGCAGTTGGCCAAGAGCCTCCGGAGGGAGCTCTCGAAGCAGGGCCTTACCATCGAGCTCGAGACCAAGGTGACGGGTTTCGAGAAGAAGAAGGGGGGGGTGGTCCTGAAGGCGCAGAAGAAGGATGGAACCGAGGTCGACTACGATGCGGACAAGATCCTCGTCGCCGTCGGACGAAAACCGTACTTCGAGGGTCTTAACCTCGAGGGTCTCGGAATCGCCTTGGAGCCGGAAGGGCGCCGGATTTCGGTGGACCACCATTTCCGGACCGCCGTACCGTCGGTGTACGCCATCGGGGACGTGGTAAGAGGCCCGATGTTGGCCCACAAGGCGGAGGAGGACGGCGTCGCGGTAGCGGAGAACATCGCCGGAAAGGCGGGTCACGTCGACTACCGGACGGTCCCGAACGTCGTCTACACCTGGCCCGAAGTGGCCTCCGTAGGAAGCACCGAGGAGGCGCTCAAGACCGAGGGAAGACAGTATCGAGCCGGCAGCTTCCCCTTCGGGGCGAACGGCCGGGCAATGGCAATGGAAGAAACCGCCGGCTTTGTCAAAGTCTTGGCGGACAGCGCCACCGACGAGATTCTCGGGATCCACATCCTAGGACCCTGGGCGTCGGACCTTATCGGCGAAGCGGTAGCCGCGATGGTATTCGCCGGGAGCGCCGAAGATATCGCACGGATGTCTCACCCACATCCGACGCTCCTCGAGGTAGTGAAGGAAGCGGCCTTGGGTGTAGACTCTCGGGCACTACACAAAGCGAATCGATAGGAAGGGGATACAGAAAGCATGGCAGAAGTTCAGTATGCGAAGGGTCTCGAAGGGGTCATCGCCGCAGAGAGTCAGATTTGTCGTATCGACGGGGAAAAGGGACAGCTCTACTATCTTGGCTACCCGATCCAGGAGCTCGTCGAGCAGTGTAGCTTCGAAGAGGTCGTCTATCTCTTGCTGTACGGGGAACTGCCGACCGAAGGGCAGTTTACGCACTTTTCCAGCCGAATGCGGAGCGGCCGGGACATTTCGGATCCCATCAAGACGATGCTCCGGGACTTCCCCCACGACTCGCACCCGATGGAGGTTCTGCAGTCGGTCATCTCGTACCTGAGCGGCTACGTCCAACACAAGATAGAGCACGACGCCAACTGTAACTGCCGGAGTACCCTCCACCAGATCGCCCAGCTGACCACCGCCGTAGCGGCCCTCCACCGCTTTCGGAGCGGCGAGGACTACGTCACGCCCCGGATCGACCTCTCCCACGGCGCCAACTTCCTCTACATGCTCCGGGGAGAAGAGCCCTCGGAGATGGAGGGGCAGATTATGGACGACTGCCTGACCCTCCACGCGGAGCACAGCTTCAACGCTTCTACCTTTACCGCCCGGGTGGTCGCGTCGACCCTTTCGACCTGCTACTGCAGTATCTCCGCCGCCATCGGCGCCCTCTACGGCAGTCTCCACGGCGGCGCCAACGAGAAGGTCATGAACATGGTCGACGAGATCGGTTCCCCGGAGAAGGCCGAAGCCTGGGTGGACAAGGCGCTCTCGGAAAAGCGCAAGGTTATGGGAATGGGGCACCGGGTCTACCGCGCCAAGGACCCCCGGGCAATCATCATGGAGGACTTCCTCCAGAAGCTGTCGGCAGAAAAGGGCGACACGCGCTACTTCGAAACCCTCAAGGAGATCGAACGCGTCTTCCGGGACCGGATGGAAGAAAAGGGAAAACCGATCTACCCGAACGTCGACTTCTTCTCCGGCGCCGTCTACCGCCTCCTCGGCATTCCCACCGAACTCTTTACCCCCGTCTTCGCGATGGCCCGGTCCGCCGGGTGGCTGGCGCACATTCTCGAGCAGCGGGCCGACAACCGCCTCTTCCGGCCGAAGGCGCTCTACAACGGCAAGGAAGGCCTCAAGGTAACGCCGATCGCCGAGCGGGGGTAGCGTCCCCGCCAGCCGACAATCACCGCCCCTCGGACAACACATGTAAGCGAAGCCCCACGGGTCCACCCGCCTGGGGC
>JBKHCS010000190.1:0-3439 GCA_046541715.1 Spirochaetaceae bacterium
CTATTCAACGCGCCCTGGCGGCTCCGTATCGTTAAGATGTGAAAACCCGGAACCGCGATATCGTCTCGATCTTGAACGAAGTAGCCGACCTTCTCGACATCCAGGGAGCCAACGCCTTCCGGGTTCGGTCCTATCGTAACGCCGCTCGGACCGTCGAAGACTTAGACCGGGAGGTAAGCGACCTCATAGAAAGCGGTAAAGACCTCTCGGAGCTCCCGGATATCGGGCAAAGCATTGCCGACAAGCTCACGGAAATCGTCGAAACCGGACGCCTACAACAGCTCGACGAGCTCAAAGAAGAGATGGACGAAGACGTGACCGAGCTCCTCCGGATCGAAAACCTCGGACCCGCCCGGGCCGGAACCCTCTACCGGGAGCTCGGAATCAGCGACGCCCAGGGTGTTCTCGAAGCGGCGGAAGCCGGCCGGATCGCGGAGCTCGATGGTTTCGGAGAAAAAACCCAGGAGCAGCTCGCCGAGGACGCCCGGCGGTATGTCGAGTCGGGGACCCGGGACCGTATCCTCCTCGGGGAGACGGACGCGGTGGTCGAGCCGCTGCTTGAGTACCTCACCAACCGCAAAAGTATCGACCGTGCCGTCGCCGCGGGAAGCTACCGGCGCCGAAAAGAGACTATCGGGGACCTCGACATCGTCGCGGTCTGCGAGGATCCGGATCGGGCGATGGAAGATTTCGTGGCCTACGACCGGGTCGAAAAGGTGGTCTCTCAAGGAAGCACGAAGTCGACGGTGGTCCTGGCATCCGGCCTTCAGGTGGACCTCCGGGCTGTCGCGGAAGAGAGCTTCGGATCGGCCCTCTACTACTTTACCGGAAGCAAAGAGCACAATATCGCAACCCGGCGCCTTGCCCAAGAGCGGGGGCTCAAGATAAACGAGTACGGAGTCCACGAGGGAGATAAGCAGATAGCCGGAAAGACCGAGGAGGAGGTCTTCGGCACCATCGATCTGCCCTACATACCCCCGGAGCTCCGGGAGAACCGGGGAGAGATCGAGGCGGCTCAGAAGAACGAGCTCCCGGACCTCCTCGAGTTTGAAGACATCCGGGGCGACATCCATATGCACACCACCGCCACCGACGGCAAGGCTTCAATCGAAGAGATGGCCGAGGCGGCAAAGGCTCTCGGGTACGACTACCTCGCGATTACCGACCATTCCCAACGGGTCCGGATGGCCGGCGGCCTCGATCCCGACGGGGTCGAAGAGCAACTCGAAAGGATCGCCGCCGCCGGTGAAAAGGTCGACGGCATTCGGATACTCTCGGGAATCGAGGTGGATATTCTCGAGGACGGCAGCCTCGACCTCCCTGACGACGTCTTGGAAAAGCTCGACGTTGTGATCGGGTCGATCCACTACAACCGCAACCTCTCGGAAAAGAAGATGACCGAGCGGCTCGTGAAGGCCATCGAGCATCCCCTCCTCGGGATCGTCGGCCACCCGACGGGACGTATGATCGGCAAACGGGAGCCCTACGCCTTCGATTTTGAAGAAGTGTTTAAAGCGGCGGCACGCCACGGCGTGGTGATGGAGATAAACGCGAACCCCGAGCGGCTTGACCTTGGGGACACCGCCGCCCGGGCGGCGAAGGAGAACGGAGTGGCTGTTTCCGTATCGTCCGACGCCCACAGTCCCGGGGGCCTCCGGAACATGAGCTACGGCGTCGACACCGCCCGGCGGGGGTGGATCGAGGCAAGAGACGTCGTGAATACCCGTTCGGCGAAAGACCTGCTCAAAGCACTCAGGAAGAAGTAATGGCACCGAGGAACCGAGAAAACTCGTTTATGAGTGAGCCCCGCCGGGAACGGCCTGCCGTATCTGAGCTCTCCAAGGAGGCCGCAGAAACCGAGGCCGACGAGTTGCGGAAGGCCCTCGAAGCCTATAATCGCGCCTACTACATCGACAACAAGCCGGAGGTCTCCGATTCCACCTACGACCGGCTCTTCCGGCGTCTCCAAGAGATAGAAGAGCGCTTCGAGGATCTTCAGGATCCCTCGTCCCCTACCCAGCGGGTGGGAGCCCCTCCGGTCGACGAGCTCGAAAACGCGTCCCACAGCGCCCCAATGCTGAGCTTGAACAGCGCCTTGGAGGACCGGGAGGCGAGGGCCGAGGTCGACCGCATCCGCCGTCGGCTCCCGGAAGAAGAGCCGCTTTTCGTCGCCGAACCGAAGATCGACGGCCTCTCTCTCGAAGCGGTCTTTGAGGACGGCGTGCTCGCCCGGGGAGTAACCCGGGGGGACGGCGAGACCGGGGAGGACGTTACCCCCAACGCCAAAACCATCCGGAGCCTCCCGCTTCGCCTCGCGGAGCCGGAGGGAGGCGCAATCCCCGAGCGCCTCGCGGTCCGGGGAGAAGTCGTACTGAAGCGGCACGAGTTCGTTTCGTTGAACGAGAAGCGAATCAACGGCGGTAAAGAGCCCTTCGCCAATCCTCGGAACGCCGCCGCGGGGGCGATGCGACAGCTGGATTCTCGAACCGCCGCCCAGATACCCCTCGATATTATCTGCTACGAGATCCTCGACACCTCGGAAGAGCCACCCAAGACTCACGAGGAGACCTTACGGAAGCTCCGGGCTTGGGGCCTTCCGGTATCGGATCTGAACGAGAGCCTTTCGGAGTTCGACGACATCGAGGAATACCGGGACAAGCTCTTGGAACAGCGGGACGATCTGGAGATCGAGCTCGACGGTGTTGTCGTAAAGGCCAACAGCCGGGAGGCCCGGGAAGAGCTCGGGGTGCGCAATCGGAACCCCCGGTGGGCCTTCGCCTGGAAGTTTCCGCCCCGGCAGGAGCGGACCCGGGTCCGGGAGATTGCGGTACAGGTCGGCCGCACCGGGAAGCTCACCCCGGTTGCCCTCCTCGACCCCGTCGAGATTAGCGGGGTTACCGTAAGCAGGGTATCCCTCCACAACGCCGACGAGGTGGAGCGTCTTGATGTTCGGATCGGGGACCTCATTCGCCTCGAGCGCGCCGGGGACGTCATACCCCATGTGGTGGAGCGGATTCCGGAGCGCGGAAGGTCCCGGGAGGAGCACTTCGAGATGCCGGAGCGCTGCCCGGTCTGCGGGTCACAGATCGTCCGGGAGGGGGCGTATCACCTCTGTCCCAACGGACTCTCCTGCCCGGCACAGCTCTCCGGGGCCCTAGAGCACTACGGCGCCCGGGAGGCCCTGGACATCGACCACCTCGGCGAGGAGACCGCGAAGCTTCTGGTTTCCGAAGGCCTGGTCTCCGACATCGCCGACCTCTACCGCCTTTCCCCGGAGGATATCGAGGCCCTCGAAGGGTTTGCCGAAAAGAGCGCCCGGCAGCTCGTCGACGCTATCGGGAAGAGCACCGAGCCACCCCTCGACCGCTTCCTCTACGCCCTCGGCGTCCCGGGGGTCGGGCGGCACCTCGCCCGGGTCCTCGCGAGGGCCTTCGGCGAC
>JBKHCS010000191.1:0-3426 GCA_046541715.1 Spirochaetaceae bacterium
TCTTCGGTTTGCACATGCCCAAATCTGAGGACATAAGCCTCTTCGCCGTCGCCCGCTTCTCCCTGGCCCCCGGCGACGACCGCAAAGGTGATTGCCACCATCAACGCCAGAGCGAGTAAGATCGTCTTCTTCATCCTATTACCTCCAAAGAAAAATTTGGTGATTGAATCCACAGTGTCCGGTCTTGTTAGTGAAACGGCATCACCTCCTTTTGTGGGCCTTGCAATTCTCTGTGCCTACAAAGGAAGGCCTTGCCCCACTTCGCAGGCATCCTTCACTACTATGTCCGCGTAAGCCCCAAGTCATCCAACGTCCTTCGAAGCTCCTTCCGGGCGTCCGGCTCCAGTGGACGCACAGGCAAGAGAGGCTCCCCGACCGGAACGCCGGCGATGTTGAGCCCTTCCTTTAGCACCGCCGGAAACGTCCCGAGACTGAACGCCTTGCGCAGAGGAGCGAGCTTTTCCTGCAGCCGCCGTGCCTCTACCAGGTCCCCGGCACGGAACTTTTCATATAGGTCAACAATCAGACGGGGAGCGATATTCCCCGAAGCCGGAACCGCCCCTGCCCCTCCGGCCGCCAGAGTCGCGTAGATAATCATGTCGAAGCCGCAGAACAGCGCAAAGTCTTCCGGGCAGAGGCGCAAAGCATCGACCATCTTGCCCATGTTGCCGCTCGAGTCCTTCATGCCGACGACGTTATCGACTTTCGCAAGACGAGAGATCGTGTCCGGCTCTATCACGACGCCGGTCCTGCCAGGGTTGTTGTACAGAAGAATCGGAAGGCTCGTAGCCTTGGCAATGGCCTCGAAATGGTCGTAGAGCTCGTCCTGAGACGGTGTGATGAAATACGGTGTGACAATGGATAGCGCGTCCGCGCCCGCCCTTTCGGCTCCCTGGGCGATCCGGATGCTTTCCGACGTGGTAATACGACCCGTACCGACGAAAACGGGAACCTTACCCTTTACTGCATCGACAGCAATTTCAACAGCCCGAAAGAGCTGCCCCTCGCTCAACGCGTAGGCCTCGCCCGTGCTTCCCGCGATAAAGACGCCGTGGACACCGCCGTCCCGAACGTAGCGTATTACCGCGCGCAAACCCGCCTCGTCGACCTCTCCGTCGGCGGTAAACGGAGTAACCAGAGGAGGGATGATGCCGTGGAACCTGTACTTCTCGCGCGCTTCTGGGGTCATGGTATGTCAATGGTATACCAACATGAGACGGCTGTCAATCGGGTTATTCGATGCGTCTCGCCGGTCCGTATCTTCTTCGGAGCCGAGAACCCGATATCGTAGCTGTTCGCCTAATTTACCCCCCAATTTGCTGCTTTCGGGGGCTCTTAGGCCGCTTAAGAGGGGCCAGAGCTCCTATTTGATAACGTCAGCGGCAAAGATCCGAGCTTTACTGCACGGAGGTTTTCGGGTATGCTTTGGAGAGTACAAGCGGACTGCGATCAACAGGATGGGTGCATCATTTGGTATACCAAACGGAGGACGTTCACCAAGACCTAAAGCGGCGCATCGTAGAGGAGGATTTGTCACCCGGGGACTTCTTGGTAGAACGGGACATCAGTCTCGAATACAACGTAAGCCGGACTCCGGTGCGGGAAGCGCTTCGACTGCTGGTTGCCGACGGTCTTGTGGTACTTAAGCGTGGCCGCGGTTACTCCGTGCGTCAACTTACCATTGAGGATCTTCTGGAAATCTTTATCGCCCGGGAGGCAGTAGAGGGGACTCTCGCGAGCTTGGCGACCGCCCGCCTTGACGCGAAGCTCCGGCAGAGGATTCTCTCCATTAAGAGCAGTCTCGAAGAGGTGGACCCCACCGTCCAGCCGATCAAAGCCGTTAACCTTGGGCGACAGCTTCACGACAGCCTCGCGCACGCTGCGGGTAACCAGACGCTCCTGGATTTCTACGACAAACTCCGGAACGTTGCCGCGCTTACCCGAAACTTGAGCAAGAAAAGCGTCGACGTCGAGGTGGTTTCCCGGCAGGAGCACCTGCGCATCATTACGGCGGTTCTCGAAGAGCGGCGAGACGCAGCCGAGAGAAACATGCGGCTCCATCTTCGGGGCACCTGCGAACGCATGGTCGCTGCGTACCTGAAAGGGAGCACCACCTCCCTCGGCTTTGTCGAGGAACTGGCCGAGGGCTCGCTTCCTTGAACCTGACCCTACGCTCCATTTACTATTGCGAGGAGGAGGCACCATGCCACAAAAAATCAAGATTACCGTCGACGGAACGGTCTTTTCCGGAGAGCTCAACGACAGCGCTTCGGGTCGGAAGGTCGCCGACAAGCTTCCCCTGACCATCTCTATGAGCCGCTGGGGGGAGGAGTACTACGGCAGCATCGGTGAGGTGCTCCCAACGGAGTCCGGCGCCCGGGATGAGATGGCTGTCGGCGAGCTTGCGTACTGGCCTCCCGGGACGGCTTTCTGCGTCTTCTTCGGCCCGACCCCGGCGAGTCATGGGAGCGAGCCCCGAGCGGCGAGCGATTGCAATCCCTTAGGGATGCTCGAAGGCGATGTTTCCGGGCTGAAGAAGCTCGGTCACTCCGTTTCTGCGAAGATCGAGAAGGCTTAAGCTAACCGAGGGCCGCTTCGACCGCTGCGAGGGCGTGGAGTTCCGAGGTGTCCAAGAGGGGTATCCGATGCGCCCCCCTGGTCGGGGCCTCCTCGGGACCAACGAGCAGTCCAATTTCGGTACAACCGAGGATAATCCCTTCGGCCCCCGCCTGCGCCAGGCGTTCCATGACCCCGCGGTAGACCTCCCGGGATTCCGCCCGGACGGATCCCACCACCAGCTCGTCAAAAATGATACGGTGGATCCCCCGCCGGTCCCCGGCCTCGGGTAGGATGACAGAAAGCCCGCCGGAGGTCTCCAAGCGCTCCCGGTAGAACGGCTGTTCCATGGTAAATGACGTTCCGAGAAGCCCCAGAGTCGAAAGACCCCGCCGGCGGGCCGCTTCGGCCGTTGCGTCTGCGATGTGAATAACCGGAACCGTTACCGCGCCTTCGATGGCGTCGAAGACCAAATGCATAGTGTTGGTCGCCAGAACCAGAAGCTCGGCACCGGCGGCAACGCACTCCCGGGCGACCGCCGCGAGCTCGGCACCGGCGGTCCGCCAGTTACCGGCGCGTTGGAGCTCCTCTATCGGGGCGAAGTCGACGGACCGCAACACGATGTCTGCCGAGTGGTAGCCCCCGAAGCGCCGCTGGATCTCCCGGTTCATCAGCTGGTAATAGGTCACCGTGGACTCCCAGCTCATCCCTCCGATTATGCCGATGCGTTTCACATTTCCATTAAGCACCGGAGGGGCCAGGCAAGGCAACACTACTGGTCCGAACCCTGGTGCTCCGGGCTGAAGGGACCCGCGGAGAGTGCTTCATGCGAGGAGATACCCCGGCAGATAGGGTCGAGCGCCCTCGAGA
>JBKHCS010000192.1:0-3415 GCA_046541715.1 Spirochaetaceae bacterium
CCATGCCGGATGTGCTCCACCATCGCGGCGACGGCGGTCTCTTCGTTCTCTTCGAGGAGAGCCCGGGTCAGATCCTGGTGGAGCCGGGGTTTCCGGTCGTAGCCTCGGTGCCATCCCCGCTCGGCGTTCCAGAGCATTACGGTGCGCATCCAGAGGCGTGCGTAGGCTTCGGCGAGTCGGGGGGAGCCGCTTAAGTTCGTAAGAGTCTGGTGGAATGCGTAGTGCCGCTCGGCGTATTCCTTGTAATCGTCTCCCGGCTCGCTGGAGAGGGTGTCGCAGGCGACCGCCCTGGCGGTCAGTTCCGCAGGGTCAATCTCGTCCCGGCGCCCGACAATCTTGCGGACCGCCGCCACCTCCAAGATCTCCCGGAGGAAGTAGCGGTCTCGCACCGCTTCTTCGGTCTCCTCGGGAATCCGGACGCCCCACTGCGGCACGTTTTCGATCAGGCCGTCGTTCTCCAGCTGCCGGAGGGCCCCCCGGACCGTAACGACGTTTACCCCGCACTTCGCGGCGAGCATCCGCTGGGAGAGGAAGGTGCCCCGGGGTAATTCTCCGAGGACGATGAGCTCTTTAAGACCTTGATAGGCAAGATCCTCTTTGGTCCGGGGAGAATGTGCCGGGTCGACCACAACGCTAATCCATCAGGGTCCCGCCGTTGACGTTGAGTGTCTCGCCGGTCACGAACCCCGCTCGCTCGTCCGCGAGAAAGGCCACGGCGTTGGCGACGTCCACCGGGTCGCCGAGGCGCTTGACAGAGCTCTTGTCGATGTAGACCTGGTTTTCCTCTTTCGAGACGCTCATGGCCATGGCCGTTGCGATGCGCCCCGGGGCTATGGCGTTGACGGTAATCCCGTCCTTACCGTGGGCCCTCGCTAAGTTCCGGGTAAAGGCAAGGATCGCCCCCTTCGACGCCGCGTAGTGGGGGGCGCAGATGGTGCCGCCGTTCTTTCCGGCTTCCGAGGCGATGCTGATAATCCGGCCGTACTTCTGTTTTCGCATCTGCGGTATCGCGGCCCGGCAAAAGAGGAAACAGCTGCGGAGGTTGACCGCCAACACCTTATCCCACTCATCCACCGAAACTTCTTCGATTCCCTTGAGGGGATGAATGGCGGCGTTGTTGACCAGGATGTCGAGACGCCCGGTTTCGGTGACAGCCTTCTCTACCGCGGATGCAACGTCGGCTTCCTGGGAAACGTCGACCCGGACCGGGACGGCCTTATACCCCTCGGTACGAATCTCTTCCGCAGCCTTCTCCAAGGCTTCCGCCTGAATATCGCACATGTACACTACCGCCCCCTGCCCGGCCAACTCCCGGGCGAAGGCGAAGCCCATCCCTTGCGCAGCACCGGTTACTATCGCGGTTCTTCCGTCCAAAGCCATTGCCATTCCTCCAATAATCGTTCAGACTGTTTTAACACATAAAACATACCCCGTCAAAAGGAGCCCATCAGAAGGCATGCGGCCCCGCAGCGACGCCCGGTTGACCAATAGTCTATTGTATACTATATTCAACCGTAAGAATTCCAACAGAGGGGTCTGTTATGAAACTGGCCGTGGCCGTTGCGGGGGTCGGTGCACCGGACTCGGCCTTTGTGGTCTGGAGAGGCTTCGAGAAGTCCCTGGAGAAGGCCGCCGAATGTGGGTACGACGGGGTAGAGTTAGCGCTCAAAGAAGCCGAGGAGATCAACCTCCCGGGGTTTCGCAAGAACCTCGACGCCCATGGCCTCGAGGTAAGCTGCATTAGCACCGGGCAGGTATTCGCCGTCTCGGGTCTCTGCTTTACCCACCCGGACCCCGAGCTCCGGAGTCGCACCGTCGACGTGTTCGAGGGTCTGGTAGACCTTGCGGCGGAGCTCGCATCAGGATCGGGAGGCCTTATCAACGTCGGCCGGGCCCGGGGCTCCTACTGTCAGGAGCGATCCGCCGAAGAGACCGAGGGGCTCTTTATCGAAACGGCGCGAAAAATCTGCGATTACGCGGCTCCGAAGAACGTTACATTGATGATAGAACCGGTTAACCGCTACGAGATAAACTTTATCAACTCCGTGCCCCAGGCAGCCGAATTACTCACGCGGGTCGGCCGGGAGAACATTGGGATAATGCCGGACGTCTTCCATATGAATATCGAAGACGTGACGATCGGCGGCACCCTAGCGGAGTACGCCAAGCAGATTCCCTACGTCCATCTTGCCGATTCCAACCGGTACTATCCCGGCGCCGGGCATCTTGACTTCGCCGACGTCTTCGACGCCTTCGAGCGCAGTAGATACGACGGGTGGGTCTCCGTCGAGATCCTCCCCTACCCCGATCCGGATACAGCCGCAAAGAAAGCCGCTGCGACCCTGCGGCCCCTCGTGGACAGACACAACTATAACAGACACAACTATACCAGAGCACTTCAGGAGGCTCCGAATGCACGCTCACAGTGAGGCCTTGGTCCGGGAGATTTCCCGGAAGGCCCTCGAATACCGTCTTGATGTTCTGAAGATGGTAATGACCAATAAGTCCGGCCATATCGGCGGGGCGTTCTCGATTGCCGAGATTGCCACCAGTCTGATCCATCATCACATGAAGCTGGACCCTAAGAACCCTAAATGGCCCGACCGGGACCGCCTGGTCTTTAGCAAAGGACACGCCTGCGCAATGCTCTATTCGAACCTGGCGCACCGCGGTTTCTTCGATCCGAAGACGCTGACCACCTTCCGGAGCTTCGACAGCAAGCTCCAGGGACACCCGGATCCGGAAAAGACCCCCGGCGTGGAGGTTGCCGCCGGCCCCTTGGGCCACGGCGTCGCGATCGGAACCGGCATGGCCCTGGCCCTGCGAAAACGAAGCGCGAAACCCTCGAGCCAGACCTCGCCCTCCGCCCGGGCGACCGCCGCAAAGGTCTACGTGGTCTTAGGCGACGGGGAGCTCGGCGCGGGTGTGATCTGGGAAGGGGCCATGGCGGCGGCAAAGTACCGCCTGGGTAACCTTACGGCCATTCTAGACTACAACGGGATCCAGCAGACCGGTGCCGCCTCGGACGTGCTTCCGACCGAACCCATCGCCGACAAGTGGCGGAGCTTCGGGTGGTACGTGATGGAAGTCCACGGGCACAACGTCCGGGAGATCCTGGACGCCCTCGACCGGTGCGACGAAGTCCACGCCCGGCCGAGCATGATCATTGCCCGGACCGTCAAAGGCAAGGGCGTCAGCTTTATGGAGTACGATCATCGATGGCACGGCCAGTCTCCCAGCGACGAGGAGTACAAGGCGGCGGTCGCCGAGCTTGAAGAGGAGATTAAGAAATGGCAGTAACCAATACACCGGCGCCGGGAACAAAGGTTTCCATGCGCGTTGCCTACGGGGAAGCGCTGGTGGCCCTCGGCCACGCCAATCCGGACGTGGTGGTCCTGAGCGCCGACGTACAGAA
>JBKHCS010000193.1:0-3402 GCA_046541715.1 Spirochaetaceae bacterium
ACGTTGTCCGTCAGAAAGCCGCCGTCCACGGGAATCGTGACCCCCGTGATAAAGCCGCTCGCCGCGGGGCTTGCCAAGAAGACCGTAACTCCTTCGAGCTCGGAAACGTCTCCGAAACGGCCCATCGGCGTACGGCTGATGATCTGCCGGCCCCGATCGGTAAGCTCGCCGGTCTCTTCGTTCTTTACCAGTAGCGCTTTATTCTGATACCCCAGGAAGAATCCCGGGGCGATCCCGTTGACTCGGATACCGTGCGGGGCAAGCTCCTTAGCAGTACCGATCGTCAGGTTCATAACGCCGCTCTTCGCCGCACCGTAGGCCCAGACTCCCGAGAGCGGGATGTACGACGTCATCGAGGCAATATTGATGATCGACGCCTTGATTCCCGCCTCGATCCACCGGGCGGCAAGAATCTTGGTCGGAATGACCAGACCCGCGAGAAGGTTGAGCTCCAAGGTCTTCTGAAACTTTTCGACATTCAGGTCGACGAAGGGGGATTTCTCCAGGTTGCCCCCGACACCATTGACCAGGACGTTGGGGATCCCCATCGATTCTTCCGTCTCTCGGAGGGCCTTAGCGACAGCCTCTTCGGTGGAGGTGTCTACCGTTACGCCGAAGATGTGGCCCTTGCGTCCGGTCTCTTCTTCGAGGGCCTCGACGGCCTCGGATACCGGATGATTCGTTCCCCGGCCCCAGACACAGACGTCGGCGCCGGTCGCCGCCAACGCCTTCGCCATGGCGCTCGGAATAGCCCCGGCACCACCGGTAACGACGGCCTTGATGCCGTCAAGCGCAAATTTTTGTTCTAAATAGGACATGATTCTATTCTCCTTCCTCCGGCATGGTAGAACGCGCCCAAAGGGGTGTCAACGAAACCGAAGCCTTAGGGGCGACTTCGGTAGAAGACGATGTCCTCCGGCCGGGCGATAATCTCCCGGCTCCCGGGCCCTAAGGCCTTCTCCACCTCCGAGGTGTGCTTCCCCACGACCAGGCGTAGCTCGTTACTCGTCAAGGAGCTTACCATCTTCCCGATCGCTTCTCGATCCGGTTCGGCGCACAACTCCACCACCGCCCCCGCCGGGAAGAGCCCTTCGACGGCGACGACCCCCGGAGGGAGGAGGCTGTTGTGACGCCGGATGGCCGATTCGGCCCCGGCGTCTATGACGATCTTGCCCCGGGCTTCGGAATTGAGGATCCACCGGCTCCGGTTCTTCAACCTCTCTTGGGCCAGAAACACCGTGCCGATCTGTTCTCCGGCCATAATCCGTGGCACTACGTTCGGCTCCCGGCCGTGAGCAAGAACCACCCGGCACCCCGCTCGCTCTGCAATCTGCACTGCCTTGAGCTTTGTGTGCATACCTCCGGAGCCGAAACGGCTCCCGGACGCACCGGCGTACGATAGGATCTCCGGCGTAATCGCCTCGACCATGCGTACCGCTTTCGCTTCCGGGTTCCGTTTGGGATTCGCGTCGTAGAGGGCGTCGATGTCGGTAAGGATGATCAGTAGGTCGGCATCGGTCTTGCTTGCGACCAAGGCGCTCAGTTGATCGTTGTCTCCGAAGGCGTTCCCGATCTCCGCCGTAGAAACACTATCGTTCTCGTTGAAGATCGGTACGACGCCAAGGTCAAGGAGGGCCTCCACGGCATTCCGGAGATTCACGTAGCTACGGCGGTCGTTTAGCACTTCCCGGGTCAGAAGAACCTGGGACACCGTCACTCCGAACCGGGCGAAGGCGTCGCGGTAGGCCTGCATCAGGAGCGGTTGGCCGATGGCGGCGCAGGCTTGCCGCATGACCACGGACTCCACCCGATTGGAAATGCCGAGATCCTGGGCGCCCATGCCGATTGCTCCGGAGGATACGATGAGCACCCTCGCCCCCCGTTTCCGGAGCTCGTCGACCTGCCGGGCAATCTCGACGATGTATTCTTCGTCGATGCCGACGTCGGTCGAGAGGACGTTGGTTCCCAGTTTTATGACAATCCGTCCGGCGTTACCAAAGGAGCGGGGCATGCTATTCCGCCGGAAGATCCCGAGGAAGATCCCGATGGGTAAACGACCGGGGCCTTTCACCCGAATAGTCGGAAACGATATGCCCTGCCCCGGAGAGGCGCCATTGGTAGGTGACAAGGCCTTCGAGACCAACCGGACCCCGGGCGTGGATCTTCGACGTGCTTATGCCGACCTCGGCTCCGAGGCCGTAGCGGAATCCGTCGGCAAAGCGGGTCGAAGCGTTCCACATGACGCTCGCTGAATCGACCCGACGCTGGAACGACTCTCCCCGCTCCCGGTTTGAAGTGACGATGGCGTCGGTGTGGTGGGACCCGTAGCGGTTGATATGTTCAATCGCCTCGTCGATATCCGCAACCACCCGGATCGAGAGAACGTAGTCAAGGTACTCTGTTTTCCAGTCCTCCTCGGTCGCCGCATCGATACTCGGTAGAATCTCGCGCGTCTCAGGGCATCCCTTCAGACGGACGTATTTCGCGGTGAGCGCCTCGGCGATGTCGGGGAGAAGCGACGGTGCGACCGCTCGATGAACGAGGAGTGTCTCCGCGGCGTTGCAGACTGCGACGTACTGGGTCTTCGAGTCGACCGTCACTTCCCGGGCCATTTCCGGCTCCGCCGACTCGTCGATGTAAACGTGGCAGACGCCGTCGGCGTGCCCCAGAACGGGAATCGCCGTGGAGCTCATGATCTGCCGGACAAACTCGTTCGAGCCTCGGGGGATTATCAAGTCGATGTAACGATCCATCGACAGAAGCGCCGAGACATCCTCCCTGGTCTCGATAAGGACGATCCATCCCTCGGGCATGCCCGCCTTCCGGGCCGCTCGTTCTATTGCTCCGGCGAGAGCCCGGTTGGAGTGTGCCGCCTCGCTTCCGCCCTTCAGGATGATCGCGTTTCCGCTCTTGAGACAGAGGGTCGCAATTTGCACCAGGGCGTCCGGGCGAGACTCGAATACCATCCCCACGACCCCGATAGGACAGGTTACCTGTCTGAGAATAAGACCCTCGTCGAGTTCCCGGGCGCTTAAGACCCGTCCGGCGGGGTCCGGAAGGCCCCTTGTTGCGGCGATGCCATAGCGCACGTCCTGGAGCTTTGCGACGTCAAATTTGAGCCGCTTGAGCAGGGGTGCGGCAAGTCCCGTCCGCTCCGCCTCTTCGAGGTCTCTTTTATTAGCCTCGAGGATAGCGTTCCGCTCTTCGTCGAGCCCCTCGGAGATAGCTTCCAGGGCACGATTCTTGGCCTCAGTGTCCACCTCCAGCAGCCGTCGCGAGGCTTCTCGGGCTCGAGCAACACGGGTAGTGAGGGCGTCTAACATGTATCTAAACTAAGGTAAACCCGATGGGGTATCAACAACCCTGTTGATTGAATCACGGTGAATCCTGGCGCAGTAATAA
>JBKHCS010000053.1:0-18831 GCA_046541715.1 Spirochaetaceae bacterium
AATCCAACTGAAGCGTAAACCCCGCCCAGACTTGGAGGGGTTGATCGGAGAAGGTCAGCTTCGGGTAGAAGTCGAGTCCCGGGGAGAGCTGCACGAAGAGCTCGGCGAACTCGTTCCGGGTCCGAACAGAGAACCCGACTGGTAGCCGAACTCCCCCTTCGAGATCCGAGTCCTCGTCGCCGTCACCGTCGCTGTCACCCAAAAGGAGCTTTCCGTAGGCCCCGAGACCTAAGGAAAAGCGCAGGGGCGGAGCGACCGGCCGGGCGTCTATGAGCAGGTAGTCGCCGCTGAGAAAGACGTACTCCTCCCCCTCGGTAAAGTCGTATCCGCCCTTGAACTCGAAGGGCGAAGGCCGGAAGACAACCACCGCATTCGGTATCCCGACGCCGAGGCCGAGGCGCCGTTCCCCGGTGCCGGCCGCGAAGGCCCTCGAAGCCCCGAAAAGCATAAGCACGAGGAAACATAGCAGAAGCAACCGTTTGAGAAATCTTGTCTCCATGCTTGATCTATCGGAAGGATCAACCGAAACCTGGACTGTAAGCCTCCTGCCGCCGGAGCCGAGCTCGCGTCTACTCGTCTTCGAAGAGCCGGTCTAGTCGGGCCCGGTTACCGCGTACGGCTGCGATATCCGCCGGCGGTGCGTCGGCCGTTCCTTCCATCATCTGCATCGCCTGTTCCATTTGTTGCCGCATCATCTGCTTTTGCTCCGGCGTAAGATGCGGGCTGTTCTCGATTTCCCGAAGCTGGGCCTCCATCTCTTGGCGGTAATCCGGCGCTTCTTCCTCTATTCGCATCGCACCGTATGCGTTCAAAACTCGAGCGCCAATAGCCGCCCACTCGTCGCCGTCGGAGAAGCCGTGGCGAGCGATAATGCGACGCACCTCGGCGTGCCGACGGGCCGCCTCTGCGAAGGAGCCTTCGAAGTCCAAGGGGTCTTCAGGGTTTTCGAAGTCGTTCTCGAAGTCGTCCTGGGATTCGCCCCACTCCTGAATCTCTTCCATCGAATCGGCCCAACGATTGATGGTCCCGTCGTCCAGGGCCTGCTGCGCGAAGGCCACACCGGTCCCCAGCAGCAGCGCCACACCCAGAGTCAGCGTTGTTAGTAATCTCATAACAGTGTTCTCCTAATGCCGAGAGTACCACCAAGAACTGTCCGCGCCTATACGGGCCGCGCCCCGGTGGAAACACTTGCAAATTAAATCTAATACTCTTAAAATTATAGATATATGAAATTGGCCCCTATTCCGCCGGAAGAAGCAGCGCGCCTCGCCAGACTGAGATCCTACGACATCCTCGATACCCTGGACGAAAAGGAGTACGACGATATCGTCCGCCTCGTGGCCCAAATCTGTGATACACCGATGGCCAACATCTCCTTTGTAGATCGGGACCGACAGTGGTTTAAGTCCGTCGTGGGCTTAGAGGACCGCGAGACTCCCCGGGACATCGCTTTTTGTGGCCACACGATTCTCGGAGATGAGCTTCTCGTAGTCCCCGACGCTCAGGCGGATGAGCGTTTCTCCGACAACCCACTGGTCACCGCGGGGCCGAGAATCCGGTTTTACGCCGGCATGCCTCTGATTACCCCGGACGGATACCGATTGGGTGCCCTCTGCGCAATCGACTCGGTGCCCCGGAGCCTAACCAACGAGCAGCGCCAGGCACTCGAAATCCTGTCGCACCACGTCGTCAACCTCCTGGAGCTCCGGGCCCAGCGCCGGTCATTTGAAGAGCTTTCGGACCTCAAGACTAGGATGATGGCGATTATGGCTCACGATCTCCGGTCACCGATGGCGGCGGTCGCGAGCGCCGTGAGCCTGCTCAAGGACGACGAGCTCTCCGACGACGATCGGGTCGCCGTTATGCAGGAGCTCGGGCAGCTCCTTGATTCGACGCAATACTTAATCGACAACGTGGTAACCTGGGCGAGCGGCGAGATGACAGACCCAGCCCCTGCTTCCATAGACGTGGTCGATCTCCGGGAGCTTTCGGAGGAGCTCGTCGAGTCGCTTTACGACGATTTTGCGGCAAAAGGTAATCGACTGACCGCGCACATTAACGGTGCCGGGCCCATCGAGAGCGACCGGAATGTTCTTCTCTTTGTCCTGCGCAACCTGCTGATAAACGCAAACAAGTTTACCGGCGGCGGCGAGATAGAGCTCGCAGCCGAAGAGAAGGGGACCGAGGTTTGCTTAAGCGTCAGGGACACGGGCATCGGAATGTCCCCGGCTGAGGTCGAGGGCCTTTTCGATTGGCGGGTTCGCTCGAAGCGTAACGGTACGTCAGGGGAAAAGGGTTCCGGCCTGGCGCTGTTACTCTGTAAGGATATGGCGGCACGAATCGGGGCAAGCTTGCACGTTGAAAGCACCGAGGGTGTCGGAACCGTCTTCCGCCTAAGGCTTCCGACGTCGTAGTCTAGGCCCATATGACAAACTCCTCGACCGCAAAGACAGCCGCTTACTACCTCTCCTTTACCGTCGTCGGGATGACCACAGCGGCCTTCGGACCGAGTATACCCGCGATCGCTTCGTCGACTTCCTCCGCATTGGGCACCGTTGGGGGACTCTTCGTCTTCCACCGGATCGGCTACATTGCCGGCTCGTTGACCGGCGGGCGGATTCTCGACCGGGTGCCCGGGAAGTACGTTGTCGCGGCGACGATGGGCGCAATAGCGGTAGGGCTCTTTTTGCTGCCCCAGTGGGCCGTGATAACCGGTGTCTTTTTAACCGTGGCGGGGCTAGGGTTTGCCCAGGGCACCGCCGAGGTAGCGGCGAATACGGGAGTCGTCTGGATCCACAAGGAACGGGCCGGCCCGGTTATGAACGGCCTTCATCTCTCCTTCGGCGTCGGGGCGATCGTTTCTCCGATACTCATTTCCCAGTCGGTATCCCGGGCCGGAAGGCTCCTCCCGGGGTATGCGGCTCCGGCGGTTATCGCCGGGATCGCGACCCTTTGGTGGCTCCGGCTTTCGGCGGAGAGACGGGAGAAAACCACGGCGCAGGGGAGCCAGGGTATCCCTGAGCCCCTGCTCGTTGTTCTTTCGTCGGCGCTTCTCTTCTTGATCATCGCCGGGGAGGCGGGATTCGCCGGGTGGATCTACAGCTACGTACTCCGAAAAGAGTTGATGCCGCCGGCCGAAGCCGGCTACTTAAACTCCACATTCTGGGCCGCCCTGACCTTTGGTCGCCTCGTCGGCATCGAGCTTGTCCGACGGTGGGGGACACGGAAACTGATATCCCTGAGCCTTCTTGGATGCCTCCTGTCCATGGCGGTCTTCGTGGCCTTCGGTGGGGTTTCCTTCGGAATATGGACCGTTGCCGTACTCTTAGGCTTTTCGCAGTCGTCCATAGTCCCGACGGTCTTTACCCTGGGCGGCGAGGCCCGGATCCTCACCGGAACAGTCGGGGGAATCTTCGTGGCAAGCTCCGCCGCCGGCGGCATGACGCTTCCGTGGATCGCCGGGCAACTGTTTGAGTCCCGGGGCCCCGGCAGCCTCGTATGGCTCGTCGCCGGGAGCCAACTCCTCGCCTTTCTGGTGTACCTAGCTATTGACCTTCGGATGAAGAGTTCTTTCTTGACAGCCGACCGGCCCTCTGGTTAAATGACAAATATCGTAAGGAAATCCAATGTCCAGCAAAGAAATATCGGTAGGCCCCGACGGTAGCCTAACCCTTCCCCCGGAGGTTGCCCGGGCGTACGGCCTCGCTCCGGGTTCGAAAGCGCGCCTCGACGTTCAGGAGAACGGCTTCGTCGTCCGACGGAGCCCGAGCCACCTTGCCCGGCTCTATATCGAGTTGACCAACGGGTGCAACATCGATTGCCGCACCTGCATGCGCAATATCTGGGACCTTCAGACCGGTTTCTTGTCCGAGGAGCTCTTCGAGAAGATCCGGAGCGAGGTAGCCGGCATGGAAGACCGACCCCTCGTCTTCTTCGGGGGCTTCGGCGAGCCGATGCATCACCCGAAGGCCCTCGAGTATATCCGGGCGATTCGGGAAACCGGCGCGGAGGTGGACCTGATTACCAACGGAACGCTTCTTACGCCCGAGCGAATCGACGAGCTTATCACCGTCGGCGTGCGGCGGCTCTGGGTATCCATCGACGGCGCTCGGCCGGAAAGCTATTCGGATGTTCGTCTCGGTGCATCCCTTCCCCGCGTGCTGCGGAATCTCAGACATCTTCAGAATCGGAAGCTCCGGCTTGCCAAGACACGCCCGGAGGTGGGAATAGCTTTTGTCGCTATGGAGCAGAACATCGGGGACCTCCCGGAAGTGGTCAGTATTGGGTTGAAACTTGGGGCGGAGCGCTTTTCCATCAGCAACGTCTTGGCCCACGACACCCGTTTAAAGGCGCAGACGCTCTACGACGCCGAGCTTGCCAAGTGGAATGCGAAACGTACGAAAGTCGAGCTTCCCCGGATGGACTTCGAGAACACCCACGTGACCGAGGCGCTCCGAGGAATCATGGAGGCCGGGTCCCGGGCATTCGGGACGCCGGAGCTCGGTCTCTTTCCGCCGGCGAATCGGTGTCCCTTCATAGAAAAGGGCAGCATGAGCATCCGGTGGGACGGAGAGGTGTCCCCCTGTCTCGCCCTCCTCCATACCCACACCCACTACGTTGACGACATCTCCCGGACGAGTCACGCGCACACGATCGGTTCCATCACCGAGCGGTCCCTCGTCGAGCTCTGGAGCGACCCAGACTACCTCGATTTCCGGGACCGTCTCGATGCCTTCGATTTTGCTCCCTGTACAACCTGCCGCAGCTGTGAACGGATCGAACAGAATCTCTCCGACTGCAGCGGAAACCAAGAGCCGGCCTGCGGCGGATGCCTTTGGGCCCAGGGCTTTATCCGCTGCCCCTGACGCTAAACATACTCCGGAAGCGGGAGAGCCTTGTCGCTTACTACCTTCGGCGATAGAGGCGCGTCAACAGGCTTGTCGATACCGGGCCCTCCGGCCGCTCAGTGGAATTAGAGTTATTTTAGCTTTTAACTTTTCGCAATCTGAGGTACGATGGTATCATGAAGATTTCTGCCAAACTCCGGCTCATCATAGCTCTCTCGGCGCTCGGCCTCGTAGCCGTCGGCGTGGTCAGCTACCTTCTGAGCCGAAGCGCCCTTCTGACGATGACCGAGAGGCAACTCGCCGCGATGCGGGAGACAAAGTCGCGCCAAATCGACTTCTATCTCGATCTGGTGGAGGATCAGGTCGTGTTACAGTCACGGGATCTGACGACCATCACCGCGATGGGCCGGTTCAGCGAGGCCTTCGCATCGTATCCCGAAGAGGTCGCGGCCAGGCCGCAGATCGACGACGTCCTCCTAAGCGCCTACTACAACACCGAGTTCGTATCCCGGCTCGTGGTGGATCAGGATCGCGTTCCGTCGGCGGAAGAGTTCCTCCCGCCGGGGCGCCTTTCCCGGCAGCTGCAAACAGCCTACATCGCGGACAACCCGAACAGCGTCGGCAAGAAAGACGAGCTCGTCGACCCGGAAGACGCCTCCACATACGCACAGGTCCACCGTACGTACCACGAGCTCTATCGAAGTTTTGTCCGGAGCTTCGGTTACTACGATCTTTTTCTCGTTGAGCCGACGCAGGGATACATCGTCTACTCGGTGTTCAAGGAGGTCGACTTCGCCACATCGCTGGTCGACGGCCCCTACGCCGACACCAATATGGCCCGAGTCGCCAGGGCCGCTTTGGAATCCAACGACGCGGACGCCGCGTTCTTCGCCGACTTCGAGACCTATCCCCCATCCTACAACGCACCGGCAGCCTTCGTTGGAGCGCCGATTCTGGACGACGGTGTTACCGTCGGCGCCTTGCTACTGCAGATGCCCGTGGACCGGCTCAACGAGATTGCGACGGGTGACCGCGGATGGGGCGTCGAAGGCTTCGGGGCGACAGGGGAGGCGTACGTTTTCGGTCCGGACCGCTTGATGCGCTCGGATAGTCGCCTCCTACTCCAAGAACCCAACGACTTTGTCGAGCAGATACGAAGCCGCGGTTTAGACGAGGAAAAGGTAAAGCGGATCGACCGGCTGCGGACATCGATTCTAACCGTCGAGATACCCGGGGACTTCGTCGCCGACGCCGTAACCGGCACTACGGGCATCGCCGTAATCGATAATTACCGGGGCCGAAAGGCGATCGTCTCCTACGGACCGGTCGACGCCGACAACTTCGACTGGGGCATGATTACCGAGATTGAAATTGACGAAGCCCTCGGCCCATCGGTAGAGCTTGCACAGTACGTGTCCGTCGTCATTTTTCTCGGTCTCATGGTCGTTCTTCTGGTATCTGCCGTGACGAGCCGGTCGATTCGGAAGCCTCTCGCCGCGGCAACCGGGCGTTTGGGAGAGATCGCCTCCGGTGGCGGCGACCTCACGGCCACCCTCGATATCTCTAGGCGGGACGAGCTCGGCGAGCTGGCCGAGCATTTTAACGGCTTCTTGGGAACCCTTCGGGAGATCGTCCGGCGGATACAGGAGACCGCCGGGCGGGGAGAGGCGATTGGAGACGCCCTATCCGCCAACTCGACCGAGACCTCAGCAGCGATCACCGAGATCTCTTCGAGCATCGATTCGATGTCTCGGCAGGTGCGGCACCTCGACAATGAAATCTCCACGGCTTCTGAGGCGACAACTGCGATCGACCGGAGCATAGACGAGCTCGCTCAATCCGTCGACCTCCAGAGCTCGTCGGTAACCCAATCATCGGCGGCCATCGAAGAGATCACGGTGTCCATCCGGAATATCGCCGATACTGCGGAACAACGTCGCGAGATTACTAAACGCGTGGTCGAGCAAACCGCAGAGGGAAGCGCCCAGGTGCAGGAAACCGTCGAGATCATGCGGGAGCTGTCCCGCTCGGCGGGGCAGATGCTCGAGACCACCGCGCTGATCAACGAGATTGCAGAACAGACGAACCTTCTTGCGATGAACGCCGCCATAGAGGCGGCCCACGCCGGGGATGCCGGCCGAGGATTCGGCGTCGTTGCCGACGAAATCCGCAAGTTCGCCGAGTCGACCAATCAGAACGCGAAGGCGATCGATGAAAGTCTCAAGAGTACCGCAACAAAGATTGCCGCGGCCTTAGATGCGACGGTGCGGAACGAAGAGCTCTTAGGCGTAATCGGCCGGGAGATCGGCGCCCTGTCTGATGTGTTTCTCGAAATCACCGCCGGTATGGGGGAGCTCTCGACGTCGAGTCAGGAAATTCTCGGAGCGACCGGGTCCCTAACCGAGGTAACGGAGCAAGTAAGAGACGCATCCGGCCGGATACGGGAGAGCTCCCGGCGGATTACCGAGATCCTTGGGCGGGTCCGGGAAGTATCATCGGTGGTAACCGATGGGATGGGTGAGATCCGCAACGGCGCTGCGGAGATCCAGGATGCGGCGGAGGAGGTATCGAACCTTGGTCAGGAAAACCAGCAAGGCCTTGCAACGATATCCGAGCAGGTCCGACGCTTTACGGTAGACTCGCGGCCCCCGGAGAGTCAGGACTTGCCGGAAGCGTAAAGCAGAAACGACTCCCCCCTTGGGGATTATTCTCGGCGACGATCCTTCCACCGTGGGCTTCAACCAGGAGCCGGGCAATCGTCAAACCCAATCCGCTTCCCCCGGTCTCCCGGGATCGGGAGGGATCCACTCGGTGAAAGCGGTCGAAGACCCGGAGCAACTGATCCTCGGGTATTCCGGATCCGGTGTCATTCAACGCAATCTCGACGCCCCCCTCACATTCCCGCGCGGTAATGCTAATCGTCCCTCCGGGGGGAGTGTGCCGAATGGCGTTTAACAAAATATACGATGCCGTCGTACTCGTGGCCCAATGCACGGGCGGAGTTCGCCTAGGCGCACATCCCTGCTCTGCCGGCCGGGACCGGAGGAGTCCGAGCGCCGGAGCACCGCCCTTACCCGGGCCCTCGTGCTCACGGTCGCTTCAGCCCGGGTTACCATTACCGGTGACGGCGAGGAGCTAGCAGAACGCCTTCCGGGGTTCCGGCGTTCCAGCCGGGAACCGGAAGAGGACTCGGGTACCCCGGCGCTCGGGACCGGCCGCCCCCTCGAGGCCCGGCGGGGGGCTTTCGATGTCGAGGCTCCACCCCGGGTAGGAGCCGATTCCCCGCATCAGTGTAAATCCGTAGGAGTCTTGGGATCCCTCGAGAACCTCCGGAGGGAGTCCCTTCCCGTTATCAGTTATCTCGACGACGACCTCATCTCCCTCGAGAAGATTCGAAACCCGGATGACCGGCGACTCCGCCCCTTCTTCGAAGGCATACTTGTACGCATTGGTAAGCGCTTCGTTGACCACAAGCCCCGAGTAGAGGAGGTTCCGCCAATCGATCGAGACATCATGGAGATCGATCTGTAACCGTACTCCCACCGGCTGGAAGTTCTCGGCAATGGCCTGGGCGAGGTTCCCAATGTACTGCCGGAAGGAAACCTCTCGCTCGACACCACGATAGATGTGCTCGTGGAGTACGGAAAACGCCCGCACCCGGAGCATCAGGTCTCGAAGTATATCCCGTTCGCCGGATTCTTGCGTGGTGTTCATCTGAAGCCGGATAAGGCTCTGAAGCATCTGAAGGTCGTTCTTTACGTGATGGTGGGACTCCCGGATCAAGAGATCCTTCGCGGAGAGCTCCTGCTTCCGGGCCGCCGTCAGAGACCGAAAGGCCGGGCGAAAGAGCCAGAGCCCCGTGAGCATCAGAACGGAGATTACCAAGGCGATCAGCTCGGGCCCCAAAGCGCTTGCAGGAAACTCGCCACGTTGGATCATTCCGACGACGCTGGTAATTCGACGAATCGCCATCAGGGTGACGGCGATAGATATCAACAGCCAAGGAAGATGGAAGCCGCTCCGCCGCATCAGGCACAGGGCCATCGCGGCCGAGGCCACCTGCAAGAGAATTGAGACCGCGAGAATAGACAGCACCAGGTTCCCGCTTGTCATATACAAAATATTGTATCACGAAACGGTAAGAACGAGCGTAAGGCTTTCGGCTGCCGTTTCACCCGGCCTAAGCGCCCACTCGAAGCCTTACTTCCGCTCGGGCGCCGTCTTCGTTTCGGAGCTCGAGGCGTCCGCCGTGTTGGACGGTCAGGGCGTCTACAACGGTCAGGCCGAACCCGTACTCGGCGCCCTCGAGAACCATGTCGGGAAACCCGCATCCGTCGTCGATAATGCGCACCGCGACCTCGCTCTCCTTCGGCTTAGATAATGCAATCCGTACGTTTCCCGTCGGAGGATCTCCGAGACCGTGTTTGACGGAGTTGGTCACCAGCTCGTTGACAAGAATCCCCACCGCAAGGGCGACCTTGCTCGAAACCACGGTAGGATTCCCCTCTACCTCGACGTTGACAGATGCAGGAAGAGTTCCGCCCCGAAGATCCCGGACGACGTCCCGGACCAGGCCAAGGAGATCGATTGATTGCCGAACGTCGAAGGAGCCCAAGCGCTCGTAAACCTGTCCGACCACGGAGATCCGGCTCTCCGCCTCCCGCAGAGATTCGGCTACCTCCGGGGAAGCTGCTTGCTTCGCTTGAATCGACAGCAGCGACTTGATAAGGACCATGTCATTCTTGAAGCGATGCTTGAGCTCCTTGAGTAAGAGCTCCTTCTCCGCCACAAGGGCGGTAATCTGTCTCTGATCGGCCTTCCGGTCTTCTTCGATCCCGATACCCTTGGCCAGGGTTCCGATGATGTGGAGCTCGGTCTCGGAAAAATCCCGGGGCACCGTATCGACGATACAGAGAGCGCCGACAATTCTGTCTCGGGATCGAACCGGGTAGCCGAGGTACGACCGCAAACCGTACTTAGCGACGTTGGCGTCGCTCGTCTCGTAGGGTGTTCCACGGAGCTCCGAAATCGTTACCGGGACATCCGGGCTGCGCATGGTCGCTTCGTAGCAGATGTGCCCCTCCGGGGCGTCTTGCATCTTATAGTCGCTCGGGAGGTTGTATCCGGTCCAGGCACATAGCGATTCCCCGGCGTCGTCTAACTTGTTATAGAGAGAGCAGGCGGCTCCAAGAAGCTCTCCGACTTCGCCGACGATTCGGCGAATGTTCTCCTCCGGGTCGGTTCCGAGGGAGTTAAAGATCTGGTTGATCCGTCTCAGCTTCGCCTGGGCACGGTTACGCTCGGACTGGTCGATGTCGATGCAGTAGAGCTCTCGCCGTCCATCACTTCCCGTGACGATACTATGGCTCGAATAGACTGCAACCTCGGTGCCGTCTTTTCTCCGGAGAAGGAGATCCGCCGGTGGCTGGGGAACGCCGGAGATGACCATCTGCTCGACCGAGGCGATCACGCCCTCCCTTTGGGCTTCGGGTATAATCAGTTCCCAGAGCTTCTTTCCCAGGGCCTCTTCGGCGGAGTAGCCGTAAAGTTTCTCGGAGGCGGGATTCCAGAGTATCGTGGTTCCGTCATCTCGATAGCCCTGTACCGCCACCCCGTCGACGTCGGAGACAATATGCCGGAATCGCGCCTCGGCCTTCGCTATTTCGCGATGAGCGGCAAAGAGGTCGAGGGCACGTTCGACGCTCTCGAGAAGGACGAAATCACCTGCGTCCTTCTTGATGTATCCGTACCGAGTGATTCCCTTCACCTTATCGACAACTTCACGCTCACCGTGGTTGGTCAAGAAGACGACGGGAACCTCTCGATTCTCGAGGATGGCACGGGCACAAGCGGTACCGTCCATTCCCCTACCGAGGTCGATGTCGATCAGCACAAGGTCCACCGGGGTATCTTCGTCCAAAAGCCTGAGGGCCTCATCACCGGAGTCGGCGAGGTATACCTGGTATCCCGCCGCTTCGAGGACTTGCTGTTCAGCCAATGCGATAACAGCCTCGTCCTCGACCAGCAGTATAATAGACTTTATGGTTTCATTTACCATATTTAACTAAATGTACCACATCAGCACCGCCATGCCTATCCCGCTGTTCTAGTTTCCCTCGGCTTCGACCGCCTCCTCCCCGACGCGTTCTTGGATGGCCCGGCGGGCGAGGCGGGTCACGAAGATGGTCACCGTTACCGTCGCCACCAACCCGACGCCGTAGAGAATCCACTCTGCGGTGGTCCGGGCGCGACCCCCGGTCCCGAGGGCCGCGAGGCTCTCGATCAGCGACCCGATATAGACGTACATGATGGTGCCGGGAATCATCCCGACCCAGGACGCCAGCATGTAGGAGCCCACGCCGACCTTGGTAAGCGCGAAGGCGTAGTTCGAGAAGTTGTAAGGAAAGATGGGCGAGAGGCGAAGCAGAAAGACGATCTTCCCGCCTTCCCGGCCGATGGCCTCGTCGACGGCGCTAAAACGCTCGCTCCGGGCTATCTTCGCCGCCACCCAGTCTCGCATAAAGAAGCGCCCGACAAGAAAGGCGGCGGTGGCTCCGAGGGTGGAACCCACCGAGACGTAGACGGTGCCCCAGAGAACTCCGAAGAGGGCCCCGGCTCCGAGGGTCAGAATGGACCCGGGCACCAGGAGCACGGTAACCAGGATGTAGAGGACGATAAAGACGATCGGCCCGACGGCGCCGATGCTGTCTATCCAGTCCAAGAGCTGCCGGAGGTACCGTGGCACCTCCAGGAAGTAGCCTGCGGCGACGAGGACCACTGCCGGAACGAGAAGCAGAATGACCCGGGTTCTACTCTTCATTTTCTTCCCCCCCCACGTGGTCGTCGCTCCCGGCGACACCCCGGTAGTGAAAGAGAAACCGCAGGATTCCCCGGACCTTGTCGTTGAAGAGCTTCGGCCCCATGTAGGCGCTTACGGTTTTCCGTGTTATCTCGCTCAAGGTCGGGTAGGGATAGATGGGTGACATCAGCTCTTTGAGCTTCCAGCCCTGGGATACCGCGAAGATCGAGGGCATCGAGAGCTCCCCCGCGTGGACACCGGCGACCTGGGCGCCGATGACTCGCTCCTTGGAATCGACGAGGATCTTCATCATTCCCTCGGGTTCCGCCTCGGCGTGGGACCGATCGATGCCGCGGAAGGGCTGGGTGATCGCCTGGTATTTAATCCCCGCCTCTTCGGCCGCCCGTTCGTTGTACCCGATGTTCGCCAGCTCGGGGTCGGTGTAGGTGCACCAGGGGACGTTCCGGTAGTTCATGACCCCGCCGGCGTGGAGCGCCAGACGCCGGACCGCCAGGGACCCCTCGGCTCCGGCGACGTGGGTAAAGAGAAAGCGGCCGTTGCAGTCGCCGATCGCCACGATGTGCTTCTGACTCGTTCGGAGCTTCGCGTCGGTGGTGATAAAGCTCTTCTCCACCGCCACCCCCGCCTTCTCCAAGTCGAGATCGTCGGTGTTTCCCCTGCGCCCGGTGGCGACCAAGATGTCGTCGGCGGTCAGGGTTACTTCCGATCCCTCGTACTCCAAAACCACGCTCTTGGAGCCGCGGGAAGCCTCGACCCGCTGCACCTTCGCCCCTAAATAGAGAGCCGCGCCTTCGGCCCGGAGGCGATCGGCTACGAAGGCGGCCATGTCGGCGTCCTCCCGGGGCAGGAGCTGAGGCGCGACGTCTATAAGCGAGACCTCGGTGCCGAGGCGGGTAAAGGCCTGGCTCATCTCGGCGCCGATGGGCCCACCGCCGAGGACGATAAGCCTTTTCGGAAGCGACTCCAAGGAGAACATGTCGAGGTTGGTCAGGTAGCCTGCGTCTTCGAGACCGGGTATCGGAACCGCCCGGGGGGAGCTTCCGGTCGCCAGGACGATCCGTTTGGCGGAGTAGACCTTTCCGTCGTCGAACGTTACCTCGTGGGGAGAGATAAACCGCACATGACCGAGAAAGACCTCCGCCCCGAGCTTCCGGAACCGCTCGGGAGAGTCGTGGTAGGCAATCGAGTCGATGACCGACTGCACCCGGGCGTTGACCGCCTTGATATCGACCCGGGGACGAGGGGTCTCGGGAAGGCCGTACGTGGGGAACTCCTTCAGCTGCTGGTACACCGTCGCCGTCTTCAAGAGCGTCTTGCTGGGTACGCAGCCGTGGTAGAGGCAGTCTCCCCCGAGCTTCTTCGGCTCGAAGAGGGCCGTCTTCAGACCCAACTGAGAGGTACCTGCCGCGACGGTCAACCCGGCCGCCCCCCCTCCGATGACCAGAATGTCGTGTGTGTAGCGTGCCATCTGTCCTCCCTCCGGAAACATGACTGCTGAACTAAGATATATTCAAAAAGATATATAGCATTCTGCTAAAGAAATTTCTGGATATTTGGCCGAATCCGATGCTATACTTCGCCCTGAGAGATTGATGAGTGATTTGGTAAGATACAGTTCGGCCACCGAAGAATCGCCTCTGTCCTGGGAAACAATCTGCGAGGACGACTGGCGCGACTACCTCCATCCTTCGGATCGCGTCAACGAAGGCACGGTCCGGAGGGTCTATCCGGATACACCGGCCTACCATCAGGTGGTCAACCTCCGATACCACGGACTGGTGGAAACGGGGTTTCTCGATCCACGAACGGCACGCCTCGAATCAATGGCCCTCGAAAGGGATTCGGATTCGGTCATTATCGGGCTCTTCGAGGATTTGCGTATTCTGGCGACCATCACCCTGAATATACGAACGCCTCGCTTCCCGGGCCTCGCGATGGAGTTAGAAAAGGGTGTCGCTATCGATACTCCGGAGTTTCTCGGGAGCCGGGCCATGGAATGCTCTAAGTTCGTGGTCCATCCAAAGGCCCGGGGCTTCCGAAGTATACTCAAGCTTCTCCCACCGGTCATAGTGGTCTCCCAGCTATTCGGACGCCGTTACCTCTGGCAGGTGTCCCGGGATATTCCCGGGGATCGCTCCTGGCGCGAGGGCCTCGGCTTCGACTACACCCAGGGCATCCGCTTTATCGACCGGAGCCTGAACAACATGCCCTCGTGTGTCGGCTCGCTCGACCTGAACCGGGTTCTCGAAAAACCGGCGGTTCCCCGGCTGGTCAGGAGCATCTACCGGCGCTACCTCCCGGGGGCGACCCCGAGTTTGTGAAACACGACCACACCGTACCCCGGCCCTGGGCAGTCCGCCTCGTCAGGCTGCTGTCGAAGACTTTGATCGTCCGGCGCTACGGAATATCTTCCCAAGGATCTCCCGGTGTAAGACCCCCCTACATCCTACTCTCCAATCACGTGAACTATTGGGATCCCTGCTTTATCGGTGCCTTTCTCCCGGACACGGTACAGTTTGTCACCTCGGACAACATTTTCCGGTCACGTTCGACCGGAACGGTAATGCGGCTCCTCGCTTCGATTCCAAAGACCAAGTTTATGCCCGACGGCGCGGCGGTCCGGAGGATCTTTGTAGTGCTTCGGACGAATCGCGGGGTCGTCGGCATCTTTCCCGAAGGCCGCCGTACCTGGGACGGGAGGAGCATTCCACTCATGCCCGAGGTCCCGCGGCTCGTCAAAGCGGCCGGCGTTCCGGTGGTATTGGCCAAGCAGTACGGCGGCTACTTAGCGCAGCCCCGTTGGGCCCGGTATCGTAGTCGAGGCCCGGTCACCGTGATCTTTTCCCTCCTCCTCTCCCGGGAAGCTGTCGCCGCCCTCAGTACCGAGGAGATCTCCGGGCGCCTAGCTGCCGCCGTCGCGCACGACGACGCCGAGTGGTGCGCCGGCATAGACGCCCACTACCGCAACAGAGCGCCGGCGGAATACCTCGAGCGGCTTCTCTTCGTCTGCCCCGGCTGCCGGAGCTTCTCGACCCTCGTCTCCCGGCAAGACTCCGTAACCTGCACGGCCTGCGGACTCTCGCACAGATATCGGGCCGAGGGGCGTTTGGTCGCGACGGTTACTCGGCCGCCGGTGGGGCCGCCGCGATTCGGGACCCCCGGCGATTGGAATCGCTGGCAAGTCGACGAGCTCGCCCTCCGGATGAAGGCGGCTCGGGAAGCGTGGCTCGGGGACGGGAGCGGCCCCGAGGCACCCCTCTTTGCCGACCAGGGAGTCCGCCTGTTTACCGGCTACCGGAGCGCGAGAGTTAGAAGGAGGGATGCCGGGACACTGAGGCTGAACCCCGGCGGAATTGCCCTCGAAGGCAAAAACGACTGGGTATTTCCCTTCGGAGAGATTGAGGGGGCCAACGTCCAGAACACCGAGGCCCTCGAGTTCTATTATCGAGGGAGGCTCTTTCGATTCGAGCAGCCGAGCCCCCGGTCGAACGCCTACAAGTGGCTCCGGGCGATCCAGGTCGGCCGGGAGCTTCTTACACCTGCCGTACCACAATCGGGACCTTCAGGGACTTCGGAGACTTGTAGACCTCGCCCACCGGTTCGGTCGTAAAGCGAATCGACGGCCCGAGGGTCCGGCGGACGACCGCTTCCGCCTCCCGGCGAATGGTCTCGTGGTCCGCCCCTTCGGAGGGAATGTATCGTAGAATAAGCTCCTCGGGATTCCGTTGGACGTACTGGAAGCGCCGGACCCCTGGGAGATCGGCGTGGGCGCTCATCAGGTTGCAGGCGGAGATCCCCTTGGTATCGGGGCTCCGGATAATGTCCGATTCGCGGCCGACGATAGTCCGGATCAACTCCCCGTTGCTCCCGCAGTCGCAGGCCGCTTCCTCGGCGAATTGGAGCAGATCCTCGATTCCGGTGTACCGGATAAAGGGAGTGCCGTAGTTCCAGAGGTTGGTAAAGATCGGCTTGACGTACTGCTCGCCGGTGTCGTCCCGGACACCCTCGCCCTTCTCGAGAATGACGCCGTTGTCGTTCACGTGTAGGAGATCGCTGCAGGCGCACTGTGCGGCGATAAGACCCATCTCTACCGTGTTGTAGAAATCAAAGTACTGAGACGCGGGAAAGGCCTTCGCGACCTTGACGAGCAGCCGTTCGGTAAGCACTTCGCCGCCGGTGGCGAAGGCAATAGGCTCATCGTAGGTGCGTCCCCGGTCGAGGAGCCAATCGGCGATATCCTCGACGGTCGAAGGATGCGAGATAATCAGATCGGGGTTATCGGACTCAATCCGAGAGATAATCGAGTCGGTCGGCAGCAGGGGGTCGATGGAGTGCCGGCGGTTAAGGACCGCAAAGGTACTCCGGTAAGAAAGGTTAAAGCTGATGGTGGGATCGGCGTTATAGAGAATAAAGTAGACCTTCCGCTTGGCGGAAAACCCCCAGCTGTCGAGATAGTTCAGGAGCTGCCCCCCGTAGAACAGGACGCTCGAGAGCGATCGGTAAAAGACGAAAGGCGTGCCGGAAGAGCCGGAGGTCGACGTAGAGACTGAAATCTTCCGGAACCCTCGGGGCCGAAGCTCTTTCAGTGGCACCTCTTGCATCATCTCCCGGGAAACGAGGGGAAGCTTGGTAACATCTTCGACCCCGTTTATCCCCTTTAAATCGACGCGGTTTTCGTCGTAGAGCCGTCGATAGAAGGGGACCTTGTCGTAGGCGAAGAGGACAAGCTTACGAAAAAGCTCGTCCCGGGCGGCCTTCCGCTGATCCTCCGGGGAGCCTCGGTACCACTTTATCCAGGCGTAGTGTTCTAACACCCTGCGGGATCCGGGGCCGAGAAGGTAGAGACTGTAGAGGAGCTTCGGGAGGCCGGCCAGGCGTTCCATTGGTCAAAAAATATGGTTCTTTCGCCGGGTAAGCAAGGCGCCGTATTGACAGTCGCGGTCCGAAATACGACTTTCCCGTTAGGGATTTGAAAGGAAGAGAGCGGGAAAAACGGAGAAAGCGGAATATCAAGACCTCTTGGCTATTGGGGCTTCTAACGGTCTCTGCCGTCGTGGTCTTCTGGCAGACGGTCGCGTATCTGGGAGTATTTCCTGAGCTCTTCGTTCCAAGGCCGAAGGCGGTCCTCGAGAGCTTCGTTCGGATCGCCACCGAAGGCTACCGCGGCGGCACCCTTGCGGAGCATCTCGGAACCAGCCTCTTCCGGGTGCTCTTCGGATTCGGCTTGGCCCTGATAACCGCAGTTCCCATCGGCCTCGCGATGGGGTATAACCGGATCGTCCGGGGCCTTCTCGATCCGATTATCGAGTTCTATCGTCCGCTTCCCCCCTTGGCGTACTACACCATCCTTGTCGTATGGCTCGGCATAGAAAACGAGTCGAAGATCGCCTTGCTCTTCCTCGCCGCCTTTCCGCCCTTGTCGATAAGCGCCATGTCCGGGGTCCGGGGAATAAGCCCCGACCGAATCCACGGAGCGCTGTCGTTGGGTGCGAGCCACCGGCAGGTGTTCCGGCACGTGGTCTTTCCCTCCTGTCTTCCGGACATCTTTACCGGGATCCGGGTGAGCATCGGCTTTACCTACACTACCTTGGTTTCCGCCGAGATTGTCGCCGCCACCTCGGGAATCGGGTGGATGGTTTTAGATGCAAGTAAATTCCTTAGAAGTGATGTAATATTTATGGGGATTATCGTGATGGGGCTTACGGGCCTCCTCCTCGACCGGCTCGTCAGGCTAGTCGAGGCACGACTCGTTCCCTGGAAGGGAAGATAGAACAAACCGAGAGGCAATCATGCATCACCGTCGTCGGCTTATCGCTGTAATCTTGTTGGTAATAGTGGCCACCGGGTCCTTGGCCCGGGGCGTCGAAGAAGACCGGGAGCTTCCCTCGGAGGTCGTCATCGGGTTCCAGACAATCCCGAACGGGGCGATCGTGGCGAAACACCTGGGGTGGCACGAGGAGACCCTGGGCGTTCCGATCCGATGGGTCCAGGTCGACTCCGGGCGGGACTTGAACACCGGCATCGCGGCCGGGTCGATCGACTTAGGTCTCGGCGGCAGCAGCACCACCGTGGCCGCCATCGCCCAGGGGTTGGAAGCCGAGGTGTTCTACATCTACGACATCATCGGGGACAACGAGGCTTTGGTGGTCCGGGAAGAGAGCGGTATCCGAGAGGTCGCGGACTTGGTCGGAAAGACCGTGGCAGCCCCCTTCGGCGCCACGACCCACTACCATCTTCTCGCGGCCCTCGAGGTTGCGGGTGTGGACCCTGATTCTTTGCGGATTATCGATCTCCAGCCGCCGGACCTCCTCGCAGCCTGGTTACGGGGGGATATCGACGCCGGGTTCGTCTGGGAGCCGACCCTTGCCCGGATGCTCGAGTCCGGCGGCCGGGTTCTTGTAAGCAGCCGGACCCTCGCCGAGGCGGGGTACGTAACCGGGGACATCGGCTTGGTCCGGAAGGCGTTCGCGGAGCGTTATCCGGAGCTCGTGGTCGCCTACCTCGAGAACCAGATTCGGGCGGTGGAGCTCGTAAAGAGCGACCCGGCGGCGGCCGCATCCGCAATAGCAGACGAATTCGACATTCCCGTATCCGAAGCCCGTCGGCAGCTCGACAGCATCATTCTCCTTACCGGCGAGCAACAGCTCGGGGCGCCGTATCTCGGCACCTCCGACGATCCGGGGGATCTTGCCCTGGTCTTCAAGGCGACGGGAGATTTCCTCCAGGACCAGGGAACCATCGGCGACTCCCCACCGACAACGGTCTACCGAGAATCGATCAACCCCTTCTACCTGGAAGAAGCCGTTCGCCGCCGGGGGGAGGTTAGGTAGATAGCGACGGTACTCGAACTACGGGAAGTCTCCGTCGTCTACTCCACGGCTACCGGCGAGATTCCGGCGGCACGCGACGTCTCTCTCTCGGTGGAAGAGGAGGAGATCCTCGTCCTTGTCGGCCCCTCGGGGTGTGGGAAGACCACCCTCCTCCGGGTCATGGCGGGAATTATCCCGCCGACCACCGGGAGGGCGTACGACGCCGGAGTCGAGATAACCGCCCCGAGCCGGCGCCGGGGCATCGTGTTTCAGAATCCGCATCTCTACCCCTGGTTGACCGTCTCGGGGAACGTCGAGTTCGGCCTGAGGATGCGCAAAGTAAAGAAGAGCTCCC
>JBKHCS010000194.1:0-3372 GCA_046541715.1 Spirochaetaceae bacterium
ACAACTGGCTCCTGGTGCCCTTCGGCATCACCTATCTGCAGACCATCACCTTTATTTTGGTCATCGCCGGACTCGTGCAGCTGGTGGAGATGGTCGTTCAGAAGATCTCGCCCCCCCTCTACCGAGCTCTGGGAATCTACCTCCCGCTGATTACGACAAACTGCGCAGTTCTCGGTATCGCGCTGATCGCGGTCCGGAACGAGTACAATGCTATCGAGAGCTTTATAGCCGGGTTTGCCGCGGGGCTGGGATTCCTCTTGGCGATTCTGCTGATGTCGACCCTTCGGGAGAAGCTGGAACGGGAATCGGTTCCCAAGTACTTCCGGGGAACACCGATCGCCTTTATCACCGGGGGGCTGATGGCGATGGCCTTTATGGCCTTCGACAAGGCCCTCTTGAGCAACCTGATAGGATAGGAATATGGCGCTTCAAGTTGTTATCGCGTTCGCCGTCGTCGGAGCCCTCGGCGCCCTCTTCGGTATAGGGCTTGCTTTTGCCTCCCGGGTCCTCGCCGTCCGGAAGGACGTGAAGGTTCAGGAGGTAGAGGAAGCTCTTCCGGGGCTCAACTGTGGCGCCTGCGGTTACGCCGGGTGCGCCGCCTACGCCGAGGCGGTGGCGAACGAAGGCGAGGTGCTTACTCTCTGCTCCCCCGGCGGGGCGGAAGCCGCTCAGAAGCTCGGGACAATTATGGGCCAAGAGGTCAACGTCTCCGGCGATAGAAGGGTTACCCAGGTTCATTGCCGCGGCGGCCGGGATGTCTCGGAATACGAGTTCGAGTATCACGGGATGAGCGACTGCAACGCCCTCTTCCTGCTCTACGGCGGCGATATGGTCTGCAAGCAGGGGTGCCTCGGGCTCGGAAGCTGTATTCGGGTTTGCCCCGTCGACGCCATCAGCTACGACGACGAAGGGAAGGTCTGGGTCGACCGGGATATCTGCATCTCCTGCGGAAAGTGCGTCGACATCTGCCCGACCGGGGTGATGAAATGGGTCCCCTACGACGCCGACTACATCGTCGCCTGCAACAACAACGACATCGGAAAGAAGGTCCGGAAGTACTGCAAGGTCGGTTGCATCGCCTGCAAGATTTGCGAAAAACAGTCTCCCGACGGGGGATACATCGTCGAGGACAACCTTTCGACGATCGACTACGGCCGGAAGGGAGAGCGCACCAAGGCCGCCCGGAAGTGCCCGCCGAAATGCATTATCCGGACCGACGCGCCTTTACAAACGCCGGAGCCGGAAGTACAATCCGTCCAAGCTGCCTCTTCAAGTCAGCCTGGTGAGTAACATCACCCCCCACAGGGGTCCGCATGAACCGGGTCAATCTGATCTTTGGTACGGCCAACAGCCAGCCTATAGGTGCCGACCACAACGACATAGAGGACACATACCAGCGGTGTTATAAGCCCTTCATCCGAGCCTTGTACAACGCCCCCCGGGTCCGCGCGACGCTCTACTATTCCGGTGCCCTTCTGCAGTGGCTCGAGCAGCACCATTCCGAGTTTATCGATGTCTTGAGCGAGCTGCTGAGCCGGAGGCAGGTCGAGATTCTTGGAAGCGGATTCTACGATCCGATCCTCGCCATCATTCCCCGGGCGGACCGCCTCGGGCAGATCGAACGGATGACGACGTACTTGCGAAAGCTCTTCGGCCGGCGTCCTCGGGGCCTTTGGCTGACCGAGCAGGTCTGGGAGCCCTCTTTTCCCGCCCTCTTCCGGACCAGCGGCATCGACTACACCTTCTTGGACACCGAGTTCTTTACCTCGGTCGGTTTGAACGGGATGAGCCTCTGCACCCCCTGTATTACCGAGGACGAGGGCAAGACTATTGTAGCCTTTCCCTGCTTTCAGGAGATCGAGCTCGGAGACGGAACGCTAACAGACGGCTCGGAGCTTCCCCGGCGCCTCGAGGAGTGCAGCTCCGAAAGCGACGAAATGGTCGTCTCCATCTTTCTCGAGGGCGAGAAGATGGCCCTCGACGGGGTGACCGACGACGAGATGGGCAACTGGTTTCGACGCTTCTTCGACGCCCTCGATGCAAACCGCGACTGGATTACGACCCGCCTCCCAACCCGGTATCTCCGGCAGGCAACCCCCCGGCAACGCTGCTACTTCCCGACGACATCCTTCCGCCGGAAGTACCTCGAGAGCATGGACGGCAACGGCGCGGGTCTCCGGGGTCAGAGCGAGGCGGGAATTTCCGGCGTCTTCCGCCATGTTCTGGTTCGATACCCCGAGAGCAACCTTATGTACGCCAAGATGCAGTACACCCACGTCTTGGTAAACCAGATTCGGGGGGATAAATACCGGAAACAGCTCGCCCGGGAAGAGCTCTGGAAGGGGCAGTGCCACAACGCCTACTGGAACGCCGGGATTTACCGCAGCAGCCTCCGGGGAACGGTCTACGCGGCACTTATCGACGCCGAGCGGGTTACCCGGGAACAGGGCATCTTTAGCCCATCGATTGTCCACGTCGACTTCGACATGGACGGTCTGACCGAGTATCTCTACCAGGGTCAGGAGATAAACGCCTACGTTCATCTCCGGGGAGGAATGCTCTTCGAGCTCGACTACCTCCGTTCGCCCTGGAACTACGCCGACACCTTTGCCCGGTACCCGGAGGCCTACACTCCCGGGGACGACGGCCAGGCCGGGGTTTTCGACTGCTATCTCCGGCGCTGTTTCGTCGATCACGCGTTCTCCCCGGTCGGCGACTTCGGCGACTTTCAGAATGGCCGAAACCCCCACCGCGACGGGTTTCCCGAGACTGTGTACCGCATAGAGCGGTTCGACCGGGACAAGCACGAGCTGGCGCTTACCGCCCACCGACGCAATTTGCCCGGCGCCGCGGTCGGTGATTCCGAGCTCTCTCTGGTCAAGATTTACCGGTTTGCCAAGAACGCCGTCACCGTGACCTACCATCTCGAAGCCGGGCCCGAGGGGTTCGCCGGGACCTTTGCCACGGAGCTGAATCTCGCCCTCCCTGCCCCGGACACCAATCAGGCCCGGGCGACCATATTCCGGGACGGCAAGCGAAGCGAGACGCTCCAGGACGGAAAGACCACCTCTCCGGCGGTCTCCTTCGTCGAGATTCAGGATTTCGCCCGGAGCGTCCTGTTGCAGCTCCGGTCCTCCCAGGACAGCGAGCTCTGGAGCACGGACCTCGAAAGCTTGGCGAACGGGGATGATGGGCCGGAGCCGGTCTACGAGGGGCGCTGTTTCGTCCCCCAATGGCCCCTCGAACTCGGCCCGAAGGAGCAGTGGACCGTCCAGGTCTCGCTGACGTTGAATCCGCTGCAGTAGAGGGTTGGACCGGGGAGGCGGCTACTCCGCCTCAAACCGCCCGCCGCCGAGGGGCCGCAGCCCCGAC
>JBKHCS010000195.1:0-3338 GCA_046541715.1 Spirochaetaceae bacterium
TATGACTTTGTTAGAGTCCGTGATGGGTTTCCCTGGGACCTCAATTGCCGTCGTCTACCGTCGTCGGGACGCCGGGGTTCATCCTGTTGGGGCTGTTCATCATCTCGAAAAGCGTCACAGACAAGCTCGCCCTTCCGTACCGTCGGCAGTTCTTTACGGTCTTGGTCTTCCTGGTCGGCCTCTTCGTCGCAATTGCCCTGCTTCCCATTTCTCAACGACTCTTGTTGGAAATGCGATGGCGGTGAATATGCTGTGGCTGATGAAAGGACTCCGGGCGGGGGGTGTTATCGAGTTCGATCAGCTTATCGGACGGGACACCGATATCGGCCTCTTCCACACCGAGACGCAGGTGATGACCCGGCAAATCGTCACCGTACCGGATACCGTTCTCTCCCGGAAGCCGGTCCGGGTAACCCGTCGGGCCGGTACCGTCGTCAACGCAGAGTCAATCGAACAGCTCTCCGCCGAGCAGGAGAAGCTGATCCACAAGCTCGAAGGGACCTCAACAGAGGCTTCCGCCGGGGAGAATAGGGCTGCCGTTAGGGAGCGCCTTGCGGCGATAGAAGCTGAGATCCCGAAACGGGAAGAGGCGAAGGAGACGCAACGCCTCGACGAGAACTCCCTGGATTAGGATGGTGATTGGATGAACCGGATGCGCGCCGTCATTCTCGCTGCCTTCGTCTTGAGTATCGTGGCCCTCTTCGTCGAGCAGAGCGGGGTCGAAACCCTCGCCGGGCTCGCCCTTCTGAACCTCCTCGATGTCGGGCTCGTCGTCCTGATTATCCTCGAGATCGTCTGGAACATCAAAGCCGCTCCGTACGCTCGCCTCTACCTCAAGCGGAACGTCGTCTCCCTACTTTTCGTCGCGGTCTTTGTCGTTTTCTTCGTCTATAACAAGGTGCTTCTCTTCTGGCCCGTCGAAGCCGCCCGAACTACCGGCTCGACCGCAATTATTCTGGGTCGAAATACCTTACCCCTTTTCAAGATGTACGGGCGAATGCGCCGGGTATCAGGATTCCTCGCGGGGATGACGACCCACCCCGCGCAGACAATTGTCTTGAGTTTCGTGGTCGTAATCCTCGTCGGTACCCTGCTGTTGATGCTCGGTTTTACCTCCGCCGGTGAGGAGGGTCTTCCCTTTATCGACAGCCTCTTTACCTCCACCTCGGCGGTCTGCGTCACGGGGCTCATCGTCGTAGACACGCCCACGACCTTCTCCCTCTGGGGTCACCTTACTCTTATGGCGCTCATGCAGGTCGGCGGACTCGGCATCATGATTCTCTCGTTTATCAGCGTCTATATTTTCCGCCGGTCGATGACCCTGGAGGATCGTTACCTTATCGCCTACGCCGCGAACGAGGAGGATATGAGCTCCCTTTCAAAGTCGGTCCGGCGAATTATCGGAATTACCTTCGGAATCGAGGCCGCCGGCGCAATTGTTCTCTACTTCGGTTTCCGGGGAGAAGGTCCGAGGGCCGCGTTTCTGGCCCTCTTTCACGCGGTCTCCGCTTTTTGCAACGCGGGATTTTCGCTCTTTACCGATAGTCTCGAAGGATACTCCGATAGCCCGGTGGTCAGTCTCTCGGTCGCCGTTCTGATCGTTCTTGGGGGGGCCAGCTTCGTCGTACTCGGGGAGGCGGGAACTCGACTCCTTCAAGGTATCCGCCGCCTCGGTACGAAGGGCCCCCGAGTTCACCGGTCGCCTCTCACCGTGAACACGCAGATCGTCCTTATCGGTACCGGGTTGCTGATCCTCTTGGGGACAATCGGCGTCTACGCGTTGGAGCACGGGAACGTTCTTAGGGGCCGAACCCTCGGAGAACAGTACCTTTCGGCCCTCTTCCAGTCGGTAACTCTCAGAACGGCCGGTTTCAATACGCTTCCCATCGGCGCAATGACCACGGCGACCAGCGTTCTGATGATCGCCTTTATGTTCGTCGGGGGAGCCTCCGGTAGCACCGCCGGGGGTATCAAGATCAACAGCGCGGCGGTAATTGGGGCGGCGATCGCCGCCGGGCGGGACAAGAGTGGCGGAATCGTGCTTGCCGGAAGGTCCATCCCCGTCGAAGCGCTCATCCGGAGTCTCATGGTCTTCTTTCTCGGCGTTGCGGCCGTCGGTTTGGGCACGCTTATTCTTTCGGTTACCGAGAAAGCGCCTCTTGTGGATATCATGTTCGAATCGACTTCAGCCTTCGGGACCGTCGGCTTGTCCCGGGGGTTAACCGGTAATCTGACCGAGTTCGGGAAGCTCGTCGTTATCGCGCTCATGTTCCTCGGGCGGGTCGGTCCGCTAACGATTCTGGCGGCGACGACAGCCCGTCGGACAAAAGGGCTTCGGGTTACCTATCCCGAAGCCGAGATACTGATAGGGTAGAGGAGTAGGAATGGCAAAGCAGAGCGTCTATGCGGTTGTCGGCCTCGGTGCCTTTGGGCTCCGGGTTTGCGAAGTTCTCAGCGAAAAGGGGGTCAAAATCATCGCGATCGACAATCATCCGGAGGCCATCGACAAGATCAAGGAGACCGTGAGTCAGGCGATTCTCTTGGACGCCACCGACGAAATCTCTTTGAACAAGGTGCCCTTCGACGACGTGGACGTGGCGATTGTCGGCATCGGGGATAACATGGAAAGCAGCATCGTCGTGACCGCCCACCTTCGCGCAATCGGGGTTCCGAGAATCGTCGCCCGAGCGGTGCGGCCGATCCATCGGAGAGTACTCCTCCAGGTGGGCGCCGACGAGGTTATCAACATCGAGGAAGACGCCGGGCAACGCCTCGCGACCCGACTGACCGCACCGGAGGTGTTGGATAAGATCCCCCTCTCGGAGACCCTGAGCATCGCCGAGCTCTTCGTCCCCGAAGATTTCGTCGGCTCGACGCTGAAAGACCTCGATTTTCGCAAGCGTCTTGGGTTAATCGTAGTTGCCCTTCGGCGCGTCTTGGTCGACGTCGAGGAAACCGGCGAGGCCGTTCCGGAGGATCACGTAATCTTTCCGGAGCCGACGGAAGTCCTCAGACAGAACGATGTCCTGGTAGTCGCCGGCAAGGACGCCGACATCGAAGAGTTGCGCCGAATCCATTGACGATTCTAGGAGATTCATCGCCATGGTTCTTGTAAAGCGCCGAGTGTTCCTCCTAACACTACTGGTTGTTGTTGTCGGGATCGGCGGCCTCGGCTTTGCCGGTTACAGGACTATTCTCTCCGGTGTCGACAGGACGCCCGACGAGAGTGCTTTCTCCGCCGAGCGATTCCTCTTTGTCGCGGCGGTGGTGTTTATCGCTGCCATTTCGTCTCTCGTGACGATGTGGGGCACCGGAGGAAGGATTCTTCGGCTCCTCGA
>JBKHCS010000054.1:0-18655 GCA_046541715.1 Spirochaetaceae bacterium
TCCCGGCTTCGCCCGCCGGGATTTGATGCTTATGCATCAACAAAGTGGTTGATACCTCACTTGTCCCGGCCGGCGAGGGGCCATATTTTCTCACACATGAAGCTTTACTCTGCGTTCATTGCACTTGTTCTTCTATTTGTCCCCCTTACCGTCCCGGCAACCGGCATCTCGGAGATCTCCGAACCGGAAAGCGAAGAGACCCTCGGGACGCTCCTTCCCTTTGACTCCTCCGTGCGTCGCGGGAGGCTCCCGAACGGGCTCACCTACTACGTCAGAGAGAACGACGAGCCTGAGGACCGGGCGTTTCTCCGGCTCGTCGTAAACGCAGGCTCGGTTCTCGAGGATGACGACCAACTCGGGCTCGCTCATTTCGCAGAGCATATGGCTTTTAACGGCACCGAGGACTTTGACGCCGACGAGATAGTCGCGTACCTCGAGTCCCTCGGCATGCGGTTCGGACCCGACGTGAACGCCTACACCAGCTTCGAGGAGACGGTCTACCGACTCCAGGTCCAGACCGACCAGCCGGGAAAGCTCCGGTCCGGTTTTCATATCCTCGAGCAGTGGGCCCACGAAATCCTCTTTCAGGAAGAGGAGATCGACAAAGAGCGGGGGGTCATCTACGAAGAGTGGCGCCAGGGCCGGGGTGCCGCCGCCCGGATGCAGGATGAATGGTTTCCCGTGCTCTTTGCCGGCTCCCGATACGCCGAGCGCCTTCCGATCGGCGATCCGGAGCTCATCCTGAGCTTCGAGCCGGAAGCGATCCGCCGGTTCTACGACGATTGGTACCGGCCGGAGTTGATGGCGGTTGTCGCCGTCGGGGACTTCGATGCCGACGAAGTGGTCGAGATGATAGCCGACCAGTTCGACGCGGTCTCCCGCCGGGAGAATCCCCGGCCGCGGCCGACCTTCGGCGTGCCGGATCACGAAGAGACCCTCGTCGCCGTTGCCTCGGATCCCGAGGCCGCCGGAACCCGGGTGAGTGTTTACGTTAAGGGGACGGCGCAGGAGCTCAATACCGTCCGGGACTATCGGGAGCTTCTATCCCACAATCTCTTCTCCATCATGCTCAACTCCCGCCTCGATGAACGCTCCCGGGAAGAGGACGCACCCTTTCTAAACGCCGGCGCGGGGCGCGCAGGGCTCGTCAGGACCACGGAGACGACGGTTCTGACGGCCGAGACCCGGGATGACCAGATTGCCGCAGGCCTTACCGCCTTGATTACCGAGACCCGGCGAGTCGCCGAGCATGGCTTCTTGGACGCGGAGCTCGAGCGCGCAAGGCGGCGCCTCTTGAGGGGCTACGAACAGGCCTACCTCGAACGGGAAAACTCCCCCTCTTCGGGGTTCGCCGCAGAGTACACCCGACACTACCTCGAGGGAGAAGCGGCCCCGGGAATCGCCTTCGAGTACGAGCTTGCGAAGGCACTGATCCCGACCATCACCATAGAAGAGTTTCGAAAGATGGCCGAGGACTATCTCGGCCCGGAGAATCGAGTCGTCACCGTGACCACCGTCAAGCGGGAAGGTACGACCCCGCCGTCGGAGTCCGACATTCGACAAACCCTCGCCCGGGCCGAATCAATGCCCGTCGAGGCCTACGAGGAAGCCGTCGCCGACCGGGCCCTGATGGCCGAGATGCCGGAGCCCGGGCGAATCGAGAACCGTCGGGAGCTTCCGGACGTCGATGCAGTGGAGTGGCAGCTTTCCAACGGCGCTCGGGTCGTCGTAAAGCAGACGGACTTCCGGGCGGACGAGGTTCTGATGAACGCCTACAGCCCCGGGGGTTCTTCAAAGGCCACGGACGATGAGTATCTCTCGGCGATTTACGCCACCGAGATCGTCATGGAGTCGGGGCTCGGCGATTTTTCGGCGTCGGACCTCGAGAAGCTCTTGGCGGGGAACACCGCAGCGGTGGAGCCCTACATCGGGGAGCTCACCGAAGGAATCGAAGGCTCCGCCGGACAGGAGGATCTAGAGACCCTCTTTCAGCTTACCCATCTTGCGATGACCGACCCCCGCCGGGATTCGGTCGCCTTTACCCGGGTCGTCGAGCGGCTCCGGGTCGAGTTACGGAACGAGATTGAGGAACCGCAGACGCAGTTTATCTCTACCTTGCGAGAGATCCTGTTTCAAGACCATCCCCGGCGCCGGCAGCTCACGCCGGAGGACGTCGAGCGAATCGACTTGGATGCGGCCCTATCTTTCTACAGGGAGCGATTTGCCGACCCTTCGGACTTCACGTTCTTTTTCGTCGGGAGTGCGTCCCCGGAAACGCTCGAACCCTTCGTTACCCGGTACCTTGCGAGTATTCCCGCCGTCAACCGCAACGAGAGTTGGGAAGATATCGGGGTGGAGACGCCCGAAGGCGTCGTGGATAGAGATGTCTACGCCGGGATAGAGCCTATAAGCCGGGTCGGGATTGTCTTTCACGGCGAATACGACTGGGGCCGGGAGAACAACTATCGGCTCCGCTCAACGGCGGATCTTTTAGGCCGTCGCCTCCGAGAGGTTATTCGGGAGGAGGAAGGAGGTACCTACGGGATTGGAGCCTGGGCTTCGGTCCGCCGACATCCCGACCCTCTTTACACGGTCTTTATCACCTTTTCGACGGACCCGGACCGGGCGGAAGAGCTAACCGACCGGGTGATGGGTGTCGTAGAGGAAGTGACCGCCGGTGACATTTCACGGGAACTCGTGGAACGGGTCAGAACGACGCAGCTGGCGGAGTTCGAGTCGGGCCGCCGCACGAATGGATTCTGGCTGAACGCTCTGTGGGAATCGTACTTTTACGACCTCGATCCCGCGGTTGTCCTGGATTATCCGGACTTGGTGGAAGACTTTACGCCCACGGTTGTAAGGGAGACCGCCGTCCGCTATTTTGACACGGACCGGATGGTAACGGTTATCCTCTACCCGGCGGAGGCGGCGTCCCTCGACGACGAACGGAGCGCCACGAGAGCCTCGGTTATGGCCCTCGAATCCTCCAACAGCGTTCGATAGTAGGATTCGGCCTCTCCACAGGCAGGGTCCTCGTGGCAGGAGACGACCTGCCCGGCCCTACCGTGGAGGCGTTCGTGAATCTCGTCGAGGGCGACAAAGCGTTCGTCCTCCCGGCCCTTTACCTTCTGCTGATCGATCCAGATTCCCAACTCGCAGCTGTGGTGGTTCGAGACTTCCTCGACGGAGAAGCTGATTCTTCCGTCGAGGAGCGACCGGACCCGGGAGACCCAGGATTGATGGGCCAGGATAATCGACGAGTAATCGAGCCCGTCCTCCTGCTCTTCCCGGAGGGTGTCGTCCTCGGTAAGCGTAAAGTGATCGACCCCTTCCCGGAGCTCCCGAACGCTCCGGTTATTGCGAATGCTCAGCTGGGAGATTTCGTTTATCGCGAGGTTGATGTTCTGAACCTCTTCGGTAATCTGGTCGACGCTCTCGGCGGTTACAATCGATATTTCCTTCTCCGAAAGGAGCGCGTTGTTGATCTCTTCGGCACCGACCTGCATCTCCGAAGCGCCTCCCCGAATCTGTTCGGTTATCTGGAGAAGCTCCGCAGCTGCCCTTAACACCTCCTGGCTACCCGCCGCCAGCTCGTTGGTGCTACTTGAAATCTCGTCGAAGGATTCGGTTACGTGCCCGACTTCGGAGTGAATCCGAGAGAAGGCTTCGCCGCTCTCGTTGCTCGCCGTCTGCGCGGTCTTTATGCGTTCCACGAGATCCCGGAGGAGCCCGGCGATATGGGTGGAGTTCTCCGTCGTCGACTCGGCGAGTTTCCGTATCTCGTCGGCCACTACGGCAAAGCCGCGGCCGGCGTCCCCGGCGTGGGCCGCTTCGATCGCGGCGTTCATAGCCAATAGGTTGGTCTGGGAGGCGACCTGATCGATCACCCCAATGGTCTCGATAACGTCGTCGACGCTCGCCCCGATCTCTCCGATGATCTCGTTGGTGTTGGCAACCCGGTCCCCTCCGGCGGAGGTTATGTCGATGAGCGACGAGACGGCCTCCCGGCGGTCCTTGGCGATCCGGGCGACGCTGGCGATCGAGGCGTTCATCTCCTCAATCGACGCCGACGTTTCGGTAACCGCCGCCGCCTGATGAGAAATCTGGCCCACCAGACTCTGGATATTCGCGAGAATCTGCTCTACGGCGGTGGAGGAGGAGGCAACTTGGGAGGCGAGCTTTTCTACCTGTTCCCGAATGGAAACCACGTGGGAGGTAATCTTGGTGGTTCCGCCGATCGTCAGCTCGATCTGAAAGCTCAGCTGCTCGCTGATCTGCCGGCTCCCCGCGACCGTCCGGCGTACCGACTCGATGGCGCCCCGGAGATCCTCCAAGGCGTTCGAAAAATTGCTCTCGAGGCGTCCGAGAATGTCCCGCGCCTGCTGTGTAACCCCGGGACGGAGGTCCCCCTCGGCCATCGATCTGGCTCCGGCGACAATCAGGGAGATCCGGGAGCTTACCGACCGCCCGATGGCGACGGAAAGAAGCACCAAGAAGAGAAGGGCCACCCCAACGGTCGCGACTACCGACACGAAGGAGACGAGGATGGTATCACGGACCGCTTCGATCGCGGCGTCCCCACGGCGGTCTTCGAGGGTCCGGAGGCGATCGAGGTCGTCGATCACGGTTTGGTTGTGGAATGGGATGTTCCCGGCGTCTATGACGCCCTGAGGGGCGGAAGCGATTCGCTCGATGCCCTCCATGTAGCGCTCCAACTCGGCTGCCAGTCGACCGACAATCTCTTGCTCCTCGGCGCTTTCGAGAGACAGTCGCGATAGAGCGTCCTGGGCACCTCGATACGACGCCCGGGCGGCCTCCACCGCTTCCGGATCGCCGGTCAAGAGGAGGCGAAAATAGCTGTGAGCCACCCCACCGTACCCGAGGGCGGCTCGCAAGTCGTCGAAGAGACGTCCCCGGGTAATGACGTCGTCCCGAACCGTAAGCACCCTGTCGTCGAGACGAGAGAGATTGAGATACTGCACGCTCCCGATGCCCAGGAGGGCCAGGATCAAGATGGTGAGCAAGAGGGCAGCGACGGCTCCCAGGGGCCGTCTTCGCGCTCGATTTTTAGACATGGAGCCTCCCGTCCCTAGAGTATCGGACGGCAGTACACCTTCTTTGATTGCCGAAAAGGATCGATTACATGAGAGGCTATTTGAGAGGCTCTACCCGGTCTATCAGCTGTATCGTGATTCCAAAGGGGTCCCGGAGCATAATGACCACGTCCCCGTCCGGGGAGGTCGTCAGGGGAATATCCTCGGTAGCACCGGCCGACAAGAGATCCTTGGCCGTCCCTTCGACATCGTCGCACTCGTAGGCTATATGCACGGTTAGCGAATGGGTCCCCTCGCCGTCAAAATACGGGACATCGTCTCGGCTATACAGCTCGAAGACAATCCGTCCGGTCGAGTCGGCAAGAAAGCTTGCTCCGGCGGAATACCGCCGAACTACCGCAAATCCGAGGTGCTCTCGATACCAGTCCTCGACTGCCTTCTGACCCCGAACGTTGAGGGCGAGGTGTTCAAATGCTCCAACCATGCCGGGGAGTATACACCTTCGCCCCCGGCGCGTCAGCCGACGTCAGCGCGCTAACCGGCCCCAGCGCGTCAGGTAGCCTCGGGGCCTCAGGCGGCCGCGGCGTTTTGCTTTCGATCGTAAAAGAGGCCGTAGACCGAGGGAATCAGCACCAGGGCGGTGATCGTCGAGAAGATCAGCCCGAAGATTATCGTCGCCGCCATCGGACCCCAGACGACGGACCAACCCCCGATACCGATCGCCGTCGGCAGGAGCCCGGCAATGGTCGTGAGGGAAGTCAGAAGAATCGGCCGCAACCGTAACCGAGCCGACTCGATAACCGCCTCTCTCACCCCGAGGCCCTCCTTCCTCCGCTCGTTGATAAAGGATATCAATACGATCGAATCGTTGACCGCGATACCCGCCAAGGCCACCCCGGCGTAGATTACCGTCGTCGAAAGGGCCACCCCGGAGATAACCAGAAAGAGGATGACGCCGACGAAGGCGAAGGGAACGGTAAAGAGAATCAGAAGCGGCTGGGAGTAGCTCTTGAACTGGGTTCCGAGGATCGTGTAGATCAGGAAAATCCCGATCAGAAACACCCGGGCGATATCCCCAAGGAGGTTCGCGAATTCGGCGAACTCGCCGCCGACCCGCAGTTCGACCCCCGGGTATTCCGAAGCAAGCTCCTGGTCGAACAGTTCCTGAATACGCCGGTTTATTTCGGGCACCGTTGCGGTGGAGTACGCCTCCGACTCGACGGTAACCTCCCGTTCGAGGTCGAGCCGCTTGATCGACGCGAAGGCCTCACCGGACTCGAGATCCGCGACGGACGAGAAGGGTATCCGGGTGCCGCTTCTATTCGGGATTTTGAGCTGAAGAATTCGGTCGATGCCGGCTCGCTCCGGAGTCTCGTATTGAACGACGATATCGGTCTCCTCGTTGTTCCGGAAGATGGTCCCGGCGTTAACGCCGTCGAAGGAGCCGCGGACATAGGAGCCTATTGCCTCGGTCGACAGGTCGTATCGAGCGGCTATCTCGTTCCGCACCGCGACGGTAAGCTCCGGACTGCCTCCTTCGAGGTTGTCGGTAACCCCGAAGAGCTCCGAGTAGTCGCGCAACTCCGTCTTTATCCGCTCCGAGACGGCGATTAGCTGGTCGTAGTCGTCGCCGAAGAGCCGAAAGACCACCGGCGGGTCTGTCGGCGGCCCACCCTGGACTTTGCGAAACTCCACGGAGTCGGCCCCGGCGATATCCCGGGTCATCCCTTGGATCTCGGACATAATCTCGGTAATGCTCCGCTCCCGGCCCTCGTCGGCTTCGGTGAGGTCGACGAGGAGCTGCCCCACCTGGGCATTCCGCACGTTCTCGTTTTCGTCCCCGGCGAACCCCACGAAGGTGCTGACCGAGACGACCTCGCCGTTCCCCCTCAGCGGAAGGATGCGTTCTTCGTATTCCCGAAGGAAGTCATCCGTCCGGGTTACGGGAGTACCGGTGGGCATCTCTACGTCGATGTAGAAATAGGTAAAATCCTCCGACTCGAAGAGGTTGGTCTGGATTGTCCCGATCAGGGAGAAGGTTCCAAGAATAACCAGGACCATCCCGACGAGAACCCACGCTCTGCGGCGGTAGAGGCTACGCAGAAGCGCCTCGAAGCCGCGTTGTAGTCCTGCGAACCGATTCTTCGGTTGCTTCTTCGGGTTTCCGTTACCCCCGGGCCAGTCGGCGAAGTGGGACGGCAGAAAGACCGCGGCTTCGAAAGTCGAGGCGATCAGGGCGATGGAAACGGTAACCGGAACGATTCGCAAGAATCGCCCGATAACCCCCGGGAGAAAGGTCAACGGCAGGAAGGCGGCAACAGTCGTTGCCGTCGCCGCGATCACCGGGACGATAACCTGGTCCACCCCCTTTACCGCCGCATCGTACCGGGAGAGCCCCTCCCCCCGGAGGCGATAGCTGTTTTCGACGATCACGATCGCGTGATCGACGATCAGACCGAGCACCAGAACCATCGCAAAGAGCGTATTACTGTTCAGGGTATCCCCGAGAGCCTCGAGAACCACAAATGTGATGGCGAAGGTAATGGGGATACCTAGAGCCGTCATGGCCGCGTTTCGAAAGCCGATGACGGAAAACAGAAGCAGAATCAAAAGGCCCAATCCGATCAAGGCATTCCAGACGAGCACGTCGAGGCTGTCACGAATCTGAACCGTGGAATCATTGAGAAATCCGGCGCTGACCCCCGAGGGTAGTTGGTCCTCGAAGTCCGATATGGTCCGGCGGACCTCTTCCGCAATGTCCACCGAGCTTCCGCCGGGGATCTTAGTCACCCGTAGAAAGATGGCCTGCTCGCCGTTAAACCGGGCGCTCGTCCCGTCCGGATCGAAGGTATCGAGGACCGTCGCTACGTCTCCGACGGTCACGATTCCACGCCCCTCGGAGGGACGGCGCACCACAATCTCCCGGAACTCCTGTGGCGCCTCTGCCTCGCCTACCGTCCGGATCAGAAACTCCCGGGAGGGCGTAGTAAAGGTGCCTCCGGGAATAACGACGTTCCGGCTCCGAACCGCGGCGACAACCTCGTTCAAGTTCGCCCCGATCCCTTCGAGACGGTCGGGGTCGACCTCAATACGAATCTGCCGATCCCGGGATCCGACGAGGAGGATGTCGGAGACCTCCTGAATGCCGCTCAGGCGGTTTTCGAGATCCCGGGCGGCTTGATTGAGGGTGCCGTATTCGACATTCCCCGAGAGCACCACCTCGATAACCGGAATAAAATCCGTGGAAGAGAACTCTTCGATCGACTCTTGGAGCACGTCGTCCGGAAGCTCGACGTTGGCAAAGCGGTTCTGAACCTCCTGAAAGAGCCGCTCGAACTCCCCCCGGTCGATTCCTTGATCAAACTGGATAAGAATTTGAGAGAGACCTTCGACGGAAACACTCGAGATTTGGTCTATGCTTTCTAGGCCCGACATCTCGTTCTCGATCTTTACCGTAACGCTTCGCTCGACGTCCTCCGCCGAAACCCCGGGATACGGCACGGTAACATTGACGAAGTAGAAGGGGACTTCGGCGAACTGTTCCTGCGGGAGCCGCGAGACGCTGAATGCACCGAGGGCAAGAAGCACCACCATCAGAATGTTGATAAGGACGGGGTTTGAGACGGAAAAGCGACCGATGCTCAAAGAAGCTCTCCGGTGGCCCCGGTAACCGTCACCTCTACGGGGGCCTCGTCCGCCAGGGCGCCGAGACCCGACGTTATGACGAGATCGCCGAGGGATAGACCGGAGAGCACCTCCACCTTTCCCCCGACACGACGGCCGATCCGAACGTTCTGTTGCATCGCCTTTCCCCCTTCGGCGACAAAGACGACCGACTCTTCACCCCGCCGGAGAACCGCTGCGGCGGGGATTACCATAACCTCTTCGGCTCCGGCCGGCTGAATGAGCGCCCGGGCAGTCATCCCGGATCGGACCGGTTCGTCGCAGGTATTCTCCCACTCCACGGTAACCGGGAAGCTTCCGGTCCGAGGATCGCTCCCTGCCGCGACCGCTGTAACCCGGGCGTCTGGAGCGGCACCGGGACAGCCGGATATCTCGACCTCGGCCGGGAGGCCCGGGCGAAGATAGCGCACCTCCCTCTCGCCGACGGCCCCGCCGAGCTCGAATCGCTCGATATCGACGATCCGGGCTACGACAACACCACGATTCAAATAGTTGCCTTCGGTAACCGACGGATCCCGCGTCGCGACGGCGCCGGCGATCGGAGAACGAATGGTTTGGTCCTGATACACTTTGAGGGCCCGCTGATAACGGGACTCGGCGCCGGCGGCCGCAGAACGGGCCCGAGCGACGTCCGCCTGGCTGGCGTTTCCGCTTTCGAAGAGCCTCTCCGCCGCGGCCAATTCCAGATTCGCCGTCTCCGCCTGGCTCCGCGCCTCTTCCATCGCAAGACGCTCGATGGTGTCGTCGAGGCGAAGAAGCACGGCGCCTCGCTCCACCTCCTGTCCGAGGTCGAACTGGACGCTCCGGATAACCCCGCTCGTCTCGGAAACGACATCGGCCTCCGAGGCGCCGGCAATAAGCCCGGAGATTTCGATCCGGTCGACAAAGCTCCCCCGGGACACTTCCAGCGCTTGTACCGCGAGAACCGTCGGTTCGGAGTCCCGGTTCCAGGTAGCGGCGCTGCCGCCGTCCTCGTCCCGGCCGCAGGAAGCGAAACCCGCAATCAGCAGTACCGTCAGCAAACAAACGCCGAGACCCTTACGGACCCCGGCAAGCGTCACGCGATGCATAAACCTCTCCCGTCGCCACAGCCAGTGGCTCGACGGGGAAAAGCTAATCAGGTTGTCCGGGCAAATCAAGAACGAATGATCGAGGGCACCGCGGTTTTCGCCCTCGGAGCCCCGCCCTACTCGCTAATCACTACCTCGTAGGGTCCCTCGGCGTCCTCCGAGTAGCCTTGGACCACGACCGTGTATCGCCCATTCTGGTCGAGCTCCCGGCTGATCCGGGAGTCGGTCCCGGCGCTATAGTCGTCGTTCTCTGCGACGACGAAGCCTTCGGGTCCCTCGAGGATCAAGTAGGTATCGAAGGCGCCGGATGTCAGGTCTATGGTCACGTACTGTCCCGCCCGTCCGTCGAAACTGTGTCTCCGGAAACGCTTACCTTCGGAGTCCCGGGGCGCCGTGGTGTCGAGCTCCCCGGAAAAGCGGGCGAGGAGCCGAACCTCTCCCCCTGCCTGGTAGGAGACGGAATAAAGGCCCGTTCCGTTTCCGGAGAAGCTGCCGGCGTAGACGTCGTAGGTGCCGGTTTCCGGCGCGACGACGTCGAGAAGAGAGTTCGTACTGCCGGCAAAGCCGTCGTCGTTCGTGTATTCCTGTCCCGAAGGTCCGATGACGGTCAGGTAGGTGTCGAAGAAGTCGGAGGACATTTCCAGGACGATACGGTGGTTCGCAAGGGCCCGGATGGTAAAGCGCTGCTCGCCGGTCATAAGGGCCATAACCTCTTCGCCGTCCTCCAGGGGCCGGCCGTCGACGACTTCCTCCACGTTATCGTCGAGGACAAACTCGGTCACGGTTAGTGTGTAGCGGCCGGATTCTTCGGCCCCGAAGGCGGACACTTCGATTTCGACCGCCTCGTCCCGGCTAAAGGTGTACATCAAGCGGGAGTCGGTAATCCCGGGCTCCCGATCGTCGTTCTGGACGGTGAATCCCGAGGGTTCCCGAAGCATCAGATAGGTATCGAAGTCGTTCGAGCTCGCCTCGACGACGATCATGTCACCCGTTCGACCGTAAAGCGAATAGACGTCCATCCCCCCGGCGTCCGAGTCCAGAGAACCGCGGATGGTCCGGCCTACCCGGACCTCGTCCGGCGGCTCGGTCTCCTGCACTAAGATGGTGTAGTCCCCGTAACTGTTCTCGGAAAAGGTGGTCGCTCCGAGTTGGAGAAGCATGTCTTGACCGGCGGTTACGTGGATGCCTGCGTCGGAATTCTGAAAGTCGTCGTTGAAGCGCTCGGTGCCGTCGGGGTAGCGAAGAAGCAGATAGGTATCGAGGGAGGGAGACTCCATAGTGATAAAGAGCCGCTGCCCTGAGGAGACCTCCAAGGGATACCAATCGACGGCCCGTTGGTCGGGCAAATGCTCGTCGCTTCGTTCGAGAAGCCCCTGTTCCACCGAACCCGCACCGAGGGTAGGCCCCGCGGGGTAGAGACGGACGCGAATACTGTAGACCCCTTCGGCGGAGCCCTCCTCGGGCACCGTTGTAACGCCGATACGGACCGGCTCCCGGCGAAGAAACTGGGTAGCAGCCTCGGCTCCGAAACGGGTGCCCGGATATTCTACGGGTCCGTCGGGCCCTTCGATGACGATCGCCGGCGTAAAATCCGCGGACACGACGTGAGCCACCAGACGCTGCCCCCGGGGAACCGACACGTCGTACCAGTCGACGAAACGTCCGTCTTCGTAGCGGCTGTCGCCGAACCGCACCTCTCCCTCTTCGGAGAGAATGACATCCTGTCCGAGGACACCGGTCAACGGGATAAGCATGAGCGACAGAAGCAACAGGACGCGCAGGTTCATGGTTATTCTCTCCTCCAAAGCTCGGCTACCGGGAGTATATCACAGCGAATCTACACTTTCCGAGATGGGAGTGTGTGGCTACCTTACGTCTGATGGGAAATCCAGTAATCAGCGTCGAACACCTCCATAAGAGCTACGGCGAACTCGAGGCGGTGTCCGACCTATCGTTCGAAGTCGAGCCGTCCACCTGCTACGCCTTTCTCGGTCCCAACGGCGCCGGAAAGAGCACCATGATGAGGACCCTCTACGGAAAGGCGGTGCCGGATCCTCGACCCGAGACCCACATTCGCGTTCTGGGTTTCGACCCCCGGTCCCACGAGCTCGAGGTAAAGAGCCGCTGCGGGGTGGTACCTCAGGACAATAGTCTCGATGTGGAGTTGAACGTCGAGGACAACCTCAAGATATACGCCCGGCTCTACGGGCTGCCGCGAACGTTCACCAGAGAGCGGATCGACTATCTCTTGGAATTCATGGAGCTGACCGAAAAGCGAAGATCCCGGGTCCGGGAGCTATCCGGGGGGATGCAACGGCGTCTCATCATCGCCCGGGGCCTTATCAACAATCCGGCGCTCCTCATCTTGGACGAGCCGACGACAGGGTTGGACCCTCAGGTTCGCCACCTTATCTGGGACAAGCTCCGGGGCTTGATGCGAGAGGGTGTTACCGTATTACTGACGACCCACTACATGGACGAGGCCTTCCAGATTTCCGACAAGCTCCTGATTATGGATAGAGGTAAGAAGGTCCTCGAAGGGCATCCCGGGACCCTCTTGGAAGCCCACATGGAGCGCCACGTCCTGGAGCTCTTCCGCCCGGAGCTCGAAGCGGAAATCGGCGTGGACCCCAAGGTCGCGGGCAACGGCGGCGGTGCCGCCGGTCTACGGCGCGAAGCCTCGAGCCAGCGCGTGCTCTACTACGCCGACGAAGCCGAGGCCCTTAAGCGGCTCGCCGATAAGCTTCGCCCGGGAGATTACTTCCTCCGCCCCGCGAACCTAGAAGACCTGTTCTTAAAGACAACCGGGAGGCACCTGAATGAGGTCCAGTAGTCCCATCTTTCCGACACCGGGCCTGAGCCGGCGCCTCGCAAGCGTCTGGTTCCGGCACCTGCGGGTTTATAGCCAGAACCTCTTGAGCAACGCGGTGCCCCCCTTCCTCGAGCCGCTGATCTTCTTGGCGGGGCTCGGGCTCGGCCTCGGACGCTACGTCGACAGCATGGCGGGGCTCCCCTACGTCGAGTACCTGGCCGCCGGCCTCATGATGACCGCCTCCATGTTTACCGCGAGCTTCGAGTGCACCTTTGGGACCTACATCCGTATGGAGTTCGACAAGGCCTACGACGGCATGCTCGGGGCTCCGATTAGCGCCCGGGATCTTCTTGTCGGGGAGATCCTCTGGGCCGGGGCGACCAAAGGGTTTGCCTTCAGCGCCTCGGTGCTCCTGGTGACCGCGGCCTTCGGGGTGGTCTCTCTGTCGCAGTACTGGATCGCCCCCTTTATCGGGGCACTTACCGGCCTGATGTTCGCGGTGCTCGGCTTCTTGGTCACCTCGGTCGTCAAGAACATCAACCAGTTCAACTTCTTCTTCTCGGCCTTTATCTCTCCGATGTTCTTCTTCGCCGGGGTCGTCTTTCCCCTGGAGAACCTCCCGGCGGTAGTCCGCCCGGTGGCGGAAATCCTGCCGCTGACTCATACCGTGCGGATGCTCCGCATGTTTACCGGGAGCGAGACGGTAGACCTTCGGATACTTGGGTGGGACGCCCTCTACGTCGGGCTCCTGATCCTTCTGGTAGGGGCTTGGGGAATCAAACGACTGACGAGGAAGTTGATCGACTAGGCGGCCCGTTGGATTGAGTAAAGGTATAATCGGCACGTCGGTGACTCGCCACACATCTTTTTGATCGTCAGAACAAGAAACAAGAAATGACTTCATGATCGTTAAATTTTTCACGGCGGATTGAGTTTGCGCTCCCGCCTGTAACTCAGTCTTTTCTCGCGAGTGCAGTGTCGGTTGCTTTCCGTCTGCCGAAGAAAAGGGCGAGTACGCTGCCCAGACCGCTAATTGCCGCAATGAGTCCGGTGATTTCGTACCCCGCAAACGTCATTGCGAAGCCGCCCACTATTACGAGAGCGAGGAGCACGAAAGCAAACCATTGCCCGACGTTCGCTCGGCGTTCTTTTGAGCGGACAGCGAACGACTCTAAATCGATCCGGTGGTCGGTCTGCTTCTGAAATTGCTTGAAAAAGATTTCGGTGGCTCCCGGATAGAGATCTTCGTACGATCTCATGTCCTCGGGTGAGGGTAGTGGTCCTGTGTGAAAAGACGCTCGAATCTCTTGCTTTGCAACTTGAGTGGCGGTCTGCTTGGCAATCTCCTGGGTACTCTGAGGCTGAGTTCGCCGAGCCAAAGGCGTCAGCTCCGCTTACGGCCGGGTGTCTGCGTCTTGATAGCGGTTAGTGCGGCTTCGGCATCTCCACGAAGGGCCTGCATATCGTGGTAAAGCGCCTTTGCGTCTGCCTCGGATCCGTTCTTGCTGTAGTTGTAGTTCTGGAAATCCCCGAAGAGGTCGATGCACGTTGCCGCGCCGTCAAAAAAGCCTTCCGACTTGTACAGAAAGTCAGTGTGTCCCATGCACCCCCCAAGGAAAAGTGATCATCGTCAATCCTAAATCAAAATCTACCGTGGATACCGATAGAATGCAATGAAATGGCAGAAACCAGTTGTGATTCATCGGCCGACAAGTCGACGGCTCCGGGGTTGGTCTCGATCGCTTCTCTGATACAGTTGGACGGCATTCTGACAGGCCGGCAGAGCTATTCCCACCTGGATCATACCCTAAGCCTTGATACTCGCCCGGCGGACCGGCTTCCCGGAGAGCTTGTAGCCCTTTGCCCGGTAGTTGGACACCCGGTAGTCCTCCAACGGAAACTCCTCGGTGGTAACCCGCATCCGCGGCTTCTTGACGTAGTCGAGGCGTACGGTGCCCTTCTTCCGGGTGGAAAAGGCGAGGACCTTGCCCCCGGTGGGCACCAGGTCGTAGCTCTTCTTGAGGATAAACCCCTCGATGGTAAATCGCTTTAGGTAGGTGTCTCCCTCGGCGTTGCGGTAGACCAGGCTGAAGTGTACGCCCGAGAGCTTCTCCTTGTCCGCGAGAACGCAGGCGAGGATGTTGCCCACGTACTCCTTCTCCGGGACATCGGAGGCGTAGAAGACACCGTCCTCCTTTATGACGACGATTCGGTCGTACTCGCTTACCGCGAAGAGCTCGTCCCCGGTCTCGATGCCGTACCCGAGGTACTCCCCGTCGTAGCGCAGCTTGAGCGCCCGGGTGGCGGCGTCCCGGACGTCGGTCTTCTCGAAGCTAATGAGCTTCGCCTTCCGCTCCCGGCCGGCGCCGTAGCGGTCGAGGACACCGTCGAGGTAGCCGACGGCGTACTTCGGGACGTTCTTGAGGGTCTTCTCGACCGACGAAAGCTCATCCCCGAGCTTCCGTAGCTCGTCTTGAGCCCGCTCGATGTCGTACCGCGAAATCCGCCGGATAGGAATCCTCAAGAGCCGCTCGATATCCTCGTCGGTGATCGGGTCGGGGATCTCTTTGAGAAACGGCTTGAACCCCTCCCGGACGGTCTTGAAGATTCCTTCCTGGGTACGCTCCTCCTCGATGCGCTTGTAGATCCGCTCCTCGATAAAGATGCGTTCCAGGGTCCGGGCGTGGATCTGCTCCTTAAGGTGCTGCCGTTTGAGGTTGAGCTCCCCCCGGAGGATGTCTACCAGTCGCTTCGCGTGGTACTGAATAACCTCCGTGAGGGTCATCTGCCGGGGTCGGTTGTCCTGGATCACCAGGAGGTTACAAGAGATAGACGCCTCGCAGTCGGTAAAGGCGTAGAGGGACTCTTCGACGTCCTTGGCATAGACGCCCCGGGGCAGAGCCAACTCGATCTCCACCTTTTCGGTGGTAAAGTCGTTTATCGCTGCGACCTTTACCTTACCCCGTTTCGCCGCGGCGTCGATCGAGGCGATCAGCGTCTCCGTCGTGCTTCCGAGGGGAAGCTCCCGGATGACGATGCGCTTCGGGTCGCTGGTGTCGAGGAGCGCCCGGACCCGGACCCGGCCGTTACCGTCCTCGTAGTCCCCGGCGTCGAGGAAGCCCCCGGTTTGGGAGTCGGGGTAGAGGACGAAGGGCTTGTTCTCTATCTGAGCCTGTACCGCCCGGACTACCTCGATAAAGTTGTGAGGCAGAACCTTCGTCGACATGCCGACGGCGATGCCTTCGGCGCCGTGGAGAAGGAGCAAAGGCACTTTCGCCGGAAAGGTCACCGGTTCCTTGTTGCGGCCGTCGTAGGACTCCTCGAAGGTCGTAAGCTCCGGGTTGTAGAGGATGTCCTTCGCCATCGGATGCGCCCGGCACTCGATGTACCGTGCCGCCGACGCCTCGTCCCCGGTCAGGATATTGCCGAAGTTCCCCTGCTTGTCGATCAGGAGCTCTTTGTTCGCCAGGACGACCAAGGCCGAGTAGATCGAGGCATCTCCGTGGGGGTGATAGCGCATACAGTGCCCGACGACGTTGGCCACCTTGTGGAGCTTGCCGTCGTCCATCTCGAAGAGGGAGTGGAGAATTCTCCGTTGCACCGGCTTGAGGCCGTCGTCGAGGTGGGGAATGGCCCGGTCGCGGATGACGTAGGAGGCGTACTCGAGAAAGTTGTGATCGAAAACGGTGCGAACGTAGGCCACTAGACCAGATGCTCCATGATGTAGTTCTTTCGAGTCGGCGTATTCTTGCCCATGTAGAACTCGAGGGTCTCGGGGATGCGCTTGAGAGATCGAATGGAGACGGGAATCAGGCGAATATCCTCCCCGATAAACTGTCCGAACTCGTGGGGAGAGATCTCCCCGAGGCCCTTGAATCGGGTAATCTCCGGCGACTTGATGCGCTCTAAGGCGTCGAGGCGCTCCTGATCCGAGTAGCAGTAGATGGTTTCCGTCTTGTTTCGCACCCGGAACAGCGGCGTCTCGAGGATAAACAGATGCCCCCCCATCACCAGCTCCTCGAAATAGGTCAGAAAGAAGGTAAGGAGGAGGTTGCGGATGTGGAACCCGTCGTAGTCCGCGTCGGTGGCAATGATGACCCGCTCGTACCGCAGCTCTTCCACGCTGTTCTCGATGCCGAGGGCGACCATCACGTTGAAGAGCTCTTCGTTCTTGTAGATGTCCCCCCGCTTCTTCCCGTACATGTTCTGCGGCTTGCCCCGGAGAGAAAAGATGGCCTGGGTCAACACGTTCCGGGCTGCGACCATCGGCCCCGAGGCGCTCTGCCCTTCGGTAAGAAAGATCGTCGACTCTTCGCCGAGCTTCTTGTCCCCCCGGTGGTACTTGCAGTCCTTGAGGTTCGGCACCCGCAAGCTCACCTTCTTGGCGGCTTCCCGGGCCTCTTTGCGAACGGCGTTGAGCTCCTTGCGAAGCTTCTCGTTCTGTAGTATTCGGTCCTTTAGAGCTTTGGCGCTGTCCGGGTTCTTATGCAGAAGGTCGGTAACCATGTCCCGGACCTCGCCTACGATCCAGGAGCGGATCTCCGGGTTTCCGAGCTTGTGCTTGGTTTGGCTCTCGAAGACCGGGTTCCGGATTCGGATCGCGATGGCGCCGACCATCCCTTCCCGGACGTCGGAGCCGTTGTACGCAGTCTTGTAGAACTGGTTTATCCCCTTTAAGAGCCCCTCCCGGAAAGCGCTCAAGTGGGTTCCACCGTCGGCGGTGTACTGCCCGTTTACAAAGGAGAAGTGGCGCTCTCCGTACTCCTGGGTGCCCGTAAAGGCAAACTCCAGTCGGTCGGCCTGGCCGTGGAGAATCGGGTAGGAGGCGTCCTCCCCTACCTCGGCGGTCAGGAGGTCCTTGAGCCCGTTGTCCGCCCGGAAGCTGCGCTTCCCGAGCTTGAGCGTAAGGCCCCGGTTTAGGTAGGCGTAGTACCAGAGGCGCTGCTCGACGAACTCTTCGTCGAAGGAGTAGTCACCGAAGATCTCCTTGTCCGGGAAGAACTCAACGAGGGTTCCCGTCGGCTCCTTTGCCGCGGCGCCGTTCTTGGAGTCCTTGAGGGTTCCCTTCTCAAACGTGGCTTCGAAGTACTTCCCCTCCCGGAAAGAGACGACCCGGAAGTGCTTCGAGAGGGCGTTGACCGCCTTGGTTCCGACGCCGTTGAGGCCCACGGAGAACTGAAAAACGTCGTCGTTGTACTTCGCGCCGGTGTTGATGATGGAGACGCACTCGACCACCTTGCCTAGGGGAATTCCCCGGCCGTAATCCCGCACCGCGACCTTGCCGTCGGCGATGCTGATATCGATTCGCTTGCCGTGCCCCATGATGTATTCGTCGATCGAGTTGTCGATAATCTCCTTGAGCAGAATGTAGATGCCGTCGTCGGGACTCGTACCGTCCCCGAGGCGGCCAATGTACATCCCGGTCCGAAGCCTGATATGCTCGATGGAGCTGAGGGTTTGAACTGAACTCTCGTCGTAGTGCCGTTGTGCCAGAGTAGTTTGTCCTATGAAGGAATACGAATGCGCATTCGGATTTTGTTGCCCCTGATCATTGTTGTTCTGGCCGTCTCATGTCAATCCACACCGACCACCGAGGAGGCAGGGGAGGCCCCGTCGGCCGGAGCAGCCGAAACCGGGCCGGAGGTCGAGGTCCTCGAGTCCCGGCTGGCGGAGCTTCGCCGGGAAAACCGGGAGATTGCCGGCCGCGCCGCTGCCGCAGGAGCGGCCCTCGAAGAGCTGGAAACGGCCTTGGGGAGCGCCGTCGCCCCGGAGGAGACGGGCCTCTCCCAGCGGGAGCTTCTCGGCCGCGCCCGGGCGCTCCGGCAGGAGAACCAAGCGCTTCGCCGGGTCATCGACGAGCTCCTCTATCTCGACACCCTCGGCAGAGTCGACTACGCCGCCCCGGAACGGAGCGAGCCGAGCCCCAACCTTCCGCCGGGGACCCTGACCGAGCGCCGGGACGGTCCCGCGTCCGAACCGACGGAAGAATCGCCGGCCCCAGGTCCGGCGCGTCCAGATCCCCCGGCGGCGGTTCC
>JBKHCS010000196.1:0-3324 GCA_046541715.1 Spirochaetaceae bacterium
TAGGAGAACCGTAGCCCAAGCCCCGTGAGATCGCGTCGCTCGCCGCCTGAGCCCTTGCGATGAGCCGCCGCTGTTCGTTCTTGTCGACGGTGCCGTTGATGTACGGAAGGCTCAACGCCGCCACAACGGATCCGCCGAATCCGCGAATCGGGACCGCAACCGCTCCTACACCTTCGAGGTACTCTCCGTCGTCGATCGCGTACCCTTGGTTTCGAACGGTCTCGAGGCTTCCTAAGAGTTCTCCCTGATCGGCAAGGGTGTTTTCGGTGAACCGGTCCAAACCGGAGGCAAGATAGGTCTCCAAGTCGGTCTCAGGCAGCCACGCGAGAAGTATCCTGCTCGCGGCGCCGGTATGGAGGGGGAAGACGGCCCCGACCTTGACGTAGATACGCATTTCTTCGGGGCTGTCGTGCTTCGCGATGACGACGGCGTGGTGGTTCCGGACGACGCTTATCTTGGCGGTTTGTCGCGTCTCTTCGGCGAGACGCTTCAGAATCGGTCTGCCGATTTCTACGAGGGAGGTCGCGACGGTGCTTTCCCGGGCCCAGATGCCCATCTTGTACCCGATCCGAAAGAGGCCGTTCCGGGAGGCGCTCTCGACGTAGCCGAGCTCCTCGAGGGTCGACAGCAGACGAAAGGTCGTCGTCTTAGGTATACCGAGAGCCTGCGAGATTCCACTGAGGGACACCCCCTCGGGCCTTTCTGCGAGGAGCTGAAAGATGCGGTCCATACGCTCGATGGCCGGGACGGAAGAACTCATTACGGACCATTGTTCCACATCTGAAACGGCCTATCAATCGGCACGGCCGGTCGGTAGCGTCGATGCCCCGTAACGGACCATACTGTGGTAGGAGGACAAAATGCCGGAACTGCGCCACGTTGTACTGTTCGGTTTCAAGGAAGGGACCTCGACGGAGGATATTCGCCGCGTCGAAGAGGGGTTTGCCGCCCTGCCGTCGAAGATCGACGGTATCAAAGAGTTCGAGTGGGGAACCGACATAAGCGCCGAGAACAAGAACCAGGGCTACTCCCACTGCTTCCTGGTCACCTTCGAAGACGAGGCGGCCCGGGACGCCTACATTCCACACCCGGCGCATCAGGACTTTGTAAAGGTCGTCCGGCCTCTGTTGACCGGATCCCTGGTGCTGGACTACTGGAGCCGGCCATGAGGTATCAATAAGCCTGTTGATACGGAAGACAGGCGGCGAGATCTCACCGTCAAGAAGTGGACGCCGGCCTCCGAACCTAGAGAGTGTGAAAGCTATGCGAATACCGAAACTAACCGCGGCGCTCATTCTCCTCGCCGCAATCACCCTCACAGGCGCAGCGCCCAATGCCGAGGCCCATCAATTTCGCAATGCCGACCTCGGGTACGTCGTCGATGTGCCTGCCGGCTGGGAGATTGCCGAGGCGGCGACGCCGGAGTTGGTCTCTTTTGTTGACCCCAACGGGGTAGCGGTCTTTCAGGTCTTCAGCTTTCCCGGAGACACCTTCGACGAGCCCGAGGAGATAGAAGCCTTTATTAGGCAGCAGCTCGGTGCCTCGGGTGACAGCGCGCCCTTTGTCCTCAATGGCCGGGAGGCGGTCTTCGCGGACCTCACCTTCACTCCGGGCGGCGCTGAGGGAGACCAAGGGGGCACTGGGACCGACGGCGGACCGGAGTTCCGTGGATACTACGCCTTCGTCGATCGGGAGGATCGCGACTACGCGGTGATGTCCTTCGCCGAGGTCTCCAACTACGATGGGTACCACGACTTCCTTCTGACGAACGTCGACTCCTTCGCTGCCGACGAAGAGGGACGCTTTCTCCCGGGACCCGTCAGCCAGTTCTACTATGCCTACCCGCCTCCGGATCCGGTGCCCCAACGTTTAGACTTCGAGGGGAGCGACGTAACCCTCGACCTGGATGCCGAGGAGACCGAGGCAACACAAATTTTGATTGAGCGGGAAGCGCGGATTCTAACCGCCTACGGCGTAGAACGCTGGGGAGCCGCCGGAGAATGGGTCGAAGCCTGGAAACGCTTCTACCGGGTTATCTACCGGGACAACGTCGACCGCCTCGAGGGGCTCGCCACAGATCTGGAGGGGCACTTCCGGAACGCCGAAGTTCCGCGGTCCGAGATCCCCGCGCGGCTCCTCGACTGGCTCCAGGACTTCGAATACGCCCGTACCGGAACGCTTTCGGATCTCCAGTCCCCGACATCGAGCCTGATGACCCGGACCGGGGACTGCGACGCCCTGGCCCTGATCTACATCATTCTGCTCCATCACATGGACTTCGACGCCATCCTGATGGTCTCCAATCAGCACGCCCACGCTCTGGCAGCGGTCGACGTCGAGGGCGACGGCGCCCGGTACGAGTACGAGGGAACCCAGTACTTAGTCGCGGAGCTTACCGTCGACGTCGAGCTGGGAATGATCCACCAGGACATGGCGGACCCCGCGGGGTGGATTCCGGTCCGGATGGTGTTCTAAGGCGACCCCCGGAGTCTGAACCGGCCGTCGCCGGCCGTTGACGTTGCGACCGCTGTGGTCAACCCGTGTAATCCCTCTCTGAGCTTCTCGGAGGATCTTCCGGTGGAAACGGGGGCTCTGAATCCCTTCATTCCCGAAGGCCGCTTTGTACAGATTGGGCATCATCGGTGAATCGATCGGTTCGTCCGGTTCCCGTTCCGCTGACTGTGCCGCTGACACCGGGGTCTCCACCGTGCAGTGACTCTTTTCATCTACTCCGCCTGCTGTTGCCGCAGTTCCGATATCTGTGCCAAGGCTGAGTAATCTCTGTCTGAGTGAAGAACGACCAGCCCGTGTCGGATACCGGAAGCCGCGATAAGGCAATCGATCGAAGAGCGCACGGTTACGCCTTGTCGCCGGGCAAGGCGATAAAGGGAGACGGCGTCCATAACTAGCGCACGGTCGATTGGGTCATCGACGATGACTGCATTCTCCATAATGATCTTCATTCGGCGAAACGCTGTGTCCTCGCCGATGCCTTGGAGAATCTCCTGGTACACCGGAAGGCAGAGGACCCGTTCTTCGGGCCGGCAGATTGAACGCAGATCAAAACTGTCGCGCTTGGAGAAATGCCGAATCCAGACGGACGTATCAACGAGATACATGCCCCGCGTCTTGCCTCATCTCATCAAGATCACCGGCCCAGACATCGCTCGAAGCAAATTCGTCGATGCTGGCGAAGGTCTGTCGGCGGACGTACTCCCTCAGGGCAAAGTTGACTACGTCGGAATACGTCTTCAGCCCCGACCTTTGTCGGGCTTCTTCGAGCGCATCCTCATCAAGCACAAGATTTGTACGTTTCATACATCT
>JBKHCS010000055.1:0-18628 GCA_046541715.1 Spirochaetaceae bacterium
CAGGCTCCCCTTTTTGATCCGCGATGGCCCGGACCGGCGCGTAGAACTCGTCGGTCTCGATAGACCCCTCCTGGGCGAACCGCAGCCGCTCGGCGGTTAGAATACTCTGATGGAGGGGCGCTTGGAGGATCAAGAGAATTTCCTCCCCCCCGTATCGAATGGCCCGGTCGTTGGCCGTCCGGATTCCGTCGAGGATCGCCTCGGCGGCCTTCTTGAGGACTCTGTCGCCAAACGGATGTCCAAGGGTGTCGTTTACCCACTTGAAGTGGTCGATGTCGAGAAGGACTAGGGTGTACGCCTTTCCGGCGCCCTGGAGGTTTTCGAGCTCTTCCGGGAGTGCTTTGAGAAAGTAGTTCTTGTTCCAGAGGCCCGTAAGACCGTCCTGAAGATCCCCCTCCATCTCCCTCCTTAGCTTTTCTTGAAGCACTTCCAGACTCTCTTTGCCTGGGGAACGCTCCGCCTCCTTCCAGGCGTGGCGCTCCTCTTCCTCGGCAACCCGAAGAGCCGCCCCGGCACCCCGGAGAAAGCTGTTTTCGTCGGTCAAAAGGTAGACGTAGAGATCCACGATTCCCCGGAGAACCTGGAAGAAGAAGAGCTGTGCGAGGCTCGGCATCGTAGAGATGCTCGAGTAGTGCCGTGCTTCGAGATAGCGGCGCACTTGCAGGGTTACCGGCTTGAGCTCCGGGGAGTCGCTACTGCCGTGCGTCTCGAAGTCGATAACCGGTGTCGAGGCGAGAGAGCGGTAGATCCGCTTGCCGACTGCGTCGTTCCGCCGGAGCAGCTCGTCGTTCAGGTCTTCTGCGACAAGGTGGAGCAGCTCGGAAAGGTCCGCCGCCGCCTCGTAAATCCGGGGAATCTCGCCCTGCGGGGGAAGGAGGGCGTGGCCGTATCCGGCGATGCAGACGTTCCGGAGACGGTTTACCTCCTCGGAAAGGCTTCGGGCGACGGTGCTCTGCCGAAAATGCTGTTGATACTCACCATCGTCGAAGACCCCGTGGTAGTAGGTCGTGAGCGCCCGGAGATACGGCTGGAATACCCGGAGGTATGCGTCGGCCCACCGGCGCTTCACCGAAGCAAAGGCGTCCCCGAGGCCGTCCCGGATAAGCGTTTTTTCGAGCCGGTAAAAGTCGACGCTGGAGAGCATGCTGTCGATGATGCGGTGAAGAACGAACACCGGCTGCAGGGGGTCTGTCCGGGAAACGACTTCGATATTCGCGGTGTCGTGGGGAAAGATCAGGGAGGTGGAGAACACCCGTGTATCGAAGTAGGGGAGGTAGTAGGTCAGGGCGTCCATCCGATCGAGACCCGAATCCGGAAAGAGGGCCCGGAGGACTGCGAAGGTGCCGGCAAACTGCTGGGTGAGGCCCTCCTCTTTCGCCTTCTCGAAGGCTTCGAGGTCGTGGCGTTGAAGATCGAGGAGCTCCCGTTCCCGGGCACGATTCTGCCGCTCCTCGAAGGCTTCGGGGGTCAGTATCTCGTCGGCCCGGAGCTGGAGAAAGGAAAAGATCCGGCTCCGTTCCTCATCGTTCTCCGGATCGAAGGAAAGGAGGGTCCCGAGGCCCCGAACGATAATCGGGCTCAGCTCCTTCTTGAATCGTTGCAGGTTGTCGATCGATATTCGAAAGAGGTGGAGCGCCTCGTCGATGTCCTGCTTCCCGGCGCCTCCGTAAGCCAGACCGATATCCCTCGCGGTGGCCAAGATGTGGGAGATCCGGCTCGGCGACAGCTGTTCGGTCCGGAGCACCAGGCGAAACAGATCCCGGGCAACCGAACCCAGGCGAGCCGCCTCGATACGCCCCTTCGCATCCCGTTCGTGCTTAATTCCGGTAAGGGCCACCCGGAGGTTCTCCTGCCGGTCCGCGAAGGCCTGGATGTACTCGAGCCCCAGGGCGTCCTGACGCCGCAAGGCAGACGTTATGCGGCCGCGGGTCTCTTCGTTGGTGCCGAGGAGGACGTGCGCCGCATCGTGGAGGGCGTCGAGGGTATCGAGAAGCGTGTACTCGTAGGGACTGTAGGAGGCGTAGTGTTTCCGGTCCGCGAGGACATCTACAAGGCGACTGTTGATAAGGTCCGGAAAGTCGCTCCGAAACCAGCTGACAACGTCCTCCACGCGTTCCCGCAAACCGACGGCTAGAAGGCGTTGCCGGAAGCTCCAGCGGTTTACCCGGCGGCGAAACGCCGGCTTCGCCCGGGGAAACCAGTCCTCCGCCCGGCGGCCGGCAGGCTCCTGCTGCGGACGACGGGCCTTGCCCCGGGAGCCCCGGGAGACCGGCGGCGATTCACGCTCAGGCGTATTGCGTTTCTCCCGGCGGTCCTTCCCGCCGCCGGCGCGTTGGCTTCGCTGGTTCTCCGCCTTAATGCGGCGGACCGCCTCCTCGAAGCGCTTCCGGGCCGCAGCTTCGCCGTAGCCACGGTCCCGAAGCTCCCGATAGACCTTTTCTATCTCGGCGTCGCTGGTGCCCTGCTCCCGAAGGCGCTTATAGAATGCGGAACCGCCGTCGTCGCTCTTTGCCATCTGCCTCTCTGCAACAATACCCCATTTTGGAGATCTCTTCTTGATGCTCCTGGAATCGCTCATTTACAATAGTGCCCACCAGAGGACAAATAGTGAAGCAGGAACCACCACCGATGCGGTGCGCCGTCGTCGGTCTCGGGCGTATCGGCAGCCTCTTGGAGGATGACAAGCTCCGGGAAAAGCCGGCGACCCACGCCGGCGCGATAGCCGCCAACCCGGACTGCCTTTTGGTCGCCGGGGCGGACCTGGATCCGGAACGACGGTCCCGCTTTGCCGAGCGGTGGGGGTGCAATCGCCTCTACGGAGACGCCGAGTCCATGCTTCGAGGCCAAGCCGGTCCCGACGGCGGTATCGACGCCCTCTTTATCGCGACGCACCCCGAGAGTCACTTGAGCATCTGCCGCCTCGCCGCCGATTACGGCGTTCCGGTGGTTGTCTGTGAGAAGCCCTTGGCCGACACCCTCCGGCGCGCCCGAGCCATCCGGAGGCTCCACAACCCGCCGAAGCTGACCATCCTGACCAACCACGAGCGACGCTACTCGAAGGACTACCTGACGGCCCGGAGCCTCGTCCGGGAGGGAAGCCTCGGGGAGCTTCGGGGCGTTACGGGAACGCTCTATTTCGGCTCCACGATGACCCACCGGGAGGTGCTCCTCCACGACGGTACCCACATGGTAGACATCGTCAATTTTCTTGCCGGGGGGCATCTCAGGATTACCCGAATAGCCGGGAGGATGAACCGCCGGAATGGAAGCAGCTATCTCCACGGGGAGCTCCGGCGCGAATCCGGGGCGGTCCCGGTTGTACTCGAGGTCGGCTCGGGACGTGATCATCTGGTCTTCGAGGTTACCTTGAGCTTTAGCCGGGGGCGCCTGAGGGTCGGGAACGGGGTCTTCTCCCTCGAGAGAAGCGCCGAGAGCCCCCACTACGAGGGCTATCGCTCCCTAGTTCTCGAGGAGCCGGCGCCGATGGGACCCACGGGATACTTTGCAACCATGGTCGCCGATGCGGTTGCCTGCTTCCGAGAGCCCGGACGGGAGCCCGTTTCCAGCGCCGTCGATGGCTACGAGGCTATGAAGTTCATCTTTTCCCGGGGCCGTTAGACTCAGGAAACCTCAGCTCCAGGAAAAGAGTCGAATGGCTCCCCGGAGGTAGTAAAAGGCTACCACGCCGGTTGCCCCGAGCTTTACCAGGATCCCGAGAAGGGTTCCCCGGAACACCCCCGCCGCCGCCTTGAGGGGACCCTTGTTCTCCGGGTTCAGGAGAACCTCCCCCAAAAGCGCCCCGAGAAAGGCTCCGATAAAGACCCCAAAGGGAGGAAAGAAGATGCTCCCGAAGATCATCCCGACAACGCTCCCCCAGACACCGGGTCTTCCGGCGCCGGCCTTTTTTGAGGCGAGGGCCGGGAAAATGTTGTCGAGGACCGTCGCGGCCACCGCGACTACCCCGAGGACGATAAGCGTCACCGGGTGGAAGAGGGTCCATCCGGTCGGGATCGAGAGCAGATGCAGGGAGAGGTACGCGAGAATTGGACCGGGAATAGCAGGCACCACACATCCGAGAAACCCGAGGATCATAAAGGCTGCGCCTCCGAGGGCTACCGCTATCGATGCAACTAAGGTCAATTTTACCTCCGGCGCCTCATCCGTTTCATCAGGCTACCGCGCCATTTGGTACGCTTTTTCGATATCAGCCTGGGTAAACTCGTAGGTCGTCGAGCAGTTGTGGCACGTCGTCCTCAAGGGGAAGGGGCCGTTGTCCCGAATATCACGGATTTCCGCCAAGGGCATCGCCGAGAGAAAGCGGGCGAACCGCTCCTTGGAGCAGTGGCAGTAGAACTGTACCTCCCGCTGCCCCACCGGAATCGGCTCAAACCGCTCGAAATGGCCGTGGACCAGCTGCTCGGTGGAGAGGCCCGCGGCAAAGAGGGCTCCCATGCTCGGTAACCCGCGGATGGTACGATCCAAGTCTTCTGCGTACTCGTCCTCTGCTCCGGGAAAGGCTTGGGCCATCAAGCCCGCGGCTCCCACGACCCGGCCCTCCTTGTCGAACTGGATGCTCAGGTTAAAGGCGGTCGGTTTCTGCTCGGATTGGCGGAAGTAGTTGGCCAGATCTTGAGCGACGTTCCCGTAGGCGAGCTCGACGCGTCCCGTGTACGGTTGCTTGGCCTTCTCGAGCTTCTTGGTAACCGAGAGCATCCCCTCTCCGATAAAGGGTGCCATGTCGAAGGAGGTAAGCTCTTCGTCGAGGGAGATCGATGGATTGTTGATGTACCCCCGAACGCCGCCCCCGGCGGTCGCCTCCACCGAGAAGCCCTTCGCCGGGCCGTCTCCTTCCACCTCTATGCCGATCCGGTCCTTCCCCTTGAGGTTCGAGACCATGAGGGTCGCGCCGAGATAGGCGTGGCCGAGGATAAAGGTCTCCAAGATTCCCAGGCCGTGGTTGGCCCGCATCTGGTTGATCATCCGGGTGGCGTGGACCACCGAAAGCCGGTAGTTGCCGGAGCGAAGGACGTAACTGGCAAGCTCGTCCTCCGAGAGTGTGCTCATATGGGTAATCAGCTGTTTGTCGTTGATATCGGCGCGTTTCATCTGCCCTTAGGATGCTGCTCCGAGCACCGGAGGGTCAAGGGCAACCGGCCTTCGCCGACGCCCGCCAAGGCGGGCGCCGGTGTTGTCTCTACAGAAACTGCGGCATGAAGATCCGCGGAAGCAGCAGGGTAAACCTAGGGAAAACGATGATCAAGAATAGTACGAAGAGCATAGCCCCGAGAAAAATCCCGACCTCTTTGAGGGCGTCGGTACTGTTTATGCCGCCGATTTCGCTGGAGATCAGAAGGCACAATCCGTAGGGAGGTGTAATCAGACCAAAGGCCAGGGCGACGACGGAGGCGATGGCGTAGTGGAGCGGGTGAATCCCCGCATACTCCGCCAGGGGCATCAGGAGCGGCGCCATAATGACGATGGCCGGAATGGCGTCCATGAAGGTCCCAACGAGAAGGAACATTCCAACGATAATCAAGAGCATCACCGCCGGCGAATCGGTCAGATAGCCGACCGTGTCGACCATAAAAGACGGAATACGGTAGAAGCCGAGGACCCATCCGTAGATAGACGCGGAGCCGATCGCGAAAAGCGAGAGTCCCCCGAGTTTCGCCGTCTTCAAGAGCAGCGGGGAGACGTCTTTGCCCTTGATCGAGCGGTAGACGACCATCGAGAGGAAGAGCGCGTAGCCTACCGCCAGCAGCGAGGCTTCGGTCGGAGTGACAAACCCGAATACGATACCGCCCAAGATGATGACGGGAGTGAAGCCTGGAAGGATCGCCTGGGTAAAGCTGAGCCAGAGCTCCTTCCAGTCCATCTTCGACGCCACGGGGTACTGCCGTTTCCGGGCGAAGATGACTACCAGAATCATCTGCGAGAGGGCTACCATGACTCCGGGTAAGAAGCCGGAAACGAAGAGTGCCGCCACGGATGTGTTTGTGACACCGCCCCAGACCACCATAATAATGCTCGGCGGGATGATAACGCCCATGACGCTCGAGCACGCGGTGACTGCTACGGTAAAGTTGGTGTCGTACTTCTCCTTGATCATCGCCGGGATCAAGACGGAGCCGATCCCCGCCGCATCCGCGGTCGATGAACCGGAAATGCCGGCGAAGAACATACTCACGACGACATTGACGTGTGCCAGACCGCCCCGGAGGTGTCCGACAAGCGCCTGGGAGAAACGGATCAGCTTGTCCGTAATGCCCGATGCGTTCATGATGTTTGCGGCAAGTATGAAGAAGGGGACGGACAGCAGGATGAAGCTGTCGTAGGCCTTGAGCATACGCTGCAAGAGCATAACCGGCGTCAGCCGGGGGTTGATAAGCAACACCGGAACAACCGCCAGCGCCAGCGCGTAGGCGACGGGAATCCGCAGTAGTATAAAAACGATGAGGCCGGCGAACAGAATGATTCCTACGATACCTGGATCCAACATAAGGTCTACTCTTTCTCTTCGAGGTCTTTGATAAGTTCTAGATCTTCCGGCTCGTGGGCTTCTACTGTCTGCCCGGTTTTGACGAGAGCGACCAACTGCTCGATTAGAAACAAGGCCCACGTGAATCCGGCAACCGGCACTGCGGCGTGGAGCCATGCCAGATTGATCCCGGTAAGCTCCGACGTCTGTATCGTACCCATGTACACGTAGCGGAAGCCGTAGCGCACGAACACGTAGGATACAAACAGAAGCAACACGTAGTACAAGAGATTGAGGCCTTGTTCGACTCTCGAAGGCAGGTTCCGTGGCAGAAAATCCACGTAGAAATGCCTGCGGTCGCGCAGGCCGATCATCGATCCGAAGAAGATCATCCAGACAAGCGCCATTCTTGCCACCTCTTCCGCCCAGAGATACCTGGGGACGAAGTGCACGTATCTCCCCATAATCTGGAGCGTGACGGCGGCCATCAGGCAGTACATAAGGACTACGATCAAGGTCTCGATAACCCTCGCGTAGGCGTCCATAATCCTCGTGTACGCATTTGTAACATTAGCCATAATGAGTGTTCCTTCCGGGTGCAAGATGGAAGTTGTGAAATGAGACGGGCAGGCCGGAGCCCGCCCGTCTCGGTTTGTCGAACGTTGAGATTAGTCTCTGAGTGCGTCCACGTTGGCGAGAATGTCTTCCGCACCAACTTCCTCGGCAAAGGCCTCGAGAACCGGGCGTGCATCCTCCTGCATCTGAGCAATATCCTCATCGGAAAGCTCGATCAGGGTAATAAGCCCATCTGCTTCCATCTCTTCGAGGGCCTCGGCGTCCTCGCGAACTTCGGTTTCACGATGCCACGCGGCAGCCTCTTCGCCTGCTCGGAGGATCGCTTCCTGAAGCTCCGGCGGGAAGCTCTGAAACCGCTTCTCGCTGAAGAACAGCGGACGAACGGTAATGGCGTGGCGGGTAAGAACGATGTTCGGAGCCACCTCGTAGAACTTCATCGAGCGGAGTGAGGCGGACTCGTTCTCAAGTCCGTCGACAACGCCGGTCTTGATTCCGTTGTAGACTTCGAGGTAGTTCATCGGAGTCGCCTTGAAGCCGACGGCGTTAAACGAGTCGGCCTGGATGGGGGATCCCATGACGCGGAGCAGGACGTCACCGAAATCGTCGCGGTCCTCGAGGGGGTCTGCGAGAATCAAGTTCCGTGTTCCGCCGCCGCCGTAGCCGATAATCCGAAGGCCCTTGCTCTGCAGATCCTCGGCGATCGGGTCGAAGGCGCCTTCCGCGAGGCTCCGGTCCCAATGATCGATATCTTGGAACAGGAACGGAGGATCCATAAAGGAAACACGCTTGTCCCAAGTTGCCGCCCAGGAAGGAGCCGCGATGGCGAAGTCGACGGAAACGCCTTCGATCATAAACTCGACAAAATCTTTCTCTTCGCCGAGGTCACCGGAATGGTGAAGCTCGACCTCGAGAGGACCGTCGTAGTACTCTTGCACCCGTTCGGCGAAGACTTCCATCATTCGGTAGAATACGAAATCCGCAGGAAGGTGCGTTGCACCGACCAGTCTTATCGTCTCCTGCTCACCCTCTCCGCCGGCGCCCTCGCCCTGGCCGCCTGCGAATACCATGCCCACTCCCGCCACGAGAATGAGCGTCACAACAAGTAGTCTTTTCATGTGACCTCCTATTAGATCGATTCGATTTTCGAATGTGAGACCATTATACAAGGGATTTCCAAATTTGCAACGAAAAATTCTCACTGGTATCTACGAGCGTGTTGACGAACGACCGGGGTGCCTTCCTTGCATAATTACCGTATTTTTCGATACTGTAGCGACTAACTTTGCATAGCGAATTAGGAGGCATGCATGAAGCGCAGTGTCATTATGGCCCTGTTGATGGCGGTGGCCGTCGGCTTGGTTTTCGCCGGCGGTGAAAGCGAAGAGCCGGGAGTCACGAAGATAACCGTCGGAACCGACGCGACCTGGCCCCCGATGGAGTTCGTCAACGAGGATCGGGAGATCGTCGGGTTCGACATCGATCTGATGGAAGCGATCGCCCGGGAAGCGGGATTCGAGGTCGAGTTCCAGAATACGGCGTGGGACGGCATCTTTGCGGGTCTCGGGGCCCGGGAGTACGACGCGGTCATCTCCTCGGTAACGATTACCGAAGAGCGGAAAGAGACCATGGACTTCTCCGAGCCGTACATCAACGCCGGCCAGGTGCTCATCGTTGGGAGCGATCAATCGGGCGTGACGACCCTTGCCGATCTCGAGGGAGAATCGGTCGGAGCTCAGATCGGCACGACCGGCGCCTTCGAAGTCGAGAAAGTCGACGGAGTAGAGCTCCGGACTTACGACGAGCTCGGCCTCGCGATCGAAGACCTCGCCAACGGACGGATCGCCGGTGTCGTTGCCGATACCCCGATTGCGGCGGACTACGTTCTTCAGAACGACAACTACCGCGACCGGCTGCAGATTGTCGGCGAGCCCTTTACCGAAGAGTTCTACGGCGTAGCGGTCCGGAAGGGGAACGACGAGGTCCTCGCCCTTATCAATGAGGGGCTTGCGGCCGTCATCGAATCCGGGGAGATCGAAGAGCTCAAAGACAAGTGGCTTCGGTAGACCGAGACAGAGCACAGAACGGCAAGACATCGATAACGATTTCCGACGGAGCGCTCATCCCCGACCGGGCGGAGCGCTCCGTCTTTTCCGCCTGGCGGATCAGCTTCGGTGGAGCGATCGTGCTGCTTATCTTCTTGCCGCTCATCAGTCCGGATCCCTATTGGGATGTCATGAAGTTCGTCCCCGACGGGGTGCTGCGAACCTTTCAGGTAACGGTCTTCTCCATCATCATCGCCCTCTTTATCGGGTTGATCACCGGATTGGGCCGGATTTCCCGGATTACCGTAATCAACCGAATTGCGACGGTCTATGTCGAGGTAATCCGGGGGATCCCGCTTCTGGTGCAGCTGTTCTACATCTACTACGCGATGGGGCAGCTTATCCAGGTTCCCCGAATCGTGGCCGCGGTAACGGCAATGTCTGTCTGTTACGGCGCCTACATGGGAGAGATATTCCGGGCGGGTATTCAGTCGGTGCCGAAGGGCCAGATGGAAGCCGCCCTTGCTCTCGGGATGTCCCGGGGCCAGGCCATACGAAAGGTGATCCTTCCGCAGACGTTCAAGATTATTCTCCCTCCGGTCGGAAACGAGTTTATCGCCCTCCTGAAGGACTCTTCGCTGGTGTCCATCTTGGCGGTTTCGGACCTGCTCCGAAGGGGCCGGGAGTTTGCCTCCACCTCGTTTCGTTACTTCGAGGCTTACACCGTCGTTGCCCTGGTCTATCTGGTGATGACCCTCTTCTTCTCGAAGCTTGTTGCGATAATGGAGGAGCGTCTTGAGCGCGGCGGAAACTAGCAGTCGGGGAACGATCGAACGTCCCCGGGTCCGGATAACCGACGCCGTCAAGGATTTCGGAGAAGTCCAGGCGCTTCGGGGTGTCAGTCTGGATGTGCCCCAAGGGGCGGTGGTGCTGGTTATCGGTCCCTCCGGGAGCGGCAAGAGCACCTTGCTCCGGTGTGTAAACCGGCTGGAGACGCTTACCGGCGGACAAATCTGGATAGACGACGAGTCGGTCACCGATCCCCGGTCGGATATTCGGCGAATCCGGGAAGAGGTCGGTATGGTCTTCCAGCAGTTCAACCTCTTTTCTCACCTTACGGCGCTGGAGAACATAACTCTGGCCCCCCGAACGGTAAAGGGCATACCGAAGGCAAAGGCGGATCCCCGGGGCAAGGAACTTCTTGAACGGGTCGGCCTGGCGGACAAGGCGGATGTCTACCCGAACCAGCTCTCCGGGGGACAACAGCAGCGGGTGGCCATAGCACGAGCTCTCGCGATGGACCCAAAGGTGATGCTCTTCGACGAGCCTACCTCTGCCCTCGACCCGGAGATGATAAAAGAGGTCCTCGACGTTATGCTCGCCCTCGCGCAGGACGGCATGACGATGATGGTCGTTTCCCACGAGATGGGATTCGCCAAAGCCGCGGCGGACACCGTCGTCTTCATGGACGAGGGCTTGGTCATTGAAAGCGCTCCGCCGGAAGTTCTCTTCTCGAATCCGACGGAGCCCCGTACTCAACGCTTCTTGGAGCATATTCTTTAATGTCAAACAATTGGAAAGACGTGTATCGAACGATCTCGGCGATTAACAGCCGGGATCAATTATGGGCGGGCCTGGCGATGGTTCTCTTACCCGCCGTGGCCCTCTACGGCGCCTACGTGGCAGCAGTGGAAAGTGTGGAGGAAGTGGCCGGGCCGGCCTGGGTCGCTCCGGCTATCTTTGTCTTCGCCGCCATTCTCCTCGGGGGAAAGTACGGATGGCGCTTCTACGCCGCACGAACGAAGCCGGCGTCGGTCTTGAGCGGACAGGTGCTCCACAAACCATCCCGGCTCAAGAGCATGACGGGGTTCAGCCGCCGAGGAAGCTCGGTGAGTATCCACATCAACGTCGAATCGGCCCGGGTCCTCACCGAGGAGGGGCTCGGGGAAGAAATCCCGAACCGTCTGGGTAAGCAGGAGGTCCGGTGCAAGAAGACCATCTGGTCCGAGCTGCCGGTCGGCATGAATGTCGACCTGGTCCTCCTTCCCTACGGGGTCGCCGCCGCCTACGGTATTGAGGGTGTTTTCCGCCGGGCGCCGACCTTGAGCGATCTCTTCGCAAAGAAATAGTCCGGGGGGCACGATGGTACGTCGATTCGCGATCCTATTAGCCGTCTTGACGGTTTTCGGCACGTACGGTGCCGGTGATTTCTTCGGGCCCGCCGTTTTGGGAGCACAGGAGGACGTAGCAGCCGATCTCGAAGAAATAGATCAGCTCGACAAGGAAGACCGCCTCGAAGAGGCCGTTTCTCGTTCCCGAGCTCTCCTTGACCGGCTCGGAGGCGCCTCGGAAGGGGCTGCAAACCGGGCGCGGGCCCAAGCCCTCTGGCGCTTGTCCAGGGGCATCATGAAGCAGACAAACCTGGACCAGTTCGAGGGGCTCGGAGACGACGAGGCGATCCGCCGCTACGAGGAAGGGGCCGGCCACGCCCGGGAGGCAATCGAGATCGACCCGAGCATCGCCGAGGCCTACTTCTGGGAAGCGGCGAATCGAGGGAGCGTTGGACAGACCCGAGGGGTTCTCAACTCCCTCTTTATGGCCTCGGACCTCAACGATCTCTTGCATCAGACCGTTAGAAGGGACGACGACTACCCGGAACCCTACTTTATGCTGGGAACCCTCTATCGGGAGCTTCCCGGGCGCCCCGTCTCCTTCGGGGACGACGACGCTGCGGTCTCCTTCGGACGCCTCGCGGTAGACCTTCACGAGGAAGAGTTCCGCCGGGCAGAGGATATCGTTCCTTTCTACGACTACTACCTCGAGCTCGCGATGAGCCTCTGGGACCGGAACTGGGGGATAAGTAAACGCGACCGGGAACAGAGTAAGAAGCGGCAGGCTGCCGAGAGCACCGACGGCCCGGTGGAAGAGGCCGCCCTCTACGAGGGTAGAGTAAGCATTCCTCGGCAGTCCGACCGAGAGGAGGCTCTGTCCCTGGCCCGGGAGACGGAGCGGCGTCTTTCGGCCGTCTCAGACCCGTCGGTTCGGAACCGGCGGGATCTTGCCAAGGCGCGGGAGCTCGTGTCGGACTGGGACTAAGGCACGCAGTCCCGGGCGGTGGTTCCCGCTTCGTTCCGATCGAGCACCACAACCAGATGCCCCGGAAACCGTCGAAAGACGCGAATTCGGTCCCATCCCGCCTCGCGGGCGATCGTTTCGAGCTCGGCCGGCCGGAAACCACGGCGGATCGACGCTCTGCCGTCGTAGTAGGCGAAACTACGCCGGAGAAAGACGCCGGCGAAGACGCTGTAGGCTGCCAGAGGCAGGTACCCCCGGTAGAGATCGTTAAAGATGCACCGCTTTGTTCCCCGGTGTCGTAACTCGCCTAATAGCTCTACGAGCTCGGTATTCGACAGATGATGGATAAAGAGGTTCCCGAAAACGTATTCGAAGGGACCCTCCGGGAGCTCCTCCGGTGCTCGCCCTCGGAGGAGACTAATCGGCGTTCCGTCGTCGGCTTCCCTCGCCAGTCGGAGGGCCCGGTCGTCCTGATCCATCGACTCCACCTCCGGTGCTCCCCCCCGGCGTGCAATCGCGCGGTAGAGCCACCGCGCCAATTCGCCGTCTCCGCCGCCGAGCTCTAGGACCCGGCACTCTCGGGTGTCGCCGAGGTCCCGGAGAACCCAGCGTCGAAGGAGACTCCGGGAGCGGGAGAGAAGGCGGTTTATCAGTCTGAACTGCCGGACGGTACGCCGTAGAAGCTCGAAATCCGAGTCCGGGTCGTCCATGAGCTCCCTGCCGTCCCACCGGGTCGCCAGGGACCTGCGGATCAGCATTTGTTCATCAGGGCGCTTTCGACGGTAAGGCCCGGCCCGAAGGCGGTGGCAAAGAGGGGCCCGGTGCCCGGGGCTTCGAGATGACGCTTCAGAACGAAAAAGATAGTCGCCGAGCTCATGTTCCCGAAGTCCCGGAGGACCGCGTAGGAGTGCTCCAGGGCGCCGGGGGCGAGGTCGAGCGCCTCGGCCGCCCGGTCGAGAATGGCCCGGCCGCCGGGGTGAATCGCCCAGTGGGCGATCTCTTCGAGGGAGATCCCCAACTTCCCGGCGAGGCGCGAAACGATATCCCGGATGGTGCCTCCGATAAACTTCGGCACGTAGGCCGACAGCCGCATGTCGAAGGCGACGCTTCCGACCTTCCAGGTCATCTCCTCTTCGCTGTCGGGAACGACGACGCTGGAGAAGGCCTCCAGAGCAAGGCGCGGCCCGGTTCCCCACTGTCGGGCGGAGACTATCGCCGCCCCGGTGCCGTCGGCAAAGAGGGCGTTTGAGATGATAAAGTCGGCCTCGAGGCGTTGCTGAAAGTGGAGGGTGCACAGCTCGGTGGCGACCACGAGCACCGTGGCGTCCGGGTCGCTCCGGCAGAGGGAGTGCGCCAGCTTGAGCGCCGGAAAGGCAGCGTAGCACCCCATAAAACCGATGTGGAAACGGTCGACGCTGTCCGGTAGGGGCAAAGTCTTGGCTAGGTAGAAATCGAATCCCGGGGCAGAAAAGCCGGTGCAGCTTGCGGTTACCACGTGGGTTATGTCTCCTGGGCCGGGACCGTGCCGGCCGTCGAGGAGCTTCCGGGCGGCCTCCAAGGAGAGGCGGTTCGCCTCGGGAATGAAGAGGTCGTTCCGCTTGTCGAGCGACGGCTCCGGAAGGAGGTCCGCCGTCGGGGGGTAGAACCGGTACTCCCCCGGGGCTTTGCCGTAGTCGTCGATAACCGAGTGGCGCTTCTCGATCGCCGACCGGTCGTAGATACGATCGATGAAGCGTTTGTGCTTCTCCGTATAGACCGGGAGGGCCCGCATAAATCCCCTGGCGTACTCCTGGCTGTAAGAATTGGAGGGAACCGCGGTTTCGATGCCCTGGAGATAAACCGTTGACTTGTCACTCATCGTATGGTGACCGTAACTTACCGCCCGGTATGCAAGCGAGGCAAGAAAGTTGACTTATCGACACCACTTCTCCGAGCCCCTTGACCGGGACCTTCTTAACGACGCCGAACGTAAGCGGGGCTTCAACCGAAAGCTCTTCGATGTGGTGGCGCTCCGGTACGACGTCGTGACCCGGCTTCTCTCCTTCGGGTGGGACCAACGGTGGAAGAACCGGATGATACGCCGGCTCGGCCGGCGGGAGGTTCGCCGGATCGTAGATCTGGCCACCGGGACCGGGGATATCGCTCGGCGTCTCGCGGCGGCTTATCCGGGCTCGGAGGTTGTCGGCGTGGACCTTTCGGAGCAGATGCTCCGCCGGGCCCGGCGCCTGACCCGTCGCCTGACCGGCCGGGCGTCTTCCGACGCTGCCGGAGTCGGTCACGGCGTCGATTCCGGTCGCAGGGCCGACCGGGTTCGATTTATCCCCGGGGACATGAATCGGCTTCCCTTTAGTGACTCCTCCGTCGACCTGGTAACCGGAGGCTACGCCCTACGAAACGCCCCGGACCTCGACAGAGCGCTTTCGGAAGTTCGCCGGGTTCTCCGTCCCGGCGGGCGCTTCGCCTTCCTCGACTTTTCCCACAACGGATCTTCACGTCTCTGGTTGGTGGGCTTCTGGGGACGCTTCTGGGGCCTTTTGCTGAACGGCAACCCCACGACCTACGGCTACATCGCCGCGAGTCTTGCCGAGTACCCGTCGCCGGAGGAGCTCCGGAGGCGTTTCGGCAAGGCCGGGTTTTCTCGGATTCGCCGAATCCCCCTTCTCTTCGGGACTATGGAGCTTTTCGAGGGGAGGGTTCCCGGGCGAGGCGCCTAGACCCCGGGAGCGTAAGCATCGCGAAGTGTCGTGGCAGGTAAGACCGGAGGGGACCCTCGAGGAGCCATCGGACGAAGGCATCCCGCAACGGAGCTGAAATCGGCCCGGCGCGGGTACCGATCCACATGGAGGTCCGGGCCCGCCGGGCGGCGACCTTCGCCGCCGGGCGTCTTCCGAAGTGGTAGAGACGCCGGGCCGTCGGGAGGGAGCCCCGGGCGTCGCCGGAACGCGCGAGAAGGTCGACCGCTGCCGCGGCGTCGCCGAACCCCGTATTCATTCCCTGGCCCCCGATGGGGGAGAACTCGTGGGCAGCGTCTCCGCAGAGAAAGAGCCGCCCCAGGCTGTAGCGACGGGATATGGTTTGTCGTGGCTCGAACCGGCTGGCCCAGAGCGCCTCCTCCGGGGACACCGATAGGCAGGCCCGGTCCCGAACTGCCCGGGCTACTGCGTCGGGTATCCAATCATCGTCCTCGCGATTCCAGAGAGGCTCCGTTATCTCGGCGATCCACCGGCGTCTACGCCGGGGAGGCTCCTCACTGCCGAAGGGAAAGGATTCGAGGGAGCCCTGTCGAGAGAAGAAGAGGTGTGCCTCGGAACCGAAATCGGTCGTCTCCGGTAGATCGAGCATGGCGAAGCGTTTCCCGAGATGCCGCGGGGGAGGTACCGCGGCGAGGCGCCGTGTGATCCCTCCGGGGCCGTCGCACCCTAAGGCAAAGCGCCCGGTGAAGCCGGAGCCGTCCTCCAATGTTGCCGATACCGCCTCGACGTCGTCGTCGAGATCGGTAACCCGGGAGGCGAACCGCAGGCTCGCCCGCTCTCCAAAGCTCTCGAGCTTTTCCCGGAGAACCGCCTCGGTGGCGACTTGGGATACGGAGAGAATAAAGGGAAAGGGCTCCGGCAGGCCCCGGAGATCGAGGCTTCCGAGGGGCTTTCCGTCGCCCCAGACCCGGGCTCTTCGTATCGGGACACCCTGGGCTATCAGGGTGTCGGCGATACCGAGGGTCCGAAGGATAGCCAGAGACGGTGGCGTCACTCCGAGGGCCCTTGGCGTCAGGCGGGGGCCCTCTCGTGCCTCGAGGACGGTAACCCGGAAGCCCCCCTGGGCAGCGAGGTTCGCCCCCAACAGACCGACGGGGCCTCCGCCGATAACGAGGAGCTCGCCCTTCACGGCGTCGGTCAACTGCCGAGGGAGAGATCTATCTTTTCGGTCTCGCTTCCCCAGAGCTGTTCCAATCGGGCATCCCGGCCGCAGGCGGTCCGGTAGAAGCGGTACTGAAGACCGTTCTTTATGTAGTAGTCCTGGTGGTAGTCCTCTGCGGGATAGAAGGTCTCCAAGGGGCGGATGTCGGTAACGATGGGCATCGAAAAATCGGTGCTTTCCCGGACCACTTCGAGGCTCTCTTCCGCGAGGCGGCGTTGCTCTTCGTCGTGGTAGAAGATGGCGGTCGTGTACTGCTCTCCCCGGTCACAGAACTGGCCGCCGCCGTCGGTCGGGTCGATGTTCGGCCAAAAGACCTCCAGAAGCTCCTCGTAGCTGATCTCTTCCGGATCGTAGACGACCTGCATCACCTCCAGGTGTCCGGTTTCCCCCGATATCACCTGCTGGTATGTCGGGTTGGGGACCGTTCCGCCGGCATAGCCCGAGGTGGTGGAGATAACGCCGTCGAGTTTATCGTACGGCGGCTCCATGCACCAGAAGCATCCCCCGGCGAAGGTAGCCCGGGCCCGTTCCTGGGCGCCGACATAGCCGGCCGAGGCGAGAACCAAAAGGCCAAGGGCGAGAAGAACGATACGCTTCATAGTGTACTCCTTAGCGAGCCGGCTCTAAACGATAGAGCGGCGCGTTCGATTCGTCGATAAGAATCCAGAGGTAGCCGTCGGGTCCCTGCTTTACGTCCCGAACTCGTTGGGGGCTGTCGGTAAGGCGGATGAGCTCTTCGGAGACCACCTCGGTCCCGTCGAGGACGACCCGTCTCAGGTGGCGGCCCCGGAGAGCGCCGACGAAGAGGTTCCCCTTCCATCCGGGAAACGCGTCCCCGTTATAGAAATCCATCCCCGACGGGGCGATCGAGGGCACCCAGTAGGTAATCGGCTGCTCCATACCCGGCGCTTCGGTCGGCCCGATGGTGCCTCCGCCGTACTCCTCGCCGTAACTGATCTCCGGCCACCCGTAGTTGCGCCCGGCCTCGACGACGTTTATTTCGTCGCCCCCTTGGGGACCATGCTCGTGGGACCAGATTTCTCCGGTTTCGGGGTGGATGGTCAACCCTTGGGCGTTCCGGGTCCCGTAGGCGTAGATCTCCGGAAGCGCCTCCCGCCGGTCGACAAAGGGATTATCCCCCGGAACCGAGCCGTCCGGAGCGATCCGGATAAAAGAACCGGCGTGGTCTGTAAGGTCCTGGGCTCGATCCCGGGCACCCCGGTCGCCGATGCTAAATACGACGCTTCCGTCCGGGAGCTGGACCATCCGCGAGCCGAAATGTTGCCCGCTCCCGGTGGGGTTGGTCATCCGGAAGATTGTCTCTACCTCAGCAAGCCGGTTCCCCGTGAGCCGACCCCTGGCGACGCTTGTACCGGTGCCACCGCCGTAACGACCCGAGTAGCTTAAGAAGATGCGGCCGGTACGGTCGAAATCGCGGGATACCAGGACATCGAGGAGTCCTCCCTGCCCCGTCGGGGCGACGGTCGGTACGCCGTCGATCCGGGAAAGGTCGCCGGCGGAGTAGCGAAGAAGCCCCCCGGAGCGCTCGGTAATAAGCGCGTCGCCGTTCGGAAGAAAGTCGATTCCCCAGGGCTCGTCAAGACCGGAAGCGAGCCGGACGACGTTGAAGGTCTCGGCCTCCGAGGTAACCCGGTTTACGACGGTCTGTTGCGCTACCGCGGGAGTTGAGCAGCCCAGCACCAGAAGCGCTGAAAAGGCCACGACGGCGGATAACATGATAAATCTCGACTGTTTCACTCGATTAAGGTATGAACCTAGGAGTGGGAGGGCAAGCGGATGTGTCCGATGGCAGCCATCGCGGCGGCACCGAGAAAAGCCAACCCCGCGAGCACCAGGAAGGAGAGGCGGAATCCATCGAGGGTTCCGCCGAAGGCGTCGACTACCAGCCCAAAGAGCAAAGGGCCGGCGGCCCCGATTCCGATGCCGAAGGTTATCATGACTCCGAAAGCCATCCGCCTGCCGCGGTTTGGGGTGGCGTCGGCGATAATCCCGTCGAGAGTCGGGACCGTCGCGGTCTGGGCGGCACCCATGCCGAGATACGCCAAGGCGAGCAACGAACGCGGTAACAGAGTGACCGCGACGATGGTCAGGCCGTAGAAGCCCAGGGCGCCGGCGGCGTAGTAGTTCCGGTTTCCCCGATCCGAAAGACTTCCAATAATCGGTTGCACGATTACCCCGGGTATGTAGAGAAGAAAGAGAAAGAAACCCGTCGGTGCCCGCCCTTCGAAGACGCGAACGAGGTAGAAGTCGGATACGTCGAGTATGCTCCACATCGCGATCTCCCGGGTTCCTGCGATAAGCACTACGGCGATCAGAAAGCCCCAGGCGACGCTCGTGGTCGCGGTCTTCATGGAGCTATCCGCCGCCGCCGGGGCCACGCCCGCCGAAGGGACCACGCCCGCCGAAGGGACCGGCAACTCCTCGGGCCCTTCGTCGACGACCAGAAGATAGGTGACCGCCGCAAAGGCGACGCCGCCGAAGCCGAACCAGAGCGCCAGCTCTTGCCAGGTCAACCCGAAGC
>JBKHCS010000056.1:0-18599 GCA_046541715.1 Spirochaetaceae bacterium
CGCACGTTGTCCGGGAGAAACCTGAGAAACTCTCCTTCGAGAAGCGTCACGATCTCCGGCGTTACCAGCAACGACCCGGCGACGAAGAGCATTAACAGAAGGGGAATGGTCCCGACGATCAGGCTGAAGCCCAGGCCTTTGGTAAGGAGGGCGCCGTTGACTTCTCCGTAGCGTTTGAGGATACGCCCGATGAGCTTTAATGGTCCCGGCAGGTTCATCTGTGTCATCGTATCAGACTTCCCAACTTCGTTTTAGCCGGTTCGTCGTGCTGCCTGCCTGCCCGGGCCGGAAAACGCGCCGACGCCTGGACCATTGGTTTCCAACCAGTAAAATCAATGAATAGTCTAATAACTTTTTTTAAAAAAATATGTGCAATAACATTTTTATTGTGATAAACTCTGATTAAAAGTTCTAGGATACCGGGGAGGTTCCTGATGTCGATCCGAGCACGAATACTCATTGTCGTCACCATCGCAATCATAGCGATGAGCGGCATAACCATTCTGCGACAGCTCTTGTCGTTTGAACGGCAGGTAGCTACCGAAAGCGAAGCCTATAGACAGCAAGTCGGTACGGTCTTTGAGAGTCTGTTGCGAAAGGACCTCGAAGGTCTAAACATGACCCTCGAGACCGTAGCCCGAAACAGACAGGCGGTCTCTCTCTTCGCCGAAGGCGATAGGGACGGGCTAACCGAGCTCTACTTGCGCTTTTTCGAAGAGCTCAAGTCGACCTACGGTGTAGCACAGTTTCAGTTCCACCTCCCGCCGGCCACAAGCTTTCTGCGGCTTCATCGTCCTGAGCGATTCGGGGACGACCTCTCGGAGTTCCGAAACACTGTCGTGGTCGCGAACAGCAACCGACAGACGGTGGCCGGATTGGAAGTTGGGCGCGGTGGACCGGGGACCCGGGTCGTGGTTCCCGTCTCCGACGGCGATCGACACATCGGAACGGTCGAACTCGGGGGCTCCATCGACGCGATTCTGGAGAACCTGCGCGAGAGCTTTGGGATGGAGTACGCTATCGGGATCGACCAAGACGTCTTCGAGGCCGCGGGGCGATTCGAGGCTCTCGAAACCGACGTCATCCAGGGTGACACGGTCTTCTATCAGTTTTCCAGCGACGCGATGCGAACCGTCTTCTCCAGGGTGGAACCCGGGACGACGGAGGTCGAGTTAGCCGGGAAGACCGAGCTCCTCCAACGGATTACCCTCCGAGACTACGCCGACCAAGAGATCGGTTCCATTGTCTTTACTCAAGACATCGATGCCACGGTATCCGCGCTCCGAAGCGAAATGCTTTCGGGCATGATGATCAACGGCCTGGTGATGATCGTGACGATTCTGCTTCTTCTGGTCATCGTCACGCGCTCCTTAAAGCCCCTCGACAAAGTGGTGGAAGTGACCGAGCGGCTGGCGGAGGGAGATTTTTCCCAGACGCTTTCGTCGAACCGGAAAGACGAGACGGGCAAGGTCTTTGCTGCGATGTCCCGGATGATCGATCGCCTCCGGCAAACCATATCGAGCGTACAGTCGATTTCCGGCGAAGTGTCGACCGGTAGCGATCAGCTCTCCCAGACCGCCCAGAGCCTCTCCGACGGGGCGTCGACCCAAGCCTCCAGCGCCGAGGAGATATCGAGTTCGATGGAAGAGATGGACTCAACGATCCGGCAGAACACCGATCACGCAACCGAGACCGAGAAGATCGCACTGAAATGCGCCGACGATGCCCAAAGTGGCGGCGAGGCCGTGGAGCAAACCGTCGGCGCCATGCGAGATATCGCGGAAAAGATTACCGTAATCGAGGAGATCGCTCGAAACACGAACCTTCTCGCCCTGAACGCCGCCATAGAGGCCGCCCGGGCCGGGGAGTCGGGGAAGGGATTTGCGGTCGTAGCAGGAGAGGTTCGTAAACTCGCGGAGCACAGCGGCAGTGCCGCTGCCGAGATCTCCGAGCTCTCTCGAAACAGTCTCGACGTTGCCGAACGAGCGGGCACATTGCTCCGGGAAGTCGTGCCGGCCATTCGTAAGACCGCGACGCTTATACAGGATATCAGCACGTCCAGCAAGGAGCAGGCCCAGGGAGCGACCCAGATATCCGGAGCCGTGCAACAACTCGATTCGGTCATTCAACAGAATGCGAGCTATTCGGAGGAGATGGCGGGTATGGCCGAGGAGCTATCGTCCCAGGCAGACCAACTAGCCGATGCCGTGGCCTTCTTCCATCTCGGAGACGAGACCGCTGCACGCCGGCTCCCGGGACCTACTCCTTCGCCTGCATCGCGGCAAGCTTCGCTTCGAGCGCCTGAATCCGAAGTTCGAGAGCTTGCACATCACTCTTCCTAACCAGATCGAGGTGTTGTAGGGTTTCGTCGACCTGCTCTCTAACCACCTTCGAGAGGCGGTCGCGGAACTCCTCGGCCTGCCGGACCATGTTGTCCGAGAGGCGGCGTCCTTCGACCTCGTTCAGCTGTTGCTCCTGGGCGAGGCGTTGGGCCATGTCGGCGATAGCGTCTTTGGTGCGGAGGGCCATTCCGAGCCCCGCGTAGAATGTTCGTTCAAGTTGGCTTGCCATTGAAGTCTCCTTAGTTTCAATATGATAAATCTCCTTCGTGATCTCAACTTACCATTTTCTCTTATCGTGCCGATTGTTATACTAAGCGTCCTTATATGCGGGGAAAAGGCCTTAAGTCCGTAGTATTCGGCGGCGATGTGGTCGCCCTCTACCTGTCTCTCTTTCTCGCTCTTGGTCTCCGCTACGGTACCGACTTTCTGCTTTCCCGGTATCAGGCCCACCTTCTTCCCCTTACCGTCGTCTTCGCCCTCTGGCTGACGGTGTTCTACATAACCGACCTCTACAACTTGAGCCAACCCGTAAACAATCGTTACTTCGTCTACTCGATGATGGCCAACTTGGGCCTTGCCGTGGCCTTCTTCTATGCTTTCCCGGGTTTGGAGATCTCGCCGAAGACCAACCTCCTTCTCGTTGCCGGCCTCTACTCGTTCTTCTTCTATTTCTGGCGTCTTTTCCTCAACAAGCTTCTCGATACCCTCGGTGTGGAGCGGCCGGTGGTTATCGTCGGCGCCGACGACCACGCCCTGGAAATGGCCGAGAAACTCCAAGAGTCCTCCCGCCTCGGCTACACGGTTCGGGCAATCCTTCGAGATCCGGACAGCACCTCGTTGGTCCAGCGGCGTTTCCCGGACATCGAAGTCCTTGACGGTATTGAAGAGTTGACGGCTCTCGCCGAGCGAGGGGAAGTCCATACGGTCATCATCAGCGACCGTCGTTTCGATTCGGTCTACCGGGAACTCTACTCCTTACTGCGGTATCGGCTCAACTTCTTCCAGTTAACCAGTTTCTGGGAAGCCTTCGACGAGACCATCCCCATCTACGCTACCCGGGAGAGCTGGTTCCTCGAAAACCTCAACCGGGGTCCGAACAGGTCTTACCAGTACCTCAAGCGTATCCTCGATATCGTCGGGGTCATCCTTATCGCCGTTCCCGCCGTCGTCCTCGGTTTGCTGACGGCCGCCTTTGTCAAGGCGACGAGTCGGGGGCCCGCGATCTATCAACAAGTCCGGTTAGGGCGTAACGAGCGGGAGTTTACCATTTACAAGTTTAGGTCGATGGTCACCGATGCGGAGGTCAACGGCGCCCAGTGGGCCGGAGAGAACGACCCGCGAATAACCGCGGTCGGTCGGTTCATCCGCAAGACGCGTCTCGACGAGATTCCGCAGATCTACAATGTCATTCGGGGAGACATGAGCTTTGTCGGCCCCCGCCCGGAACGGCCGGAGTTCGTTACGGAGTTGACTCGACGGGTGCCCCACTACCATCTCCGACATCTTATCCGCCCGGGTCTAACCGGATGGGCACAGGTTCGTTACCGCTACGGCGCCAGCGAGGAAGATGCGGCCCAGAAACTGATGTACGATCTCTTCTACGTCAAGAATGTGTCGCTGGTTCTCGATATCCGGATCATCCTCAAGACCGTCTTGACGATTCTGACCAAGGGGGGGCGGTAGGACGGCCGGGACTCCAAGGGACGGTTACTCGTCCGCTTCGGCTACTTCTCCGTCGCCCTTCGCCTCTTTCGGGGTCATCCCCAAGAGCTCGACGACCTCTTCGCCGGAGAGCTCCTCCTTCTCCAAGAGCTTCTCGGCAACGTCCTTGAGGCCGTCGTGATGCTCCTTCAGAAGGGAGCTGACCCGTCTTTCCGCCTCTCCCAAGAGGCTGCGGATTTCCTTGTCGATTTCCTGAGCGGTCGCCTCGGAGTATTCCTTGCGCTTTGAGAGCTCTTCGCCGAGGAAGACATTCTGCTTCTCGCCGCCTGCGGAGAACGCGCCGATCGCATCGCTCATCCCCCAGTCGCTTACCATCTTCCGGGCGAGTTTGGTTGCCTGTTCTAAGTCGCTCTGGGCGCCGCTGGTAACCGTTTCGAAGGTTAGGATCTCCGACGCTCGGCCCGCCAGGAGGACGGCCAAGCGGTCAAAGAGATACGGTTTGTCGTAGAGGTACTTTTCGGCGTCCGGCAGTTGCTGGGTTACCCCCATGGCGCGATCCCGAGGGACGATCGTCACCTTGAGGAGGGGGTCGGTCTTCGGCAGCAGGGCGGCGGCAGCCGCGTGGCCCGCCTCGTGGTACGCCACGATCTTGCGTTCCTCCGGGCTCACCGTAAGGTTCCGCCGTTCCAGGCCCAGGAGCACCTTATCCCGGGCCTCGTCGAGGTCGACCGCCTCGATGCGCTTCTTCTGCTGCCGGGCGGCGATCAGCGAGCCTTCGTTCAGAAGGTTCTGAAGATCCGCCCCGGTGAACCCCGGGGTTCCCTTGGCAATATCCTCGAGATTCACGTCGTCGGAGAGGGGGCGCTCTCTTGCGTGGAGCTTGAGGATCTCGGCGCGGTCTCTTACCGACGGCAAGTTCGTCGTTACCCGGCGGTCGAAACGACCGGGGCGCAAGAGTGCGGGGTCGAGGATGTCCGGCCGGTTTGTCGCCGCCAGGACGATGACCGCCTCGGTCTGCTCGAACCCGTCGAGCTCTGCGAGAAGCTGATTCAAGGTTTGCTCCCGCTCATCGTGCCCCCCCCCGAGACCGGCGCCCCGGTGGCGACCGATAGAATCGAGCTCGTCGATAAAAATAATGCTCGGGGCCCGTTTCTTGGCGTCCTTGAAGAGGTTTCGGACTCGGGACGCGCCGACACCGACGAACATCTCCATAAAGTCGCTACCGCTCATGCTGTAGAACGGCGCCTCCGCCTCCCCCGCTATGGCCCGGGCGAGGAGCGTCTTGCCGGTTCCCGGAGGTCCAACGAGGAGCACACCCTTCGGTGTCCGGGCGCCGAGGTGCTCGTATTTTTCGGGATGCTTGAGGTAATCCACCAGCTCTATCACCTCTTCCTTAACCCCGTGGAGACCGGCGACGTCTTCGAATGTCGTCTCGACGTGGGAGCGCTTGTCGTAGAGCTTGGCCTGGTTCTGTCCGACGCTGAAGATGTTCCCCCCCTGGCTCCGCATGTTACGAAAGACCGCCATCCCGATCCATACCAAAAGAAGGAAGGGCAGAAGGTTCGCGAAAAAGCCGAGGGGAGAGACGTTGTCCCGGGCGGGCCGGGTATAGACGTCGATGCCCCGGTCTGTGAGTTGATCGATAAGATCCGGATCCCCGGAGGAGGGAACGAAGGTCACGAAGTCCTGGACCTGCTGATTGCCTTCTACCGAAACGCTTCTGCGGAACTGCCCCGCGATCCGGTCTCCGGAAAGTACGAGTTCCCGGACGTTGTCCTGCTCCACTTGGTCGAGAAAAGTCGTATAACTCACGTTCGGCTGATTCGTCTGGCCGAACATACCACCCATAAAGGGCAGTAGAAACAGCAGTGGAATCAGAAAGGGGAGCCACCGGCGCCCGTTGTTCATATTGAAGGGTGATTGCTGATCACCGTTGTCTTGTCGTCTGTCTTGCTTCTCTGCCATGAAAATACCTTCACAAAGTAGGTCTCTGAGTTCGGCATTGCCCATAAACCGTATGGGTTAACGCATTTCGAGAAAAGCGGCGAACTCATCCTCGCTTAGTATACGGATTTCCAGGGCTTCCGCCCTCTCTCGCTTACTTCCGGGGTCGCTCCCCGCCACCACGTAATCGGTGTTCTTGCTTACCGATCCGGTTACCCTCCCGCCCCGGGCTTCGATGGCTTCCTTCGCCTCCGCTCGGGAGAAGCCTTCGAGACTCCCGGTTAGGACAACCGTCTTGCCGGCGAAGGGGCCCCCACGTCCCGGTGCCCCGTCTGCGTTTCCGTCGGCTCCGGGCTCTTCCCCTGTGACCGACGGCGGTGCCGTCGGCGACACCCCAAGCTCCGCGAGCTCCGCGAGGGCCTTGCGGTTCTCCTCGTTTTGGAAGAAATCGCGGACGCTCTGGGCCGTCTGGGGGCCGATGTCCCCGATGGATTCGAGTTCGGATTGCGAGGCGTCCATTATTGCGCCGACCGAGCCGAAGTGACGCGCCAAGAGAGCGGCAGCCCGTTCTCCGACATGGCGGATGCCGAGGCCGAAGATGAACCGCGGGAGCGACTGTGCCTTGGAGGCTTCGATTGCCGCGACCAACTGTCGGGCGGATTTTTCGCCGAACCCCTCGAGGGACGCTATCTCCTCTGCGGTAAGGCGGTAGATATCCGGGACTTCCTGAACGAGTCCCGCGTCGAGAAGCTGTTCCACCGACTTCTCCCCGAGACCTTCTATATCCATCGCCCCCCGGGAGGCGTAGTGGATTAGCCGTCCGAGAAGCTGCGCCCGGCACGAGAGACCCGCGGGGCAGATATGGGCGGCCCCCTCCCGGACGACTGAGGTCCCACAGACCGGGCAGTGGGTCGGCATCTGGAAGGGCTTACTGCGATTCGGGCGATCAGGGCTTACCACTTCGGCGACCTCGGGAATGACATCCCCGGCCCGGATTACCCGGACTTCGTCGCCCTCCCGGACATCCTTCCGGGCGACCTCGTCGGCGTTGTGGAGGGTCGCCCGGCTCACGGTAACCCCGCCGATCGAGACGGGGTCGAGGAGGGCCACCGGCGTTAACGCGCCGGTCCGGCCGACCTGCACCGCGATCTTCCGCAGGGTCGTGACCTCCCGTTTCGGTGGGAACTTCCATGCAACGGCCCACCGGGGGCTCCGGTTCCGATAGCCGAGCTCTTCTCGGTCCGCGTAGGAATCGATCTTTAGTACGATTCCGTCTATCTCGTAAGGCAGCGTATCCCGGGCCGCGGCTATCTCTTCCCGGTAGGCCACCACCTCTTCCAGGCTTTCCAACTTTCTGTTCCATGGGTTGGTCTTGAGACCCCACCGGGAAAAATCGGTCAGCGTCTCGAGGTGGCTTCTTCCGGCGTAGCCCTCCGCTGCGAGAATGTCGTAGAAGAAGATACTAAGCGGCTTGTCTGCGGTGTTCTTCGGATCGAGCTGCCGGAGGCTGCCGCTCGCGGCGTTCCTTGGGTTCGCATAGAGCTCCAAACCGGCCTCCGCCCGCCGCTGGTTTAGCTCGATAAAGCCGTTGCGGTCCATAAGAACCTCTCCCCGGACCGACAAGAAGGGTGGTGCGCCCCGGAGCACCAAGGGGACCGTGGGAATCGTCTTGAGGTTCCGGGTGATGTCTTCCCCGATCCGCCCGTCACCCCGGGTTACTCCGTGGGAAAGGCGGCCGTCCCGGTAGACCACCTCGACGCTGACTCCGTCCATCTTCGGCTCGGCGACGTAGAGTACCGGCCTCTCACCGAGGCTCCTCCGGAGAAAGCGGTCGAAGGCCTCCATCTCCTCTTGCTGCTGGATCGAGTTGAGGCTGAGCATCGGCGCTTGGTGCTCGACCTTCTTTAGCTCCGACGCCGGAGCAATACCGACCCGCTGGGTAGGCGAGGTGTCGCTGCGGAGATCAGGGAAGCGCTCCTCGAGTCCCTGAAGGCGACTGAACAACCGGTCCCAGCTGTCGTCTGCGAGGACCGGAGCGTCTTCCACGTAGTAGAGATGGTTGTGGTGATGGAGCGCCTCCCGGAGATAGGCCGCCTCCTCCCTGGCTGCTTCGGGAGAAAGGCTATCCAGGTCCGGGAGATCCTCCGGAATGGGCGGGGCGAGGTAGGGGTTTGTCATCCGTTCTCCTCCGGGGAATCCGGGAGCAGCGTCGCCCGGGTGCGCGGCAGGGCCTCCGGGTGTTCCCGTTGCAGGTAGTCCAAGAGCTTCTCTCGAATCTCGCACCGGAGGTCCCACAATACCGGAGAGCTCCCGGCGCTCATTAGGGCCCGGAGCTCGACGGCCCGTTCGGTCGCACCGGTAACCTGGAGGACCGACACCTTGCCGTCCCAGTAGGGCGACTCGGAGAGAAGCCGGCGAAGCTCCTCCCGGAGCTCCGGCACCGGAACGGTGTAATCCGTGTAAAGGTAGACCGTCCCGAGAAGCTCCGCGCTCCGTCGGGTCCAGTTCTGGAACGGCTGCTCGATAAAGAAGGTGATCGGGATAACCAGGCGGCGCTGGTCCCAGATCTTTACCACGACGTAGGTGAGGGTAATTTCCTCGATACGCCCCCATTCGTTCTCGACGACCACCACGTCGTCGATTCGTATCGGCTGCGCCAGAGCGACCTGGAGTCCCGCGATAATCAGTCCCAGTGTCCGCTGCGCGGCAATACCGATAACGATACCAACTACCCCCGCCGAGGCCAGGATGGTCGTCCCGAGTTGCCGGACCGGCTCAAAGCTAATCAGGACCGCCGAGATGCCGAGAATGGCCAGGACCACGGTAACCACCCGGCGAATAATCCGGATCTGGGTGTGGACCTTCCGGGCCTTGAGGTTGTCTTCCACGGTCACGGGGTACTGCATCAAAAGGTAAGCCTCTCCGGCCGCGATTATCCGGATCGCGAACCAGCTGACGTCGAGGATCATCAAGATCTTAAACGCGTGGTCCGCGAAGGTCCGGGTCGGGTCCGGTAGACTCGCCAAGGGCAGGGCTACGATCAGCCCGACGAGGGGAACGAAGAGGCGGATCGGCCCCCGAATCCGGTGGACGATGGTGTGGAAGAAATCCGTCTTGTTGCCGGCGGAGGCTTTCCGGAGGACCGCGTTCGTTATGTTCGCGACGACGAATCCGGCGACCGCGGAAGCCGTCAGAATCGCTATTGCAAGGAGGTGGGGCTCAAGAATCTGCCACACATCTTCGACAATGCTCATGGCTATTCATCGTCGCCGATCGGACGGGGCTCGTCTACTCCGTCGAGCCATTTCTCGCCCTCCGCCCAGGAGGCCACCCGTTCTTGGAGGGCCTTAACCTCCGCCGCGGAGCTACCGGTTATCGACACCTTGGTAAGGTAGCGACGGTCCCGGACGATGGGGTAAGACCCGATGAGCACCGAGGGCTCCGCTTTCTGGAGGGCCGAGAGCCAGAGGGCCACCGAGGCTTCGTCCGCCGTTAGGTAGACATTTGCGTGGATAAGCGCCTCCCTCTGCGGGAGGAGGGCCACGACCCGGTGTACCTTCTCTTTGAGCGCTCCGGGGAGCCCCGGCAGTATGAAGCAGTTTCGTACCCGGACGACGGGCCACCGGTTCTCGGGGTTCTCGATAACCTGCGCCCCTTCCGGGAGGAGGGCCATCCGTTCGACTCCTGGCTCCAGGGTGCCGCCGTGGCGCCGGCCGAGAAACCGCACCATGTCCGGGTTCCGTTCGAGGGGCAGACCAAAGGCGGCGGCAACGCCCTCGTAGGTAACGTCGTCGTGGGTCGGTCCAACGCCCCCGGTCGTCACGAGGTAGTCGTAACGCTCCGCCAAAGCGGAAACCGCCGAAGCGATCTCTTCCACCCTGTCCCGAATAATCCGTGCCTCTTCCGGGGCGTATCCCGCAGCGGAAAAATGGCGAATCATGTAGGAGAGATTTTCCTCGACGACGCGGCCGGTAAGAATTTCGTCTCCGATAACGAGTAGTGAAAGCATAGGGACTCCGGTGCGTTATAGCGACTAAAAGAAGCCAAGGTCAAGCTTGATTCTTGCGGCTAGATGATTATCTTACTCGGGTACATCTGCCTTGGAGGGGATTGATGGACTATCTTATCGAAGATGCGAAGAGCCGGATTCACGACGGGAACTACGATGCCGCAATCAAACGCCTCAACCTGTTTCTTGCCGAGGAACCGGATAACACCGAGGCTCTTACGCTTATCGGGGTGGCGTTTACCGAGAACGGTCAAAACGACGAATCCATTGTCGCACTCACCTTTGCCCTAAAGCTCCAGGAGGAGAACGCAGAGGCCCACGAAGCCATTGGGTGTGCGTATCTCCGGCAGGATCGGTATGCCGAAAGCGGCCGGCACCTCGAGAGGGCCCTCGAGTTAGAGCCGGAAAACGCCTCTATTCTTCGGAATCTCAGCGTTCTCTACAGTCAAACCGGGCTCCACCGGAAAAGCTACGAGACCCTCAAGCGGTCCTACGCCCTCAATCCAGATGACTACCTTACCCAGTACGCCCTTTCCTTCGCCTACCTGAACGCCGGGGAAGTCGACAAGGCCGGTGCGATGCTTCGGTCTTTAGCCGAGTCGTCGGCTCCCGAAGAGCTCCGCCATCTTGCCGAATCACAATTGGCAAAGCTCAAACAAAAATCCGCTTAGTATCTTGGGGCGAGTCCGAGCACGTCGGACGAGTGCACCGATCACTCGAGATCGGCTATCGGGTGCTCTTAACCGGGCAGGCTTGGTTGAGCGCTTCGATGGTATCGCTCTCGATCTCGTTGAGATTAAGCAGGTTGGCTTCGAAGATCGCCTGCATCCTCGGGTGCGAGAAACGATGTGCGCTATAGTTGGGAATTGCCCGGAATCGAATACCTCGACCTAGGTGAAGGCATCCGTGTTCAGGGTGTTTCCCTCGGAGAACCGGAAAATCTTATCCAGAAGCAGACGGTAGGTGGTTCCTCTATCTACCTCCGGGGCGACAAGGGGCGGTACGCCGCCGCCACGCGGGTGCCGTCCCTTTGGAACGTCATGGGGACCGAAAGCCGCCCTGTTTCCCGGCTGACGCTTCCGGAAGCCTCGAGGCAGTAGAGCTATTCCCAGTCGACGAGGGGCGTGGCCATGTCGACCGTCAATCGATTCCATTCCCGCCGGGTGATTTCCGAGATGGTGTGATGATTTTCGACTCTTTAGGTCGCGAAAAAGGGGTGCGAGCGCCCCGAGTGACCCGGCGAGCGCCTACCGCGGCTTGACGGGGACTTGCTGAGGCGACGGTGACTTTCGTATAGTCCGGAGCATGACCGATGGTGATAGACGCGCCTACGCGGAGCTCTTGTTTGCCGCGTGTAACCCCCGGCCGGGGCAGAATCTGCTTCTCTCAGGGGAGCCGGAACACTGGCCCCTTCTTTTGGCGATTGCCGAGGTGGCCTATGATTCCGGTATTCGATACGTCGACGTCCAAAGCGTCCCCGGGGCGTTAACCCGGGTTCGGGCCCTCCACTCCCGGGAGAGCTACCTGGCGTATCAGCCCGCATCTCGGATGCGTTACTGGAAGAGCCTCGTCGATGAGGAGTGGGCGGTCATAAGCGTTCGCGGTGCAGAAGACCCGGACGCGCTCTCCACGGTCGATTCGGGGCATCTCGGCATTATCACCGAGGGAGACAGCCGGGCCCGGAAGCCCTTTCGAGACGCCCTGCGGCGGGATCAATTGAACTGGGTCGTCTGTGCCGCCCCGACGGTCGGCTGGTCGAAGAAGGTGCTCGGACCCAAAGGCACCCCGGAGGCCCTCTGGGAGATCCTCAAACCCATTCTCCGACTCGACAAAGAGGACCCGGTAGCCGCGTGGTGGGAGCACCAGGAGACACTCGTGCGCCGCGCAAAGCTCCTTACGGAGCTTCAGCCGGTGTCCCTCCACTTCTCCGGGGGCGGAACCGATCTTACCGTCCCAATGAACCGGCACCACAACTGGATGGGAGGCGGAGCGACGAGCGCTAAGGGCCGGCGCTTTAGCCCGAACCTTCCGACGGAAGAGGCATTTACGACTCCCTTCTCCGGACGCGGGAAAGCCGGCGCTCCGGCCGGAGTCTCCGGTGGCATTATCACCGGAGCCGAGGGCAGGGTCGTCCTGTCGCGGCCGGCCCTGGTCCTCGGACAGGTGGTGGAGGGCGCGGTTCTTACCTTCGAGAAGGGTGAAGTAGTATCCGGGACCGCGAAGAAGAGGGCGGAAGCCCTGGAAACCTTTATCGCCTTGGATGACGGAACCCGCCGAATGGGGGAGATTGCCCTCGTCGACTCCTCGTCGCCTATCTTCCGGTCGAAGACCGTCTTCTTCGACACGCTCCTCGACGAGAACGCCGCCTGCCATTTTGCCCTCGGGTTCGGATATCCCGACGGGGTCGACGGAGGCCTGGAGGCCGACGAGGAGGGGCTCCTGAGCCTCGGGGTCAACGTGAGCCGTCATCATCTGGACTTTATGTTCGGGCACGCGGAGCTTTCGGTTACGGCCGACCTGGCGGACGGCACGACGACGCCGATTATGACCGGGGGGCGCTTTGTCGAAGCGTTTAGATAAGGAATAAGGAGCAGAGCATGGAAAGGCCGAAGGTACCCGAGTTTCAAGCGGTCATCCTAGAGAATCCGGTGGTTGCCGTATTGATTGTCGACGACGCCCGGGACGCGGTTCCCCTTGCCGAGGCCCTGGTCGCCGGAGGCGTCAGGAGCATGGAGTTGACCCTTCGGACGGATGCCGCGTTGGAAGCCTTGGCGGCGATAAAGAAAGGGGTACCCGAGATGACCGCCGGTGTCGGAACGGTAATCTTTCCGGAGCAGGTCAGGCCGATTGTGGATGCCGGGGCGGACTTCGCGGTCGCCCCCGGTTTCTCCCGGGGAGTCGTCGAGGCGGCCCTAACCCTGGGCCTTCCCTTCGCCCCGGGCATCGCCACGCCGTCGGACGTCGAGGCGGCACTACCCTTTGGCTTTCGGGTTCTGAAGTTCTACCCGGCCGAGGCGATGGGCGGGCTTCCCTACCTGAGCGCTATGACGGCTCCCTACCGCCACCTGGGCTTGAGCTTCGTACCCCTAGGCGGCGTGAACCCCGGCAATCTGAAGGAGTACCTCGGCAGTCCCTTGATCGCAGCCGTCGGGGGCTCCTGGATCGCGAAACGGGAGCTCATCAGGGCAAAGGATTGGGAGACGATTCGCAGAAATGCATCCGAAGCGACCGCCTTGGCGGCCTCGGCCGAGGAGGAGGAATAATGAAGACCGTCGTCACCTTCGGGGAGATAATGATCCGCCTCGACATGCCGGATTACCGTCGGATTGCCCAGGGTATGCCCGGTCCGGTCAACACCACCTTTGCCGGAGCTGAGGCCAACGTTGCGGTGTCCCTTTCCTACCTTGGGGGCGAAAGCCGTTTTGTCACCGCGCTCCCGGATAATCCCCTAACCGACGCCTGTCTTCGGACCCTTACCGGTCTCGGGGTGGACACGACGGGAATCGTCCGGACTGCTGCCGGGCGTTTCGGGACCTACTACGTCGAAACCGGAGCCAATCAGCGGCCGAGCTCGGTAATCTACGACCGGGAGCTTTCCTCGGTATCTCTTACCGGGACCGCGACGTATCCCTGGAACGATATCTTCGCCGGGGCGGGGTGGTTTCACATAACCGGGATAACTCCGGCCCTATCGTCGGTCGCCGCGGAGGTGTCGCTTTTTGCCGTAACCGAAGCGAAAAACCGGGGGCTCACCGTCTCCTGCGACCTCAACTTCCGGAAAAAACTCTGGAGGTGGGAGCAGGGGCGCTCCCCCGGGGCCCTCGCCGGCGCGACCATGCGCCGCCTGTTACCGTCGGTCGACCTGCTTATCGCCAACGAAGAGGATGCAGCGAGCGTTTTGGGTATCCAGGCCGAAGAAACCGACATCGAGGCGGGCGTCCTCGCGGTCTCGAAGTACCCTGACGTCGCCCGGAAGATCGTGACTGAGTTCCCCACCATCCGGATGGTGGCGATAACCCTGCGGGAAAGCTTCTCCGCGACGCATAACAATTGGGGCGCTATGCTCTACGATGCCGAAACCGACACCGCGTACTTCGCGCCCCGAGAAGACGGAGTTTACGCCCCCTACGAGATACGTGCCATCGTCGACCGGGTCGGTGGGGGTGACTCCTTTGCAGCCGCTCTGATATTCGCCCTCTCGACACCGGAGCTCAAGGCGCCCGAGCACGCAGTTGCCTTCGCCGCGGCCGCCTCCTGCCTCGCCCACTCGATTCCCGGGGACTTCAACTTCTCGACGAGGCAGGAGGTGGAAGCCCTTATGAAGGGAGCCGCCTCGGGACGGGTCCTCCGGTAGAAGGGACCCTCCGGTAGAAGGTCGTCTTTTCGTACCGGCGGGACTTGAACCATCAGATTGGATTCGTACACAATACACTGAAACACGCGCGACGCCCAAATCTACCTCTGGAGGGAATGTGTTGAGTACAAACGTCAGTATTGTCAATAAGCTCGAGCCGAACTTCGGGCAACTGGAAAAGACGAAGGACATTATCGATCAGTTCATCGACATTATTCTTAACTATCGCCAGAGCGGCCATCCCGGGGGCTCCCGGTCGAAGGTTCACATGCTCCTAACCCTTTTGCTCAGCGGTGCGATGCGCTACGATATTCGGAGCCCCGAGAAGCGCTTCGGCGACCGCTTGGTCCTCGGCGCGGGGCATACCATCCCTCTGATCTACTGCACTCTGGCCACCCTCAACGAGACCTTGCGTCTGAAGTACCAGGAAACAAAGGACAAGAAGTACCAGATCCCCAACGAATCCGAACGCGCCCTCTATTGGGAAGACCTCCTCGGTTTTCGCCGCCGTGGCGGGCTCTCGGGACACGCCGAATCCGAGGGCAAGACCTTGATCCTGAAGGCGAACACGGGTCCCTCGGGACACGGGTCTCCTTTCGCTGCGGGTATAGCGATGGCCCTTAAGCGCGCCGGTCTCGGCGAGGTCAAGGTATTCATCGTGGAGGGCGAGGGCGGTCTGACCCCTGGGTCTACCCACGAGACGCTGAACACCGCCTGGGGATTAGGCCTCGATAACATGTACTTCCTGGTCGACTGGAACGACTACGGAATCGACGACCATTCGGTCAGCTCGGTTGTTTATGGAACGCCGGAGGACTGGTTCGCCCCCCACGGGTGGCGCGTTGTCGGTAACGAAAACGGCAGCGACTGGAAGCCCGTCGCCGAGACCTTCCAGAAGCTACTCGGCGAGAAGTCGAAGAACAAGGCCCCGTCGATGGCCTATTTCAAGACCCGTAAGGGCCGGGACTATCTGAAGTACGACAACGCCTCCCACGGCGCCCCTCACAAGATAAACTCCGACCTCTTCTGGCAGCTCCGGAAGCAGTTTGCCGAAAAGTACGGCGCGAAGTTCACGAACGTCGACGGCGCGGCACCGGCGGACGCAAAGGCCTTGGAGTCCGAATTTCGGGCCAACCTTAAGGCAGTCGCCGACGTCCTTGCGGCGGACAAGGAGCTCGTCTCCTTCTTGGCAGATCGCCTGGTCGAGATCGGGGACAGCGTCCCTGCGGACCTGCCTGCCTTCAAGCTCGGCAAAAAGGGTAATCCCTATGCCGACAAGCGCCTCTGGGACTTCAAGAACTATCCGAAGGATGTCTACCTCGCTCCCGGAGAAAAGGCCGCCAACCGGGTCGCTCTGGCTACCTGGGGCGCCTGGATCAACAGCTTCGGTGCCAAGGAGTACGGCCGTCCCATCGTCCTTGCCGCCTCCGCCGACCTTGCCGGATCCACCAATATCAAGGGCTTCGCCGACGGGTATGGAGATTTTGAAGGGTACGGCTGGTACGAGCGCAAAGGCTCCGAAGACGGCGTTCTGATGCCGACGGAGATAACCGAGTTTACCAACGCCGGTCTCATGGCCGCCGCGGCTACGACCAATCTTGCCGCAGATCCGGAGAAAGAGTTCGACGGCTTCTGGGGCGCCGCCTCCACCTACGGCTCCTTCTCCTATTTAAAGTACGGGCCGATGCGCCTCTTTAGCCAGTTCTCTCAGGACTCTCCACTGAAGGGAGGCAAGTTCATCTACGTTGCCGGCCATTCGGGACCCGAAACAGCCGACGACTCCCGAACCCACTTCGGAATCTTCTCCCCCGGGGTAACGCAACTCTTCCCGAAGGGCCACGTGATCAACCTCCACCCGTGGGAGCATAACGAAGTCCCGGTTGTTCTGGCGGCCGCGTGCGCGACTACGGTTCCCCTTATCGTTCTCCACGTAACCCGGCCGGCCATCGAGATACCGGACCGGGAAGCGCTCGGTATGCCTTCTCATTTCGAAGCCGCTCGGGGCGCCTACGTCGTCCGCGACTACGATGCATCGAAACCCCGGGGCGGGACGGTATTCGTCCAGGGCACCAGCGCGATGAAGAGTACGGTGGGAATCCTGCCGAAACTTGTCGAGGCCAACCTGAACGTCAAAATTGTCTGTGTTACCAGCGCGGAGCTCTTTGCGATGCAGGACGAAGCCTACCGGAACAAGGTAATCACCGGTGCCGACAGAGTAGATTCGACTTTCGTGAGCACCCAGGCCCGGGCTCTGATGTCCGACTGGATCTTCAACAGCCTGGCCGAGGAATACGCGGTAACGCCGGACTTCGACAACCGGTGGAGAACCGGTGGCAGCTTGGACGAAGTTATCGAAGAGGCCCGCCTGACGCCCGAATGGGTCATGAAGGGCATCGAGCACTTTGTCGCCGACCGCACGTCGCGCCTCGAGCGCCTCAAGAGCGACTTCGAAGCCGTCGCGGAATAGGGCAACTACGCCGGGATTTCGGGGAATCGGAATCCCGGCTTCTCTTTGGCCTTCCGGGTCCCAACCTTCCATGCTGCCACATCTCCCTCGTATGGTCGTCGAGGGGGGCGCCGGGGTCCATGACTCGTGGTACAATCGGGAGTCATGAGCCGCCAAACCCTTTATGAAATTGTCTCCTCAGGTGTCAACAAGAAGGAGGATCTCAACTGCGCCGAGACCATCCTCTATGCCGCGGACCGGGCCTACGGTCTCGACCTGCCTAAGTCGGCCCTGAAGCTCTCAGCGGGTTTCGGCGGCGGCATGGGGGTGGAGAGGACCTGCGGGGTCATGACCGGGGCGTCGATGGTATTCAGCGCCCTCTTCGTGGAGGACAGGGCCCACGAAAGCGAGCGGGTCAAGGAGCTAAACCAGGAGTTCTTTCAACGGATGGAGGGGATTCTCGGTCACGTTGACTGTGCTCCTATCAAGGAGCGATGGCGAACCGAGAGGGACGGATGTCTGCCGGTGATGATGGAGGCCGCCCGGGTTCTCGGAGAGATCGTCGACCGGGAGCTCGGTATTGAGAGGTAGGAAGAGGCGGTAGTGGAGTACCCTCCTGTTGCCGTTCTCGGCGGTACCGGATTCCTCGGTAGGGCCGTCATAACCGAATTGCGGCGGCGAGATATCCCCTGCGCGACCGTAAGCCGACGCCCACTCCCCGAAGCTACCCACCGCCGGGCGGATATTCAGGACGCCGCTGCCCTCCGGAAGGCTCTCCGAGGTGCCGAGGTGGTCATCAACCTGGTGGCCGCTTCTCCCTTGCTTCCATCCGGAGTGCAGGGGCGCTACTACCGGTATCACCTAAGGGGTATCAGAACGCTATTGTCCGTCCGTCGGGAGATCGGTGTCTCGTCTTTAGTACACGTGGGCGCCCTCGGCGTGACGAAGGACAGCCCCGCGCCCTACGCCCGGACAAAGGCCTTGGCTGAGGAGCTCGCCGACGACGCCGCGATAAGCTCCGTCGTCTTCTCCCCGTCCATACTCTTTGGAGCCGGCAGCGAGCTCATCGGCGTGTTACGTTGGGCTGCGGCTTTCCCGGTCGTTCCCGTCCCGCGAATCGCTGCCTTGTTTCAACCCGTCTACGTCGGTGATATGGCAGGCCTTATCGTCGACTCGGCCCAAGCCGCTTTAGGGCCCTCCGGCATGGAAACCGGACACTGGGAAGTCGCCGGTCCCGATACCCTCACCGGCTTCGAATTTGCCGATTTATACCTGCAGCACCGTGGTGCTCGTCGCATCTATATCCCGGAATCGGCCGTCTCCGTTGTCCTGAAGGTCGCCCGGGCTTTCCACCTCCCCGGCTTCCCGGTGGCTCTTCCGACTATGCTCGCGATGCCGAATACGCTTACCGGCCGATTCCCGGCGGTCAGAACACGGCGGCGTTACGAAGAGTGGGTAGCTGCGGCAGGTTAGCCGCCGGCCGGCTTCACGCCCCTATCCCACCGTCTTGAAGAGTAGCGCCGTGAGAAAACCGCAGAGTGTAGACAGCCCGGTGATGCTCCCGCCCTTGTGATACGCCTCGGGAAGCATCGTCTCGGCGATCATCGTGAGCATCGCCCCGGCGGCCAAACCCTCGACCACCGTGAACAGCGACGGAGAGGCTCCGACGAAGAAGACGTTCCCCGCCATGGCTCCCAGGCCGGTGATCACCAGGAGCGAGGTCCACATCAACAGGATGGTGCTAAAACGGTGGTTCGCCGACCGCATGGCTGCGGAGCTCGAAAGGGCTTCCGGGTAGTTCGACAGGAAGAGGCCGGCGATCAGGGAAAGGCTTACCGAAGA
>JBKHCS010000197.1:0-3292 GCA_046541715.1 Spirochaetaceae bacterium
CGCGGCTCGGTCCGGAAACGGCTGCTCGTGGCTGTAGTCGTAGTCCGGATCGGCCACGGTAATCTCGACCAGGGGTCCTTCGTCGTCGCCCGCCCAGGAGCGCAGCATTCCCTCGGGATGGAAAACGCCGTCCTTCCTTAGAACGACCGCGGAAACTCGACCGCCGATGCTCCGCATTATCCATTCGCGTGTGCTTGCAAGCCGCTCCCGGAAGAGCATACTGCGGACGATGTCGATTTCCCGCTCCAACGTCTGCAGCTTCTCATGCCCCACCGGCAGGGCCGACGAGGGGTCCGCAGCGAAGGCCCGGAGGAAGCCGACGAGGGTGCGGTAGGCCTCCTCGTCCATGATCGCCCGGGAGACGGGATTCGCCTGGTCCAAGATCGAGCCCCCGCAGAAGAGGAAGGCCCGGCTGTCGGAGAAGAGGCCGCCGCGGTTCGCCATCATCAGCAGCTCGGTCAGGGAGGCCCCGATGGAGTAGCCGAAGAAATCAACGCCGCTCCCCGGATTGAAGCAGGAATGCGTTCCGGACCGCACCTGCCGGACCAGGTCCAGCAGATTCAGGTAGGTTTCGAGACCCGAAACCAAGAATCGGTGGGGTGCAAACTGAATTCGGTGGCTCAACGCCGCGTTTGCAAAGGAGCCGGCCTCGAGGTTGGGAAAGAGGCGCTTTCGTTCCCGGGCGACGCCCATCATCTCCCGGGGATTCGCCCAGGCTTCCGGGGCCCGGTTCATATGGAAGGCGATGGGAAAGAGGATGACCGGACGACCTGTCAACTCGGTGAGCCTGGCCGCCCAAGGGAGGTACTTCTGCCAGGCTTTCTCATTCAGGCCGTGGAGCAGCAGAATGGCGCGATCGAAAAGGGCCGGACGGTCGCAGGCGGGGGACGTGGCCTTGTCGGCCGGCGGCAGGACCGGCAAGAAGACCGCGTAGCGGAAATCCCTATTCTCGACGACGTCCCGGTCCGGGGACTCCAACTCCCGGAGGAAGTTGCGCCGAGAGAAGGGGTTGTTTTCCAAAAAGAAGGACACCAGGGCCCGGAAGGTAGAGCCCTGCCGGCCGAAGTCGGAATCCGGGTGGATATCCTGCGCCGAGGTAAACCGAAAGCTCCGGACGCGGACCGGAATGCCGCTGTCCCTCAGGTCAATTTCCGGGCGATTGATGTCGAAGACCTCTCCGAGCTTGGAGAAGAGGTGATGGTAGGAGTTCCGCGTTGTGCTGCGGATCATACGTTCTTTGCCATGCGTTTGTCGTTGCTCCGCTTGAGATCCGCGATAAGCTTGCGATGCTTGTTCAAAAGCTTCTCCCAGCGCTCGATTCCGCTGCGAAGCTTTGCATTCCGGTCGAACAGCAGGTCGATCTCCGAGAGCATGCCGGTCAGCTTTTCATCCGCCTGGTCCGGCGGGTAGTGGGCCAGATCGTCCCGCATGATCACGAAGTCCCGGAAGTAGTCGGATATCTGCTTTATCTGATCCAAGGAGTAACCGAAGAGCTGCAGGTCCTGGATCAGATAGCAGAGATGGACATAGTGCTCTTTGAAGAGACGAAAGCCGCCCTCGCTCCGGGCGTCCGCGTCGATGATGCCTTTCTCCTCCCAGTGCTTGATGGTCCGGGGACTCACCCCCACGCTTTCGGCCAGCGCCCCCACCGTCAGGAGGTTTTCCGCCGCTTTCCGCTCCCCGTCGCTCTTGCCGCTCTGTGGCGGCCCCACCTTGCGGAGGATCTTGCCGACTTCCTCTTCGGCGTAGCCGATTGCCAATAGCTGACCGATGTGCTCGACGCGGTGCACCGTCTCTTCGGTAAAATACGGCGCGCCGGAAGACGCCTTCCCTTCGGCCTGCACCAGCCCCGAATCGATCCACCGTTCCAGATCTTCCGGTGCCGCGCCGGTCCGCTCGAGGAGCTCACCCTTTGTTAGCACCGTCCGTTCCGCCACTTCGCCCCCTTATCACATTCCTTGTCAAGAAGTATACGTGTACGTTCAGGTACAAATATAGCGCATATGAGCGCTTAGGTCCAGTGATGCCGGAGATAAGTTTCGGGGCAGTGATGTCCGCAGTCTCCTTGGCCCGCTGCAGGAGAGGGCAGGTCCGTCTGTTGTCCGCATTTCGAGGGGTGGCGGGCGATAGGAAGGCCCTATCCGAGTGGCCGGGTTTCAGTGAGGTTTGCGTCGTCCATATCACGGTTCGTCAGCAGGACGCCGTTAAGGGCCGGTTCGTCCAGCTTGTTCTCCGCGGTAAAGGAAATCCACCTGTAGCTGCCGTCCGTTCTTTGGTGCCGGCATCTATCCGAGGTCTTTCCTGGCTTGTTTTGAAGGATGTCAGCGAAGAGGGTCCGGATTCTTGAGGCGTCCTCCCGGTGAGTGATGCCGTAGCCGCTCTGTGACATCCCGCCCCGAGGCTTGATAGCCTGCGAGGCCCCCGGACTCGTCGATTATGGGCGCCCGGTTCCACTCTACGGTCCGCCAGCCGCCTGGAGTCAATTGGCGATTTATAAAGCCCCACACGGGCTCCCGGGTATCGGCCATCTTGCGTGTCATGGCCTCCGTTGCGCTTCGATCGTCCGGATGGACGAAGGAAAGGTGTCCGGTCTCCAGGAGCTCCTCCGCGGTCTTGCCCCAGAACTCGCAGGCGGCGCGGTTTACAAAGACCCAACGCTGATCCGGAGCGTGACGTATGACGATTTCCCCACTCAAACGGACGATTGACCGGTACAGGTCCCGGGAACCCTCGGCCTCCTTACGAGCCCGGAACAGCTCGAGGGCCATACGAAGCGTCTCCAAGAGCACGAACTCTCCGGCGTACTTCAAGACATAGCCGTACTGGGTGATGCCCTTGACCTTGTCGACCATCTCCTTCTCCGAGTGGTTGGTCAGAAAGACGACCGGAATATCCCGGACCGCGAGAATTGCCGACGCGGCTTCGGTACCATCCATCCCGGGACCCAGATCGATGTCCATCAAAACAAGATCGACCGATTCATCACCAAGCGCGGTTTCAACCGCGTCGGCGCCGGTTGCTGCGGTAAGCACGGTGTATCCGTGTTCTTGGAGGAGCGCCTTCTGAGCGAGGGAGATGATGGGATCGTCCTCGACGAGAAGTGTCTTCCGAGATGTCTCTGTCGGTGTCACGGTACGCTCCGATGTGCACTGTCGGTGAAGTACAGTCAGGATTTCTAATCATTATAGCGCAAATCCCTTCCGCCCCACCAAATCGTCTGCGAACATCGGCTCCGATCAAGTACAAAGACGGCATCATGACTAGGGTAATCGGCGCGTCGAAGATAAATCCC